>JACPVC010000350.1 GCA_016191955.1 Chloroflexota bacterium
AATATTCCCGTGGCAAACAGGAGCATGGCAATCAGAAGCCCCACGATTACAACTGCCGACCAATTTATCTTTTTCATACTGTTATTCCTTTCTTTCGATTGAATATATAAATCAATGATGCGCTGCTTGTCCCTGCGCCTCGCCTAAGGGTGACCCGCAATATGCGCAGGTTTTCCAGGCAGGGTCAACCTTTTGTCCACAGGCGGGGCAATCCGCCGCCCGCAAGTTCATGCCGCAACTTGGGCAAAAGGCATATCCTTGTTGCAAGGGAAATCCGCAATGTTCGCATTGCCGCCCAGGCGCGCCTCCAGGTTGCGGGGAAGCTGAATGACCTTCATGATTCATCATCGCGTGCATCAACATGCAACCACACATGGCAGCCTCCTACAATATCTGTCCGCAGTGCGGGCAGTTCTTCCAATCATTTTGCGCGGCTCGACCACATTGCGGGCAGGCGCGGTTTGAAATAGGTTTGAACGCATGGACAAGTCCATTGCCAGAAATGGCATAGACTACAAGGATAATCAACAACAGAGGGATGATCCACATCAGAAACATAATTTGCTCCTTTCTTGATGATTTAAGAATATCCGGCGTGATTAAAGAATATGTAAAGATATGACAAAGAGTGATTGAAGATTTATTTGCGGAAAATTGTCTGAAAATAAAATGACCTGCCAACAGGCAGGTCATTTGAGGAGAAGAAGGCGAAATTAATGGTGGTGCGCATGTTCGTCGGTTTTGCCAAGATACTTCTCCGGCTCCTTGTCGAAAGCCTTCTTGCACCCCAGCGAACAGAAGTAATACGTTTGCCCGTTGTACTCGGATGTGCCTGCGGCAGTGGCAGGGTCAATATCCATGTGGCAAACAGGGTCATGTACGGTGGTTGTCATAGGTTGGTCTCCTTATCTTGTTTGTATTATGCAATTAAAAGACATCTTCTATGAGAGCCATATTACTGCTGGTTATATAGGCAATTCTGCCTACTTCTCGATGTCGTATCCCACCTGTCCCCAGTCTAAGTTTGCCTGTCGATCAGGATTTGACTCGATGACAGGCAAAATAGCTTATGACCTTTATCGCTTCACAATCGGACCTCCAGCCTGGTCCCCTTACCCAAAGCGGATTCAATCTCAAGCCGTGCTCCGATCAAATCGGCGCGTTCGTGAATGCCCATCAGCCCAAAGTGCCCATTCGGGGCAAATTCTGTGGGGCTGTCTGGCGCGACAAACCCACTGCCATTGTCTTTGACGACCAAGGTAATCTCTGCATCCTCGAAGCCGATAGTCAGGTCGGCACGGGTCGCCCTGGAGTGTTTGATCACATTATTCAACGCCTCCTGTGCGATGCGATACAGCGACAATTCCACTTCACGTGAGAGTCGCCGCTCATTGCCTGTCCTTTGAAAATCCACTACAAAATGTGTAACGGCAGCGTCCGTCGTTTTGTGCAATGAACGACTACGCCGTCTCGGTTGGGCGGTGCCGGGGGATTCGCTACCATGATTTTTGGAACTCATTTCCCGCGCCAGCATTTCAAGCGCGGTGACAAGACCCAAGTCTTCAAGATAAATAGGGCGCAACGCCCGCGTCAGGCGGCGCAAATTTTCAACCGTCTGTTCGGCAAGAGTCTCCAATTCCTTGAGCGATTGTCTCCCGTTCTGGTCTTTAACCGATTTTTGCGCAAGTTGCACGCGTTGTTTCAAGGCAATTACGGCTTGTATCGTATCGTCGTGCAGTTCACGCGCCAGGCGGTTGCGTTCCTCCTCCTGAGCAGAGGTGATCGCACCGATGTAATCGTGCAACCCTTCCTGCGCCGCCTGCACCTTGCGAGACATTTCGGTCAACTCCATTTGCAGGTGCTGCACTTCGGAGATACCGCCAACCGGTTCTTTGATGGCTTCATAATTTCCCCATGCCAACGCAGCCGCTTTTGATTCCAGCTTTTGAAGCGGTTGGACGATCTGTTTTGCGCCAAACCAGATTGCGATCAATGCAAGGATGAATGCGGGTACAACGACCAACGGCGCCATCTGAGTCAATTGCAGCGAGGGGCTGATTACCATTTCCCATTCTTCCTCTGTAATCAATGCCCAGCCTGCGGTTTCGATGGGGCTATAGGCGACCACATGTTCCGCTGAATCCTTTTTCACATAAAGAACGCCGCTCTCGCCGCCCAACGCCTCCATCACTCCCGGATGGTCAGACGCCAGGCTTTCCTGTGCAGGGGCGCCGCTGACAAAAAGCAATTGACGGGAATTATCCAAAAGGTAGATGGTCACATCGCTGCCTGTTGGATAAGTGGTGGATAAGGTCTCAGTGGCGAGGGCATCAGGGGAAAATGCGCCAGCCACGATCACATCGCGTGAAGCGGAATACGCCGAAATAATGACGAAAAGTTGATTGGAGTTGGGGTCACGGATTGGGTCGGAGAAAACAGGCCCAATGGAAGATGAAGAAGCGAACGTAATCGTATGAAAATTTTGGGAGACCCATCCCCAAAATTCATCATTGTTTACATTGTCAACCAGGCGTCCATCCGGGTCGAGAATGGCGAAGCCGCCGTTGAAGTCCGCGGCAAGGTCGTTTGTGGTGGCGAAGATCTTATCGTAAGAAAGTTCCTCAGATGCAAGAACCCCCATGCTGGTGACGGTCGCCATACGGTGATGCAATTCGGATTGCAAGGCAGCAGCGGCAGACTGAACTGCGCGCTCATCACGCTCCCCCACCAAAGCGCGCATATCCTGTTGGTGCATGTTGACGCCGCCAAACGCAATCAACAATAGCAATAAAGTCAGCGGCAATACAGTCACCGCGAAGAGTTGCGTTAGACCACGCCAGCCCGGCAGAAGACGTTTCATTCTTCGATGATATTACCCGAACTCTGCGAGATCATCCCCAGTGAAACGCCGCGCATGACGGCTTCTGTACGGCTGTTGGCTTGCAGTTTGGCGAAGATGTGTGCGAGGTGCCCCTGCACGGTGCGGTCACTGATCGAAAGTTGAACGCCAATGGCTTTGTTTGTAAACCCTTTTGCGGCAAGGCGTAACACATCGAGTTCACGATCGGTCAGCGGCTCAACGATTTTCTCTTCCGGTCTCTTGAAAACATTGGCCATTAATTTGCGCGTGATGGAAGGGTCGAGCGCGGACTTGCCTTCATGCACATCCCGCACCGCCTGGATCAATTCATCTGCCTGCCCGGTCTTGAGCACATACCCATTTGCGCCCGCCTGCAGCACAGCCATCACATACGGGTCATCGTCGTAAGCGGTAAGGATCAAGATACCCACTTCGGGAAATTGCGAACGCACCCAACGCGTCACCTCAATACCGCTGACTTTAGGCATTTGGATGTCCAGGACGGCGACATCCGGTTTATGTTTCTGGATAAGTGCTTGCGCCTCTTCCCCATCCCCCGCTTCGGCAATGACCTGGAGATCGGTTGCGCTTTCAAGCAGTTGCCTCACCCCCGCACGGACGATGTGATGGTCATCCGCCAGGAGAATGCGTATTTTGGGTTTTGATTTGCTCGATGACTTTGGCATAACTCAGTTCTTCCAGTTGTTGATTATAAGCCTGCGTTTGATGAATGGATGGAAATGCCAGCCAGACGATTCCCAAACCAGCCAGCAGCCCGGTGATGAAGCGCATGATCGAGTTGAATGAACCGAGCGCGTCCCCCGCATAAAACGTCGCGGGGAGGGCATGGTTCGTTAGTAGAGCCAGCCATGCATTTGTATCACGAAACCCCAGCCCGATACCGGCAAGATCGCTGATCGTATGTGTGCCGCCATCGATCACAAGCGGGAGCAGGAACAACACAAATCCCCACCACGATAACGGCTTGATTCTTCGACGAAAAGGATACCAGATGACGGCAAACAACCAAACGCTGGTATAAAACGAAATCATACGATCCGACCATGCCACCTTCCAGCCCATCGTTTCGTTGCCAATGAATTGACGCAGGATCATCGGGTTGTCTGTGTTTTTCCAAACGGACTGGATTTCATTCAAGGAGTACATGGTCTTCTCGCCAAACCAAAAGAAGGAACGCTCCGGAAGTTGATGGCAGAAGAATGAGTAAATGAAATAAACTGCCTCGCCCGCGCCCGTCCAACCGAGCTGCATAAAGACAGGCGCAAAGAAGGGAACAAACACCCACAAACCATAGATGCCCAGGAAGATCGCGAACCAATGCGCCCCAAGCCATTGAAATATGGTTTGTCTTGGGCGGGCGCTTGCAGTGACGGCAGGCATATTTTCCTCTTTTGTATCAAATCGAAATCAGGTGTCAGGGCGGCTGAAGTCGCCCTGACACCTGATTCTTATTTCACAGTACCGGTTCGGTGTTTCAAGCAACTATCCGAAATTGGAAAGCAGCATCCTATTTCACAACAATTGGTAGTTTCATGCCGGCCTCGTAATGACCTGGTGTATGGCAGGCGAATTCGAGGGTACCGGCAGGCGCGGCTTCAGTAAAGGTGTAGTCGAAAGAGGCTGTTGCACCGGCGGGTAATTCAGACGCTTCGATCATGGCAAGCGCCATTTCGTCCAGTTCGCCCATATCCATAGCCATACCCATTTCGTCTTCGGTCAATGGCGGCATAATCATGATCTCATGTTCGACCGTGCCTGCATTGGTCACAACAAAATGATAGGGCACGCCCGTTTCGAATTCGGTTAATGACGGTTCGATGCCAAACTCCGTCAGCGTGATCTGCACCTCCACCGGGGCGCTGGGCCCCTGCCCGCCGCATGCGGTCAACAACAAGCCCGCCACAACTAATACGACAAATATCTTTTTATACATCTCTTCTCCTTTTTGGCAAATATTTAATCATCACTAGTTTAGATCATACATTACGAAAGTTCGAGAGTCAAATCTCGCATGGATATAATGGCAACCCTGCCTATGCAGGGTCTGATATTCGAGCGGGCAGTTTTCCTACCAGGGCATTCCTGATCGCGGTCAGAGTCGCTGCGCTTGTTTTCTGGCTGGGAGTATCCGCTATCGAAAGCCATGTTTGCCCATCATTGCCATGCAGGATCAAGGTCGCCGGGCTTGTGTTGAGCGCAGTCGAAGCATCGGCGTTCTGCCTGTAAACGAGCAGCACCACCATCTGACAGTCGCAGTCCTCGGTCCCGTGATTCGGGCAGGGACAATCATGCAAACCCGACCGCGCATCATGCAGATCAAAAGTTTGCACGGTACGCAGGTCGGCTCGTGACAGTTGCTCCTTTACCCACAGCAATGCATCATCACATGGAGCTTTTATGGAAAGGAATGGGGAAATATTCATCGTGCGCCTCGAAAATTCCATTTATGGATTCGATCCAATTTTATGGAATCTTACAAAACTCATGAAGAGCCGCGTGGCGTATTTCGATGTAGGCAAAATTGCCTACATCGAATCTTACTGCAATTGGCTTTACAACCTATCCGAATATTTTCAGCTCACGGCGGCGTCCTCGCCGCCGAGGACTGCGGCGAAAGCAATTTTAGGATAGGTACTTATTCTGTTTCCGATTTCACGTACTTCTCCGGGTCATGTTGAAACAAATGCTTACATGCCTCGGAGCAAAAGTAATACGTCCTCTCTTTGAATGAAACCTGGAAGGGCGGGTTTTGAGGGTCCACCTTCATTTCGCATACAGGATCGATCTCATACTCCTGTCCAGTTGGATAGAATTTTTGCATACTGAAACTATTCATGATTTTTATGTGTCTCCTGTCTATTTGATTACCCAATATGCGCAGACATGAAGTTTAAACCCGATGCCACATTAGGGTCATCAATCGAACGCAAATGAGATTGCAAATCCTAACAGACAAATGTAAACAACATATAAAAAATCCTTCAAGCTGGCATAGGCAGTATTGCCTATTTTATTTTCAGCCACTTGGCGCAAGACCCATGTCCACACCAGAGTTATGATGACCCCAAGGAGATTAAAGGTGAAACGGATTCTGTTGCCCGCCTTGCTTGCAGCATGCACTGCGACTAGGACTCCGCCTCCATCCGCCCCTCAGCCTGCCTCTCCTTCGAAAAAAATCCACTTCCGCTGGAAACATGCTCGCATCCCGAATCTCTGAATGGAAAATGAAGTAAGCGAGGAATGGAATGACCCCAAAGACCAGTCTTAGTCGCCGTGACTTTATAAAAACAGCCGCTGCTTTTATCGGCAGCCCCTGTCATGACGGACATTTTGATGCCGTTGGCAATGTGTTAAGCGGTCCACCGCCGCGTCCTTTGGATGAATTTGTCACCAAAATCGAAAATGGGAATTTGTATGTTTCCCTTCCACCCATCAAGCGGAAGGGATAGGGATCAGCCACGATCTTGGTGAAAGTGAATTGGGGTAAAATGACCAAAGCGAAGGATCCCCAAATATGTCGTACAAGGTATTTCTGGTCGAAGATGAAGTTGTTACTCGCGAGGGAATCCGCGACAATGTGGATTGGCGGGCCAGCGGCTTCGAGTTTTGCGGCGAAGCGTCTGACGGGGAAATGGCATTGCCGCTTTTACGTACAGCCAAACCCGATGTTTTGATCACCGATATCAAAATGCCGTTCATAGATGGGTTGCAGTTAAGCAAGATCATGCGCGAGCGAATGCCGTGGGTGAAGGTCATCATTCTTAGCGGGCACGACGAATTTGAGTATGCACAACAGGCGATCAAACTTGGGGTCACCGATTATCTGCTCAAGCCCATCACGGTGCAAAACCTGCAAAGCGCCCTTCAAAAATTGACCGCACAATTGGACGACGAAAGAAAAGAACGCGAAAACCTGAAAAGGTTACAGGAACAGGCAGAGGAAAACCGCGCCACCCTTCGTGAACGGTTTTTGTTCAAGTTGATCGTAGGGGCTGTTTCCCCGGCGGAGGCTGTTGAAAACGGTCAACTGTTGGAACTTAACCTTATCGCCAGACATTATCTGGTTATGATTCTGAAAATCGAACCTGATGATCGTTCCGGGCAGCCTGAACACGATGGATACCAGCAGATTCAAAATATGGTTGTGGGGCTGATCGAAAAAGACCCGGATATCTTTGTCTTGAAAAGAGACTGGGGTGACCTGGTCTTGATCTTCAAAGGGCATACTTTGGAATATCTCGAAGAAAGCAGGGACTCCCTATTGGACGAGATCAGGCGCGAGGTCGGAAAGACGCGCTATAAGTTGACCATAGGCATGGGAACCGCGAAGAACCGTATCGCCGATATTTGCCAATCCTTCATCGAGGCTCTGACGCGCATCCAGAATCCGCCCGGTGACGAAGACTCCAGCTTGCATCAGCCCCTTGAGCGAATGGAATTGCTCAAAGTAGATAAAGTAGCGGTGGAAAATTATCTGCACAGCGGGAAGAGGGAGGGGTTCGATGAATTCTTCAATGCCTACCTGCTGCCGTTGAGTGAAGCGGCGCTCAAATCGAACCTGATCAAGAATTATATTTTCGTGGATGTCGTTCTAGCGATTGCAAAACTGGTGGACGATCTGGGCGGCGAAGTGGACAAGGTCATCCCCGAATTGAATTCGATCGAATTAATCATGTCAAATATCAAAACGATCGAGGAACTGCGGGCTCACGTTTACAAGATCATCATGACCGCGCTGGCATACCGGGATGGTCAACCCAAAGGTCAATACAAGGATTTGATCCGACAGGCAAAAGAATATATCGAACGTCATTACACAGACCCTGACCTTTCCCTCAATATCGTGGCGGCACGGGCAAATCTCAGTGCCAGCCATTTCAGCGTTGTTTTTAGCCAGGAAACTGCCCAAAATTTCAAGGAATATTTGACCGAAGTTCGCATTAACAAGGCGAAGGAATTGCTGCGCATGACTTCATTACGTTCGGCTGATATTGCCTATCAGGTTGGTTATAACGACCCGCATTATTTCAGCGCTGTTTTCAAAAAACATACCGGTCAATCGCCCATCGAGTTTCGTTCACAGGTCTAGTGACCTGTGCAGGAGTACGATATGACACAAAAAACTGCAACGCCGGGCTTCAGGCAGATTCTGACGCGAATAATCGGGCAAACGAATGCGACAAGCAGGTCCCCGCTCAAGTATGTGGGGAAACTGGTCGATTCCGTCGCTGGTATTAATCTGTCCATTCGTGCCAAAATTCTGGCTTCCCTTTGTGTTGTCATTTTATTGATGGGAGCCACTAATGTTGTTTCGATGTTGCAGGTCCTGCGCTACAGCCGTCAGTACGATGCCATCATCACCAACATCACCACTGCGAACAGCATCAGCGGCAGCGTCAAACCTGATATTGATAATGAGATGTGGAAGATCGTGGCAGGGAAGGTCGAGTTTTCGGAAGGCAGGCAGTACGAGATCATCGATAATGTGGATGCCAAAGTACATTGGATGATGGCGAATACGGATTCCCAACGTGCCCGGGTCAAGCTGGATCTGATTCTCAGGACATTGCAATCCCTCAAGGAATCCGTCGATCAAATGGGCGAAGAGATCGCTCATAACAGCACCTCAGCAGAGAACGAAGCAGTGCTGGAAAATATCCGCTTTGTGACATCTGTGTTGGATGAGGTGGTGCAAAATTATGTACTTTATGAAGTAAACCGCACCGATGGGCAATATCAGGTCATGCGGGAAAGTTTTGCACGCTGGCAGGTCTTTTCTGTTATTCTGATTTTTAGCGCCGTGGGCTTTGCGGTGGTAGCCGCCTGGAGTCTATCCAGAAGTATCTATACCCCCATCAAAAAATTGCATGATGTGACCACCACCATCACCAAGAACGACTTGCAGACACTGATGACCAGCGATAATGTGGATGAGATCACAGAACTGGGCATGAGTTTCAATATCATGATCGGGAAGATCAAGGAGTTGTTGGATTCCAAGATCAAAGAGCAGGAGAATCTCAAGAAGGCGGAACTGCGCGCCTTACAGGCACAGATCAATCCGCATTTTCTGTATAACACCCTCGATACCATCATCTGGATGGCGGAATCCAAGAAGACGGACGAGGTGGTCGACATCGTCACCGCGCTATCGAGTTTCTTCCGCATCAGCCTGAGCAAGGGCATGGACTGGATCACCATCGGTGAAGAGGTCGAGCGCATTCGAAATTACTTGACCATTCAGAAGATGCGCTATCGGGATATTTTGGATTTCAAAATTGAAGTCGATGCAGATGTGGCTCAGAATACGATCCTGAAATTGTTGCTCCAGCCGCTTGTCGAAAACGCCTTGTATCATGGCATCAAGAATAAAAGGCAGGGCGGCACGATCCATGTGCGCGCCAAGCGAAACGGCGACGCTGAAATATTGCTCGAAGTAGAAGATGATGGCATCGGTTTCACGCCAGAGAAACTGGCTCAACTGCGTGTTGAGTTGGATGATGACTCAGGCGAGATCAAACTGGAAAGCGGCTTTGGAATCGGCAATGTCAACAATCGCATTCGGTTGTATTACGGGAGAACATATGGCGTCTCGATTCGAAGCGAATATAACTCCGGCACTTGTGTGACATTGGTCATCCCCGCTAAAACGGAGACAACGCCCCAGGTCGAAGAGACCCGGTTACCGGTCGGGTTGGAAGCGTGATAAAAGATCGAGGAGTGCTTTCGATGAAGACGTCCCGTTTTGCGGGCTTGATGATGATCCTTGCGTTCATTCCCGGACTTTGGGGCTGTGCGCAACAACCTGGCTTGACATCCACTTACGACGTAAACGCCAAAACCGTGAAAGGCTATGAAGACTTGATCGTTGGCTTCTCTCAATTGGGCGCTGAAAGCGAGTGGCGCGCAGCGAACACCATTTCCATCAAGGAGACAGCAGACCAATTGGGTGTGGAATTGCGCTTCTTTGATGCCCAACAAAAGCAGGAAAATCAGATCGAAGCCGTGCGCAAACTTATTGTGCAGAAAGTGGATGTGATTGGAATTTCGCCGATTGTCGAAACAGGCTGGGACGAGGTTTTTCAGGAGGCGAAAGATGCTGGCATCCCCATCATTCTTGTTGATCGTCGCGCCGCGGTGCCTGAGGATCTTTATGTATCCTATCTTGGTTCAGATTTTCTTGAAGAGGGTCGTAATGCGGCGCGTGTCATGGCGGATTTGACAAATGGGAAGGCAAACATCGTTGAGTTGGTGGGAACGATCGGCTCTGCCCCGGCAAACGACCGGTATGTGGGCTTTCGTGAAATCCTGAAAGATTATCCCGATATGCATATCATTGATTCGGAGTCTGGCGATTTTACACGCGCCAGGGGCAGGGAAGTGATGGAGGAGTTC
>JACPVC010000019.1 GCA_016191955.1 Chloroflexota bacterium
TCGCTATCGAGTTGTGAGATGTGTACGAGACCATCCACGCCGGGCATGATGTTCACGAAGGCGCCAAAGGCTTCCACGCGCACGACCTTGCCGGTGTAAATGTTGCCAGCCACAGCGGATTCGCCCATGGCTTCGATGCGTTCCTGGGCGATCTTCGCGCCAACACCATCGGTCGAGGCGATGTAGACGGTGCCGTCTTCTTCGATGTCGATCTTCACGCCGGTTTCTTCCTGCAAGGCGCGGATGTTCTTGCCGCCCGGTCCGATCAACGCGCCGATCTTATCGACGGGGATCTTGACGGTGATGATGCGCGGCGCATGCGGCTTCAATTCTTTGCGCGGTTCAGCGAGGACAGCCAGCATCTTGTCCATAATGGACATGCGTGCCACACGAGCCTGTTCGAGCGCTTCTTTCATCATCTGGGTGCTCAAGCCGCTGATCTTGATGTCCATCTGCAGAGCGGTGATGCCTGCGGCGGTTCCAGCGACTTTGAAGTCCATGTCGCCGAGGTGGTCTTCGGTTCCTTGAATATCGGTCAAAATTTGATAACGACCACTGTCATCGGTGATGAGACCCATCGCCACGCCCGAGACGGGAGCCTTGATCGGCACGCCAGCGTCCATCAACGCGAGGGTCGAACCGCAGACCGAACCCATCGAGGTTGAGCCGTTGGAAGACAAAGCCTCAGACACGACGCGGATGGCATACGGGAAGGATTCTTCGATGGGGAGCACTGGTTCCAATGCGCGTTCTGCCAGCGCGCCATGCCCAACCTCGCGCCTGCTTTGTCCACGCAGAGGTTTGACCTCGCCGGTGGAGAAGGGCGGGAAGTTGTAGTGGTGCATGTAGCGTTTTGTCTTGATCGGGGAGAGGTTGTCCAATTCCTGCGCTTCGCCCAATGTAGCGAGAGTTGCAAATGAGAGGATCTGTGTCTCACCACGGGTGAACAGACCGGTTCCATGCGCGCGGGGCGACACGTTCACGTCGCACCAGATCGGGCGGATTTCAGTCGGCTTGCGTCCATCGGGACGCTTGCCCATGCTCAAAATACGCTCGCGGACGATAGCCTGCTCCGCCATGCTGAAGGCTTCATTGAAGTCGGCAGTGCTTATGTAATCGGCGGGACTTGCACCTTCAGAGATGATGACGAGCTCGGCTTTTGCAGATTCCTTGATCTCATCCATACCGCCGTAGAATTCCACTTTGGAGAGCGGCTTGTCGAGCAGTTCGGTCATCGCTCCGCTGACGCGGTTGAAGACCTTCTTCCTGATGTCTTCGCCAGGCAGGTAGAGTTTAACCTCGCGCTTGGGCTTGCCAAGTTCGGCAGCCATTTGCAACTGCAGGTCGATAATGGGCTGAATGGACTTGTGACCCAATTCCAACGCAGCCACCATCACATCTTCGGGGATTTCGTTCGCGCCGCATTCCACCATGAGGATGGCGTCCTTCGTGCCGGCAATACGCAGGTCGAGGTCAGAGGCTTCGATCTCGGCGAAGGTCGGGTTGATGACGAACTCGCCGTTCACACGTCCCACGCGGACGGCGCCAACGGGTCCGCCCCAGGGGATGTCTGAGATCATGATCGCAGCAGAAGCGGCGTTTATGGCGAGGATGTCGAGCGGGTTCACGCCGTCTGACGAGAACGAGTACATAATGATCTGCACTTCATTGCGCATGCCATCCTGGAACAACGGGCGCAGAGGTCGGTCGGTCAAGCGTGCAGTGAGGATCGCGTCTGTAGTGGCGCGCCCTTCACGGCGGAAGAAAGAACCGGGGATTTTTCCTCCCGCATATAACCTTTCTTCGTATTCGACGCTCAAAGGAAAGAAGTCGATGCCTTCGCGCACGCCGCCCATGGTGGCAGAGGCGAACACGATCGCTTCTTCGATACCAAGCGTCAACGCGCCGCCAGCCTGCCCAGCTAAGCGACCCGTCTCGATGGTCACCGTCTTGTTGCCAACGACGGTCGAATAATGTTTACCTTCGGGTTTCATATTTAATTGTCTCCTAGATGTAACGCAAGACACCGCCTTGCGCTACCAAACTTCCCGCCTCGGGGTCAGGGACTGAAGAGTGGGAATGACGCCTTGTGTCATTCGCGCTATTCAATTCCTGACTGCGGGTTACAAAAGACCTGACAGGTTTTCGTAAACCTGTCAGGTCTGAAAACGTACTACTTGCGGCGCAGATTCAAACGTTCGGTCACACTAAGGTACGCCTGGTAATTACTTTGGCGCAGATAGGTGAGCAAGCGGCGGCGCTGACCCACCAACTTGAGCAGACCACGGCGGCAGGATTGATCCTGCTTGTTGTTGCGCAAATGCTCGGTCAACTGCTGAATGCGATTGGTCAGGATGGCAACCTGAACTTCAGGCGAGCCGGTGTCCTTCTCATGGCGATGAAAATCTTCGATCGCCTTCGTCTTAACTTCCTTTGCGAGCGGCATGACGTATGCGTCTCCTTTCTTTCAAAATTGGCGGCAGCTTTCGCCGCACTTCGCAGGTCTCCGTGCCGATAGCTTATCTCCCCTAAAGGGAATTACCGTCGGTAGGACCAGTCACGGGGCGAGATTATACCAGAATTCATCCCGAGTCTATAGACTTGACTTGTCCTACGGAGCGCCTGTTCATGCATCTCAAAATGCCTGCTCACATAGCGGAAAAGACGCTCTGGCGTGACCTCTCCAGCCAGATCAGACACAAAATCTGGAGGATACACCACCAATTTGACCAAATCCTCCTCCCGCGTCCGCCTCAACCTGGACTTTACGACTGCATGCGCCCTCCCGTATGCCTTGAGCAAACCCCGACGGCTGACTCGTTGGTCTCGTCCGCGCCCGAACCAGGCATTGACCGAATTGAAGAGGCGCGAAGGGAAATGCCTCATCGTAAATCCGAATACCCCTCGCGCATGGACGATCATCCACACTTCCAGTGCCACCGCCCGCGGACCCAGCGTAATGTGAAAGAGGATGTCTCCTACCGTCCATGCTGGGTTGTCGGTGGGCAGGGAGTAGTTTTCCTCAGGGATCGAATTTACAAGTTCAATGAAACCGTCGTGAGTTTTTTCCAGCTCTTGTTCGATTTCCTGTTTGTTCATGGATTTTTTGATTCCCATCTTGCATGTCGATTTTGAATATGATAAACTCGGCATAATTCTAATCTGAAAGGAGGTACTTCTTGGATGTCTATCATTCTGAATGAAACAACAACTTTTTGCGTGCCTCCCAGCGGGTTGGTTGGGTAACTCCCATCCCTGAAACCTTTCCGCAGGCGCGCTGATGCCCTGCGGTTTTTTGTTGCCATAGGGCGGACTATTGGTACCACTCGAAATGCGTCGCACCATCCTAAATAAGATAAATACACGCTGTTGACTCATCTTGTTAAACAGCCGAGTCTACCCGTCTGGTGCGACGCATCTAGCTACAACTGAATCAGGAGAATTACATGCCCTCTGTCATTTCGATCTCGAAACTGGCAAAACATTATCAAGTTCCCGAACGTGAGGCTGGTTTGAAAGCCGCCGCGAAGGGTCTCTTCAAACGTACCTACAAAACCGTCAAAGCCGTGGATGGCATCTCGTTCGAGATTCAACCAGGCGAGGTGGTTGGCTTTCTCGGTCCGAATGGGGCGGGCAAGACCACTACGCTCAAAATGCTCAGCGGACTTTTACATCCAACGTCCGGGGGTGCGTCTGTGTTGGACTATGAGCCTGCCAAACGCCCGCACGACTACCTGCGTCAGATCACGTTGGTGATGGGCAATCGTAACCAACTCTCATGGGACCTGCCCGCGCTTGATTCTTTCGACCTGCAACGCGCCATCTACGGCATCCCAACCGAGGATTTCAAACGCACCCGCGATGAATTCATCGAGCTGCTCGACTTGAAGGAATTGGTACAGAAACCCGTCCGTAACTTGTCATTGGGCGAGCGCATGAAAATGGAGATTGTCGGCGCGCTGCTGCACAAGCCGAAAATCCTCTTCCTCGATGAGCCGACATTGGGCTTGGATGTGACCATGCAGAAACGCATCCGCACGTTTGTGGCGGAGTACAACAAACGCTATGGTGCGACGGTGCTGCTCACCAGTCACTACATGGCGGATGTAGAAGCCCTCTGCAAACGCGTCATCGTCATCCACCATGGACAGTTACTATTCGACGGCGACCTTGCCGCTTTGGTTGAAAAGTTCTCGGCATTCAAGACTGTCGGCTTCACGCTCGATAACCCTGCCACAGACTTGAGTCAGTACGGGGACGTGGTATCCATTGACGGGTCCAGAGTAACGATGCGCGTGCCCAAGGAAAAAGCCTCGGCGGTTACATCCCGTCTACTCAACGACCTCGCGGTGGATGACCTCACTGTCGAAGCCGCACCCATCGAAGATGTGATCGAATCCGTTTTCTCGGTCAAAAAGGAAGCGATGGAATGAAACGATATTTCGATTACTACACATCCATGATGAAGTTCTCAGTCATGGAACAGTGGCAGTATCCCGTTGCCAATTATTTTTACATGATCGGCATGCTGGCAGAGCCGGTCATTTACATGGTAGTATGGTCTGCCGTGGCGAATCAACAGGGCGGTACAGTGGGCGGGTATACTCCCGGCTCCCTTGCCGCCTACTACATCGTGTGGACGCTTGTGCGCCAGATGAACATCGCCTTCACGCCTTACGGTTGGGAATGGCGCATTCGGCAGGGCAGGCTGTCTATGTCCCTTTTACGCCCAATCCACCCGCTGCATGAGGATGTGGCGTTTTTCGCAGGTTGGAAGGTCGTGATGATTATCCTGTGGATTCCGCTTGCGCTCGCGCTCTCGCTTATCTTCAAGCCGGACCTGCACCCAACCCTGCTCGAAGGCGTTGTCTTTTTTGTTGCGATCTGGATGGCGTATCTGATCCGCACCATTACGCTTTCCCTGCTTGGCATGGTCACCTTTTGGACGACGCGCGTCAGCGCTTTGTTCGAGTTGTACTTTGCTGCCGAGCTGATTCTTTCTGGGCGTCTGGTTCCGCTTTCGCTTATGCCTGAAGCGGTGCAGAAAGCTGCCTGGTTCTTCCCGTTCCGCTGGGCATTTGGTTACCCTATCGAAGTTCTGGTGGGCAACATGCCGACCAATGACTTGTTCATCGGCTTGGGAATGCAGTTCGCATGGGTATTCTTTGGCGTTGTGGTGGTCAGCCAGATATGGAAAGTTGCCATTCGCCGCTTCTCGGCGGTGGGAGGTTAATATGCAAGGATTTAAACTAGCCTTCAACTATCTGCGCATTGGCATCATGAACGAGTTCCAATATCGCGCCAATCTATACATCCAGATTCTTCAAACTTTCATCGCGCTTGCCACTGGCTTGATCGGTTTAAATCTCGTCTTTAATCAGGTCACCGAATTGGGCGGCTGGAACAAAGCCGAATTACTGGCGGTGATGGGTGTTTTCACCGTCACTGGCGGGTTTATCCGTGCTGCCATTCAGCCCAACATGGAACGCCTCATGGATGAGATCCGCGAGGGGACGCTCGACTATGCCCTCACCAAACCTGCCGATGCGCAGTTGCTCGTCAGCGTGCGTGAATTCCGCCTCTGGCAAATGGTGGATGTGGTCACTGGCGTTATCGTGATGATCGTTGCGCTCTCACAATTGGATTGGTTTGTAGATTTCTGGTCTGTGCTTGGATTCTTCTCAGCGTTGTTTCTGGGTGCGATCATGATCTATTGCTTTTGGCTCATTATCACATCCACTGCGTTTTGGTTCGTGCGAGTGAATGAGATTGCCAACCTCTTCGAAGGTCTCTACGCCGCCGGTCGCTGGCCCGTGGATATTTACCCCAACTGGCTGCGCTACGGTCTGACCTTTCTCGTTCCTGTAGCCTTTGCCGTCACCGTGCCTGCCCAGGCACTCACCGGTCGCCTGACCCTGCAAACCTGGTTCGGCGCCCTCGCACTGACAGTGACTCTCTTCATCGTTGCCCGCACAGTTTGGAAAGTGGGAGTGAAAAATTACTCTGGCGCTTCGGCGTAAATAAAGAGGCATCACCGCTTTTAACGGGAAACCTTTTCGAATAGGACTTACGCAGTTCAAAATCTTTTGCCGCGAATTGTTTAAAAATTCGTGACAATTTGTGTAATTCGCGGCTTGTTCTTCAGGTTTTGCGTAAGCCCTATCGAATACAAAAGTCACGACACTTGCCCTGGCACTGCCCGCAAGGGCAAGTGTGCGCCACATGCGAGTGTGGTGAGGAAAACATTCGTAAAATCAATCTTCCCTTTGTGTACTTGGTGCCCTTCGTGTTAAAGCTCTTCCCGTTCATTACGGAAAAGCCTTAATTCCATAATCAAAAATCACAGAAAAAGATTTCATAGTATTATAGCGGGATGAGACATTCAATGCGAAAGAAATTTGTTTTAGCGGCTATAGCGTTCCTGCTTTCCTCCTGTTCCATGGCAGATCTGATTCCATCCACACGCACGCCCGAACCAACTTCCACCCCCGCTTTTACATTTACGCCCGCATATACTCCCACAAACACCGAGACTCCCACTCCGCGTCCTTCGGCGACCATTGTGCGCATCGCCACCTGGGACCCGAACCAGTCCACCTTTACCCCCATTGTGTTTATGGTTGACGGGAAGACCATCACACCGTTTGCCACACCCACCTCTTCAAAACCGGGAATCGGTTTTTTCTCCGTCAAATATTCACCGAAAAAAATCTATTGGGGCGGCTGTTCTCCCAATTCTGTCACAATCACTGCTGAAGTAGACGACCCAGAAGAAGTCTTTAGCGTTATCATCTTTTTACGCGTCAAAGACCTCAAAGCGGAAGATTACACTCCCTGGACCAACGGCGACGTGATGCTGAACCGCGGTCAGGGAGTTTTCACCGTAAAACTGGTCGGGAGCAAGATCTATGGGCACGATCATTATTTGCGTTCATGGGTCTACTTCCAACTGGTGGCAACCAACATCGACGGCGAAGAGATCGGTCGCACCAAAATTTACGAAAAGGCGTTTGACATGTATCCCTGCCCGTGTCTCACACCGCTGACGGGCTGTCCGATCACAACGCCAAAACCCACATCTACGCCGAAACCATAACAGGTGACCATGAAAAAAAACATCTCCTTCCTGCTCCTTGTCCTTCTTTCGCTCTCCTGTTCTTTGGGGTCGCTTGCCCCCGCTGCGACGTCAACCCCCGCACCCACCCAAACGGACACGGCTACGCCTCTTCCCACGTCCACGCCTGTGTTGCCCACCCTGACCTTTACCTTAACTCCGACCTTGATCGGCTACAAGACCAGCACTCCCACCCAACTGCCTACGGAAACCTTTACGCTCACACCCATACCCGTTGTACTTCCCACCAATACCCTGCTGCCCCCGGTCAAGATGGAAGGGTTTGTTTCCGTTGTTACTTCTCTAACCGAGATCTATAAGGATAAAGGGTGTTTCCCGGCGGTTGTCCGCGTTACGGCTCAATTGAATAGCACGGTCAACGTGGCGCATGTGCTTTTATTCGCGCGTTTCAAAAGCCTCAAAGCAGAACGCACCGCCAAGTGGACAACGATTGAAATGCAGCCCCTTGGAGCCGGTACATTCATCCACGATCTCGCATCCAGTCAAATGCTCGATGACGCATATTTCGAAACTTCATGGATCGAATATCAGATCGTATCGGCGACCAAATCCGGGGCAGAAGTGGGGCGCACGGATATTTTCAAAGAAAGACTCAAGATGCTCGAATGCGTCCCGACCCACTCGCCAACCTCGGCAAATGTCAAACCCTGATGGATTTCCCCGCCGACTTCATTCGCTTCCTGACATCTGCCGCGCGGGTTGTTGTTCTCACCGGAGCAGGAGTCTCCCAGGAAAGCGGACTCCGCACCTTCCGCGACGCTCAAACCGGACTTTGGGCACAATACAAACCCGAAGACTTAGCCTCGCCTGAAGCCTTTGCCCGCGATCCCAAACTCGTCTGGGATTGGTACGCGTGGCGGCGCGAAGCTATCAAAGGCGTGCGCCCCAACCCCGGTCATTACGCATTGGTGGAAATGGAAAAGCGGATTCCCCAATTCACCCTCATCACCCAAAACGTGGACGGTCTGCATCGCTTCGCAGGTAACCAGAATGTGTTGGAGCTGCATGGCAATATCCAACGCGTCCGTTGTGCAGAATGTAGGACGTTTACCGAAACTTGGGGAGACGATACTGAAGCGGTTCCTACCTGCCTGGTGTGTGGGGGCATGCTCCGCCCGGATGTCGTCTGGTTTGGCGAAGCCTTGCCTCGCGTGGAACTCGAAGCGGCTGTCAATGCCTCGCGTACCGCCCATGTTTATTTTTCAATTGGCACATCCGGTGTGGTTCAACCTGCCGCGTCCCTGGCATATGCCGCGCGCAATAAAGGCTCGGTTGTGGTTGAGATCAACGCCGAGCCGACTCCGCTCACCCCCAAAGTGGATTTTGCCTTCCACGGCAAATCCGGCGAGATATTGCCGCAACTGGTTAGAGCAGCGTGGAGAAATTAGGCTTGCGTAGGGCGCGTTCTCATACGCGCCCATTTGCACGTGTTTCCATCAACTGCGGTAAGAATGACTGAAGTCGTCACTACTTTTATCTTTAGGGCTTACACAGTTCAAAATCTTTATCTTTTGCCACAAATTTCGCGAATTCACGCGAATTGATTAAAAAATTCGTGGCTTGCTCTTGGGGGTTTTGCGTAAGCCTTAATCTTGTGCCTGAAACAAAGTGATCTGCATCCCATCCGGGTCTTGCAGGCGGACGTTGGTATCGCCCCAGGGAGTCATCACCGGTTCATGGACGAGGATCGCACCGTTGGCGAGCATACGTTCCATGGCGGCTTTCAGGTCGGGAACCTGCAACGCAAAGCGGATTTGCCCGCTGACGCGTTTGCCGACTTCCAGATTATCGATCACTTCCGCCTGTCGTTCATCGAAAATTTCCAATGTCGCGTTGCCCATATTCAGCATCAGCACCTTGCCGCCATCGTTGTTCCAGACGGCGGCAGGTTCAATGCCCAACCCCAGGCAATAGAATTTAACCAATCGTTCATAATCCTGGGTGGTGATGGCAACGCGTAGTTCGAAGATATTTGGTGCAGTCATGTCAATAAAACCCTTTCGTTTGATCTACTAAAATGAAAATCACGCCTGCCAATCGCTAAGTTTTTCACCGAGTTTGGCGATGCGCTCGCGCAGGAGGACGGCGGCTATACCAAGCATGAGCAGGATGATACCCGTACAACCGATGACGAAAATCGTGCCGATGTCCTTTAGTGCGCTGTATACGACTGTGACGACTCCCAACGCCACAAAGCCAATCGGGAAGAAGGTCAGGCTGCGCGAGCGGATGACGATGCCGTACACCAAAATTATCAGCGATTGCACGAACAACAGGAAGAAATAGTTCAGGTCGTTCTTGTTGACCATTTCGATATAGGTTGTTCCCAGTAAAACAAATTGCGAGAACATGCCCATTACGAATGTGCCCGACCTGCTTTCTGTGCGAGTCAGCAGGTAGTGCTGGATCAAGCCGAAAAGGGCAGTACCAACTGAGAAGAATTGCGGCTCATCTACGTTTAATTCAAAGAGGATGATGAAGTATGCAAGCAGGTATAAGCCGTTGGCAGGGAATGCCAGCCATGCGCTTTTCTTTGCGTATGCTTCGACTGCCCACAGCGTGGCGGCAATCGCGACTGGAATGGACGCATCCAACCCGCCGAGAATGGGCGCGGCAATCGAGACGATTACTCCTACGCCGAGACCGCTGTACAGCAGGGATTGGTCCCAGCCTTGGGCTCGGTTTATGGCACGCAGAATCGTCCCAGCCGCGTAGTACAACATTGCAACAACGATCACCGGATGGATCCATTGGGTGACGCCAAACGTGCGGAATAGGAATATGGCAAAGAGTGGCAGGGTGACGGTAAAGGTGTAGAGTAAATTCGGTTGGCGATAGACCAAGCTCACTGCCAGGAAAAGAAGCGCGTATACGCCGAATCCAACCGTGCTGACCAGAGAGTCGCTTTCAAGGAAGAGGAATCCGTAGTTGACAAGGGCGATGAAACCGCCGATGAAACGAATTGCCATCTTAAGCGGACGCGGATTTGGATAGGCGAGGTGCGCAAGCAGATCTGCCAGCAGCCAGACTAGGCTGTAGGCAAGCAAATGATAGGGAATGCGCTCGATATTAAAATCCCGCAAGATCAGGAAGATGCCGAGGGTGAATAGGATGGGGGCGCCGGGCTCGAGCCAGCCATTTTTTCGCAGGGACATTTCGGCGATGAAGAGCAAGCCGGCTGCGAAGGCATACCAGCCGCCGGTCTCTTTCAGTGTTATGAGGGCGGCGATTGAAACAATCGAACCGAGCGCGAGCGCGCTGTTGCGCAGCATGAGCGACCAATTTTCTTTTGCGCGGAAGGCAAGACCTGCGATGAAATATAAAACAGCCAGTCCGGTCAGTGCCGGAAGCCAGGCATCCGCATTGAAGTGATTGAGCGCAAAGAAAATGGTCAACGGGAGGGTGGCGGCGGGAATGTAGCCCAGCCATGCTTTACGGTACACGAAGGCGCAAAGGACAAAGGCAAGGGTGTACGTTCCGTAACAAATGGTCGCATCTAATGCGATGGCGTTTATGGGGATGGTTATCATATTTAGAACCGCCATCACCCCGCCGATACCCCGAATGATCGTATTAGTCGGGCGGGAATGCGGGAAAGTCAGGTGATTCAGCAGGTCGGTAAAAATCCAGATCAGAGAATAAACCAGCAGGTGAAAGTGGGATTGATTCACATTGAAATCGCGCAAAATAAGAAACGCGCCGGAAGTGAATAGAATAGGCGCGCCGATCTCGAACCAGCCGTTTTGGCGCACGCGCATTTCAGCGATGAAGAGCGATCCCATCAGCAGGGTGTACCAGCCGCCGCTTTCTTTCTCTGCAATCAATGCTGTGACGGAAAGAATGACGCCAAGCGCCATTCCGCTGTTGCGGAGCATAACCGCCCATGTTTCATTCCTGCGAATGGCAAACCCAACTACGTAATATAGAACCGCCAATGCCGAGAGCGCAGGAAGCCACGCATCGAGGTTGAAGGCATCGAGGGCGTAGACGACCGCGAGCGGAAGATAGACAGCCGAAAGATAACCGATGTAGGAATTGCGATAAGAGAGCGCGTATGCCGTGCAGAATAGGGTGAACGTAATGAAACCGACCGCGACGTGTCCGCTTTGACTCTGGGTAAGCAGGGTAATGCTGGTAATGAATAAGAATGCCGCGCCAGGCATACGAAGAGGCAAACGCCATTGTGGACTGTGATTCCAATCTTTTTTGAGGAACAAGTCGGGCAGAAGGAATAGGATTGTGACCCCAACGAGTTCGTAGCTGAAGAAAATATCCAGTTTTTGAATGAACTCAAGTTCGAAGAAGGCAAAGTAGGTGATGATCGCATTGAGCAACGCCAAAGCCCACAGCCACCAGCGCGTTTGCAGGATGTGAAGACCTGTGAAGAGGATGGCGGTCCCAAGCGCGAGAGTCATCCCAAGCCAGGTTTCATGGATGAACCCGATGAAAACGGCGAGCGCGAGGCTTGGCATGCATGCAAGCAAGGTAGGCAGGGCATACTTTTTTATTCGCTCAAATCTGAGAGCCGGCTCGCTGACAATGGCAAGGATCGCCCCCCAAACGAAAAACACAATGGCGGCGCCGAGGCTTTCCAGGTCGAAGGCGGCGGTAATGAACCACGGCATGGGGATGAATGTAGCGGCGGTCAGCCAGGGGAAGGCGAAGAATGGGTATAGCTCATCGGAGAAGATGTAGAAGATAGTTCCCAGAACCCAGGCGGTAAACGTAACGAGGTGTAGTAGATTGCCGTAGGATGGCTGCCCGAAGTTCTCAACATTAAATGCTCCGAAAGATATGGCGAGATTGATAACCTGCAGAAGTTGGGTTGCCAGGAAAAGCGGGAGGGCAAATTTATCGTCCTTCCACTTTTTCGCCAGCCATGCGCCAGCCAACCCGGCAAGAGCGGTAAAACCCATCAACAGTGTGTAGATTGGAAGATCGGCTTCGAACAAACCCCCGAGGCGGAAGGATGCCAGGATCAATGAACCGAAAGCGGTGAGAGAGAAAAAACGGGATTCATACAGCCATGTGCTGCCGATCCAGATGATCGCCATAAAGATAAAAACGATTGCCCAGTAGGCATCTGTGAAATCTGCGGTAAGGTTGAGAGTCTCACGCAGGGACTCTTCGAGGCTGTTGGCGGTGATGGGCAGCAGGAAAGAGAAAACGATGAATAGCGCAAAGCTGGGCTGGGGCAGTCGCTTTTTGATTACGACGGCGAGCCCGCCGAAAATGATAGTGCTGATAATGAGAATCGGCAAACGCAATCCCGGCACAACCGCTCCGAGGATGGCGGCGGCAGCGATGACGAAGAATGCACCGAGATACAGATAAATTTTGATGCTGGCTTCGCTGGTCAGCGTTTGCAGGAGGGAGGGGCGCGGCTCAGGCGGGACCTGTGGCTGGGCCGGCGGAACCGGGGCGGGAGTCTGCGCCTGAGGCGTGGCAGCGGCTGCCTGGGCAGGAGCAGCTACCGGCTGCGGTGGAGGCGCAGCCTGCGTCGTGGGAGCAGGCGTGATGTCAAAGTCATAACGGCGGCGGATGACATCCGCATTTTGTTTGTCGAGCAGGCTGCCTTTTTCCCACTCGTTGATCTCTTGCAGCAGGGTGTGACGAATGCCGCGATCGAGCCTGTTGGCGTTGAAACGTTTTTGCACGGCGCGGCTGGCGGCAGAATCTAACGCGGAGAGCGCGTCGCTGCGGATGTCTTTGTTTTTGCTTTTAACCGCGAGCCATTCAAGCCTGCGGCGGATTACTTCACTACTGTAGTTCAGAGTTTTCAAAGAAGCAATGGCTTGGATGACAACGACATCATCCGAACTTTGCAGGTTTTGATAAAGCTCGTTTAATATCTCTTCGGGTTTGCGGGTATCGCTTTCAGACATAGTTCCCTCCATGCGAGTGGCTTGGATCGGCTGGCTGACAGTTCTTAATCGGTTGAATGTGACGCGGGCATCCATGCGGATGTCCATGTTGTCGTCTTCATCGGCGAGTTCTTCCAGCTTCTTTAGAATGACATCATTGCTTTCGGCGAGATGCTCCAGCTTGTCAATTGCCACAAGGACAATAACGTCATCTTCGCTGTTGAGTTCCTCAAGGATTTGGTCGAGTATTTCCTTTGTGGGTTGTGTACGCACAATTGGGGTATTAAGCGCTGTTTTCATTGATTCTGTAACAGGCGGATTATCACTCTTGACCCAGTGTTTGGATTGCGAAACATTGACCGCCCATATAACCAGCAGGATGATGATCGCAATGCAGGCGATGCCGCCGTCTGCATTTGCGAACCAATCCAGCGCCACGCCAAACATGGCGACCCCGGTACGAATGCCCGCCTGCGTCAGCGCTCTCTGCCCATGCGAGCGGACGAATTCGCTGTCTTTGTTATTTACATATTGAAGCAGGGTGAGGTGCCATAAGGCGGATGCAAGAATGCCAATGGCAAAGCTGATGTATGTGTCGGTGTTGTAATAGCAAGTGATCGCGCCGCTATCACAGATGCTATCTCCAATGCCCATGGAGACGATCAGAAATAGTGTGCCTATGGTGAGGATCGGCGATATGCCCAGCCAGCTATATGAGGCTTTTGCAAGACGAATTTCCTTTTCTCTATCCATAAAATTTCAAATCCTTTTTCCAAGGTTACCTGGATATCAGAAGATGCGGATGATTTTAGCCTGCTATTGTGAAGAACCCCGAAAAATACTGTTAGTTGTTCACCTTACACAGGACGGACTTGACCTTGAATTGCGATTCCGCCACGCTCAACCTGGCAGCTAAGCATAGCGGAGGGTCGGAAACAAGTTAATCGATCACCACCTCAATGTGCGGGGACGTATCGAAACCAAAGTATACGGTGGATGGATTGTTATCTTTGATTGTCCAGATCAGGCGGAGATATACGACATCAGTAAATGAAATGAGTTGCTTGCCGTTATCAATCTCCGCGAATATGATCGTGGCTGGGTTGACATTTTCCCCAACTTTTGCAGTTTGGAAACCGCCCCAGCCTGGGTACCAGCGATGACCGTCCTCTTCGATGACATAGATATTCTCCCAGGGAATGGATGTTGTGCCCGTTCTCTTATTGATTACCTGCACACCCAATTCGAGGAACAAATACCCAGGATTTGCCTGCCAGATATAGGTCTGGTCCAAGTATACGCTTCCCAATTTGCGAACCTTCACAATGTTGACTTCATACTCTTCATTTGAGACCGTAACGCCAACCGGGGCGGCTGTTGCGGTGGGGGGAATGGGTGTTTGTGTGGGGCGCGGAGTGTTGGTAGGCGCTTTTGTAGGAGTAAATATGGCTGTTGATATTGATTCTGAAGGGATGGCTGGTTGTGAAACCTCTGACGGTTCGGTTGACAGGGTTGCGCACGCCAGGCTGAGGATGAGCAATACGGCACTTGTAATTACAAGTCGGTAGCGGGTCGTTTTCATGAGACATTCTCCTTATAGGTTTGCATGTGATAAAAAATAATTTATTGATCCAGGGTGTAGCTGTCGCCGATTTTGCCGAGGACATCGCTGTACATGGCAAATACACCCGTATCCGCTTCAAGTACAACCATAATCAACTTGTTTTTGACGCGCGTGTCATAGATGACCACTCCGCTATTTTGATTTGAAGGCGCTTCCCATGAAAACACATAGGCACCGGGTTGGAAATCGTTCACGCCACCTCCCTCCGTTGTTATATTGATGTTGCTCGAAAAGGCGGATTCCAGATATGTGAGAGCAAGGTCCAGTCCGATATTTTTACCGGCATCCCCGACCAAGTTTACGGTTGTAAAAGTTAGGATACCTGCGGAGGCTGTGTTATCTGGGGATTCAAAAAAGGCGCTTGTGCCAGCATCCGTGCTGTACGTGGTGAAGGTCCATGTCCACGGAACAGTGATGGTTGCGGGGGCATCTAGTGCGGTGTAATCCCAGGTTTGCTGGTAAAGCGGAAATTCTGAGGCTATATCGGAATGGACTTCGACGGTCTGCAGGAACGAATCGAACATGATGCGGTAGGGGTTGAATTCATCGGCAGAGACATATTGCGATTCGCCGTACAATTCCATTGTGTATATGACGCTGCCAATTTGCTGATAAATGCTGTTTGTGTAATATTCTGACCCGTCGAAAAATGTATACGTTTTTTCCACAAAATAGAGTTGAATGGCTTCATTTGTTCCAGAGTTTGTTTCTGTGTAGCCATCGAATACTTTATAGAACTCTTCGGCGTTATTACGGAAATTAGCATACGCCTCCGCGTCCAATCGGTAGCCGGTGTTGTTTACGTTGATGGAAAACCCGACGGATGTGTCTGGATGCGTCAACACCACTGAATTTTCTGTTTCGTAAATTTCCCAGCCTTTCATGGGATAAAACGATACAAAACCATTCGGGTGCGAGTAGCGTTCATTGGATAGTTCCAACCCGCCAACGCTGGCGACGATGGGTCCACCTGTCGAGGAGACGGGTCCCGCCGGGGTGGGGGTGGGCGGCGGCGGGGTAAAGGTCATTGTCGGTAACGGGGTGGCGGTGGCAGAGAAATCTGCCAATGAGGAACAAGCCAGGCTAAGAATGAGAAGTGTGGACAACAAGAATAGAAAAGGGTATTTTTTTATGTTCATGATGTTTTCTCCTTTAATAAATTATTGGTCTGTTCGAGTAATTGAAAAATATGTGCCGCCAACACCATCGGGCGTAAACGTGATCGAATATAGTTGGGATTCACCACATACGAGTACCTGCCAGATTTCCACCCAGGAACCGTCTGTGCTTTGTTCGGGGCGCAGCATCATCTGACCGGACGATAGGGAAACGGTGGCGCACCCTTCCGCCTCGGAAATTGCGTTAAGGACATCATATTTGAGTTGTTTGCTGGCGATGCCAGTATAATTTTCGCCTCCGAAGCCGGTCATAGTTAGAAGCGATGGACCAGCTATTACACCGATGGCGACAAGGCAGATACACATCAGCCCCAGCCCAACCCCGGCAATAAGAAGCCATTTTTTGCCGGAGCCTGCTTTCTTTTCCACGATAGGTTCTTGTGTGTCCATAGGTTTATCTCCTTCTCGACCTATTTTCCGACAATTATTGGAAAAAAACTGCCAAAAACTGTTAATTTCAGTAAATCACAGATTGAGGGGAGATATGGGTAGGAACAGAAGAAACTGAGCCATAGATTTTCTCAACTGTGCGGATCAAAAATTTAGTAAACCGATTCAAACGAAAACGAGATAGATCTACTCGACGAGGTCCA
>JACPVC010000020.1 GCA_016191955.1 Chloroflexota bacterium
CATGCAAAAATCATCCCGCAGAATTTTTCTCATGCTGCGGGATGATTTCGTATTCCAGACCTTTCAAGGTATATAATTAACAACGTCATATCCTTAGGCACTATGAACATACTCTGCAAATGAAAGGAAGTGGACATGAAAACCATTCTCCGCCCGCTTATCCTGTTCTGTACGATGGCTCTGATCATCGCCTCCTGCGGTTTTCCCAGCAGCCCGGAAAGCGCAACAAGCGAATTACCGGCAGTGCAGGCTACCCAAAGCCTTGCAGACTCGGTCAGCGTTGAGCTCACCGTGCAATACGACACCGCCACGATTTACAATACGGTTGGGCAGGTCGTCAAGTTCAAATACATCATCAAAATGGTAAGGAATGACTTGACAGACGCCACCCCTGCCAACGTCACCATTTCTGGAATCACCGCCACCTGCCCGGCGATCAACACCGTCGGCAACCTGAATGACCGCCTCGACACTGGCGAAGTGCTCGAATGCACCGGCGATTATGCCCTTACCCAGGCAGACCTCGACCGGGGTTCGGTCACGAACGTGGCAACTGCCAATGTTTATACGGTCAACTCGAACACCGTCAACACAAACGTGCCAACTGTCCCCTCCAAATTGCTCACGCTCACAATCGCTGCAGATCCCACCACCTATTATCAAGCCGGGCAAACGATCAAATATATATACACTCTCAAAAACAGCGGTTCCACCCAGTTGGGTCCTACCCCTCCGTTCACCGTCACCAGCAACAACACTCCCATCAGTTGCGGCAATGCGGATGCAACCCTCGCCCCTGGCGCCACCCTGGCTTGCTCCAGCACCTATACCATCACCGCCGCCGACTTGAACGCCGCCTCCATCACCGTCAATGCGACCGCTTCAGGCGGTGGGGCGAATCCATCCCAAGCCGTTTCGTTGTCAGTTTCCAAGGTCGCCCCCCCCGCCGTGGCATCAGGGACTACCGTTCAGCACACCGTGAAAGAAGGCGAATGGTTATGGCAGCTCGCCCGTTGTTATGGCACCGACCCACGGCAGACGGTCAATGCAAATTTGCAGGTCGACCCCAAACTGCTCAAAATCGGTATGGTTGTTACCATTCCCAACGTTGGCAGCAAAGGGACCATTTACATCAAAAGTTCAAGCGATCTATGCGTTCAACTCCATACAGTCGTATCTGGCGACACATGGACGTCCATTGCACAGAAATATGGAGCAGACCCCGGTCTTACCCAATTTGCCAATGGGAACGTTATGACCGTTGGCAAAACGGTAAAAGTGCCGCTCTATACGGCTGGGCTGAATATTCCGCTCTCCAATACGACGGTCACGACAACGCCGTCTACCACCGCCCTGGGGCTTACTGTAACTCCCAATACCACCACCTATAGTCAGGCTGGGCAGACGATTACCTTTTCATACACCATCAAGAACAACGGCACAACCACATTAGGTCCCACTCAATTCACCGTGACCGACACGTTTTTCAATCCCGCCACCTTCAATTGCGGAGCCGCGCCTATCACCCTGACGCCAGGCGCAACCACAAGCTGCACTGCCGATTACAAGATCACCGATGCAGACATGAATGCCGTGAACATCCAATTTAGCACCACCGCTTCGGGTGGAGGCGTATCCACTGCCGCCGTTGCAACCACGATCACCAAGGGCATCGCGCAGTTGACGCTGACGGTAGTCCCCAGCATCACCACCTATACCCAGGCTGGGCAGATCGTCAACTTTGCGTATACCATTAAGAATACCGGCACAACCACATTAGGACCGACCCAGTTCACCGTGACCGATGCATTTCTCAATCCGTCCACCTTCAACTGCGGTCCTGCAAACACCACCCTCGCGCCGGGAGCAACCACAACGTGCAATGGAAGCTACACCATCACAGAGCAGGATATGGGAGCCGTAAATATCCAGTTCAGTACAACAGCATCCGGCGCTGGAGCCCCAACTTCCCAGGCAGTACCGACAACCGTCACAAAACAGTAATTGCTCTCTAATGACTTAAGTTCGAACAAACTCTGGAAAGTTCAAGCCCCGGGATTGGCTGACATTCCAGAGTTCGTTTTCAATTTCAGGTTCTACCGTTTTTAAAGGACACATAGGTCACGAAGAAAAATGCTCGCAAAATCAGCCACCTTTCCCTCCTTTGTGTACTTCGTGCTCTTCGTGGTTAGGCTCTTTCCTGTTAAGTACAGGAGAGCCTGATTTCATAACCCATAACCCAAGAACAGGAATACTGCCATGCCCACACCCCTTCCTCGCTCGAAAGTTAAGAAACACCAAACCTGGAATGCAGAAAGTGTTTTTCTCACCCCTGAAGCATTCGATGCCGAAATAAAAAGCCTTCTCGAAAGCCTGCCCGACGTCAAAAAGTATCAAGGACATCTTGGGGACAGCATCGCAACCTTCCTCGAAACCATGCAAGCCTTGGAAGTGCTCACCCAGCGTTCGATGAAAGTGCGCGTGTATGCCACCATGTCCAACGCGGTGGATGCCAACGATGAATTGGGCGCGGCGATGAACGGCAAAGCCATGTCTGCACTCGCTCAGGTGGGAGCCGCCACCTCTTTTCTGGAACCAGAACTGCTATCCGTTGGCGAGGCGAAACTGCGCGGATGGGTGAACGAAGACCCATACATGAAACTCTACGAGCATTTCATCAATGACCTATTCCGCAAGCAGGCGCATGTCCGCAATGCAGAAGTGGAAGAATTAATGGGCTTGCTGCGCGACCCATTCGGTGCGGTCCGTAACACGACGGCGATGCTGGCGAATGCCGATTTCAAGTTCAAACCCGCCAAAGACAGCAAGGGCAATAAGCTTGAGTTGACCCAAAGCACGAAGAATTCCCTGATGCACTCACCAGATCGCAAAGCACGTCAGACTGCCTGGGAAAACTACAACGACAAGTATCTTGAATTCAAGAACTCACTGGCGGGAAACCTCGCCGCATCCATCAAGCAGAACGTCTTCACCATGAAGGCTCGCAATTTCAGTTCGTCGCTTGAAGCCACACTCTTCAACGGTGACGTGCCCGTCGAGATGTTCCATAACCTACTGAATATCTTCAAGAAGAATCTCCCAATGTGGCACAAGTATTGGCGCATCCGCCGCAAGGCGTTGGGAGTGAAAGTGCTGCATCCGTATGATGTTTGGGCGCCGCTCAACACCAGGAAGCATAAAGTCCCCTTCGAAACCGCAGTGGACTGGATCTGCGAAGGTCTCGCGCCGATGGGCGATGAATACGTGGACACCATGCGCAGGGGCTGCCTCGAAGACCGCTGGGTGGATTGGTCACCCAACGCCGGAAAAAGCGAAGGCGCTTTCTCGACCCGCGTGCCCAGTGATACGCATCCCTTCATCATGATGAGCTATACCCACGATGTCGGCAGCATGAGCACGCTCTCACATGAACTCGGACACTCGATTCATGCCTACTATGCCAGCCGCGCCCAGCCGATGATCTACTATACCTATCCTTCTATCATCGCGGAGACCGCCTCAAACTTCAATCAGGCGATGACCCGCGCTCATTTGCTCAAAACCAAGCAGGATAAATATTTTCAGATCGCCCTGCTCGAAGAAGCGATGGGCAACTTCCACCGTTATTTCTTCATTATGCCCACCCTCGCCCGCTTCGAACTGGAAACCCATCAACGCATCGAAAATGGACAGCCACTCACAGCAGACTACATGAACAACCTCATGGCGGACCTCTTCAGCGAAGGCTTTGGCGGCGAAATGAATCTCGACCGTGACCGAGTCGGCATCACCTGGGGAACATTCACCACACATCTCTACATTGACTATTACTCATTCCAATATGCCATCGGCATCTCCGCCGCAAACGCCATCGCCAAACGGATTCTTGACGGCGTCCCCGGCGCAGCACAGGATCACATCAACTTCCTCAAGGCAGGTTCGTCCAAGCCCCCGATGGATGTATACAAAACTGCGGGCATAGACATGACCAGCACCAAACCCATTGAAGATGCTTATGCAGTGCTTGAAGAGTACATTGATCGTTTGGGTGATTTAACGGTTAAATAACCAGCACCCTGAACCTCCGAGGTCTTAAAGACCTCGGAGGTTTTTGCCTTGACAAATAGATAAACTTCTATATAATAAACTCATGAAATTCGACCCCGTCCTATTTGCCAAAGCCATCGCGGACGATACACGCCAAAAGATCATGAACGTATGTTGCTGCTGCGAACTCTCAGTCAGCGAAATCGTTGAGAAGATCGGCTTTTCGCAACCCACCATCTCGCATCACCTCGCCATCTTGCGCGACACGGGTCTCGTGAACGTGCGCGAAGAAGGAAAGCAGACGTTTTACACTCTCAATCAGGAGCGCATCGCTTTTTGTTGCGGTCAGATCATGGTCAAGTTCGCGCCTGAATCGGTTGCTACTGAAAACCTGTTGAAAACCATCAAGGCATAACCGGGATATGTCCACGGCCGGGACATCATCCCGTTTTTTGCGGCAAGTTTTATAGACAAACTTCTATATGAAAGGAGTATCCCATGAACGAATTACCTGTTGTCACAAACGATTGCTGTGAAGGCGAATGTTGTGAAGGCGGCACCTGCACCAGCGGTTGTTGCTAAAGAAGCTCGATCTCTGTTCGTCGCAAGATGAACAGAGCGGATTTATCGAAAAAATTTTAATCAAAAACATAGACAAGCTTCTATATAATACAAAGGGAGTTGCACAATCATGAACACAAGGTCGGTTTTGTTAGTTTACGCAACACGGTATGGCTCGACGCAGGAAGTTGCCGAGTCCATTAGCGCCACACTGCGCGAAGCTGGGATTGAGGTCGAACTTCAGCCTATGGTGGAGGTCAAGAGGCTCGATACCTACGATGCGGTTGTGCTGGGAGCGGCGATCTATAATGCTCGCTGGCACCCGGAAGCACACCAGTTCCTGTCACAGTATCAGGAAACCCTCAGGCAGCGACCTGTGGCGATTTTCGCGCTCGGACCACTTAGCACCAGCAGTGCCGCGATGCTGAAGTCGAGCAACCAGCTTCAGAAAGAGCTTGAGAAGTACCCCTGGTTGAAACCAGTTGCTCTGGAAGTCTTTGTCGGAAAGCTAGATTCATCGAAGATGGGCTTCTTCGAAAGGGTATCGTCGCCCCCTGCCAGTGACCACATGGATTGGGATGCCATCCGCGCTTGGGCAAATGCGTTGCCTGCCCGGCTACAACACGATGCCATGTTGTCCAGTCAGATAAATCACACGCAAATGGGCTAATCATGAAAAAAATTGTGAAATGGGCTTCGATTGTGATCGGCGGGCTAATAGTTCTGGCTTTCCTTGCAGGCATGGCGCTGTATTCCATCGGTATGAAAAAACTTACACAGACTTATCCGAACATCCAGGTTGAGGCGATCAAGCTTCCTACCAACCCCGATGCCATCGCCAATGGCAGACACATCGCCGTCGTCTGGGAATGTACCAAATGCCATGGGGAGGATCTGAGCGGCAAGCTAATTACCGACGATCCAATCTTGGGAACCATTCCCTCCTCCAACCTGACTGCGGGAGAAGGAGGCATTGCTGGCATCTACACTGACATTGATTGGGTAGGCGCGATTCGCCATGGCGTCAAGCCTGACGGTCGAGTCGAAGTCATTATGTACAACTACTCGACCATGAGCGATCAGGATTTGGGTGACTTGATTGCCTACCTAAAACAAGTTCCGCCAGTCGATTCGAATCATCCGGCAATGAGTCTTGGACCAATCCTTCCCATCGCCCCTGCGCTTGGACTGCTGACTCCCGCAGCTGAACTGATCGATCATGATGCGCCGCGTCCAGTGGACACCGTTCAGGGCGCCACCATCGAATACGGCAAATATCTCTCTGTGCTTTGTACAGAGTGCCATGGCAATCAGCCCACTGGCCTCGCCACTAAAGTGGCGAACTGGAAACAAGAAGAGTTTATTCGCGCATTTCAGACGGGCGTATTACCCAATGGCAAACAACTCAGCCCGGCAATGAAAAACTTCGGCGAGATGAATGATGCAGAATTGACCGCGCTGTGGCTTTACTTGCAGAGTTTGCAGGCCAAATCCCAATAGAAACTCAAGGACTCACCCTATGCAAAAAGCCTGGTTATCCCAATGCCCTGTTCTTCGACTTCGCTCACATCGTCCCGATGTCCTTCGGGAGGACGAAGTATTCGCGCTGAGCGGAGAGCGGGCGAATGTTGCGAAGGCGGTAACTGCGGTTGCGGTTTTTGCTAAATAAATACGAATCTCTGTTCGTCAATTCGACGGGCAGAGAGAATTAATCGAAAAAATTTTTTACTCGAATACATAAACAATTATCTATATCAAGGAGAACAAAATGACTCAATCCCCCACCCCTATTCACGAAACCGTCCGCGAGCATTATGCCGAACAGATAAAGAACAGCGCCTCTTGCTGCGGCGATAATTGTTGCGGCCCCGAAAGCAGTCTCTACCCTGTAGATCTGCTTGCCACTCTCCCCTCTGACGTTGCCAACACCAGCTACGGCTGCGGTGACCCGATCACGCTTGCATCGTTGAAGCCTGGCGAAACCGTCCTCGATCTTGGCTCCGGCGCAGGACTCGACTGTCTACTGGCTGCCCAGAAAGTCGGTCCCGCAGGACGCGTGATCGGCGTGGACATGACTCCCGAAATGATCGAGCGTGCCCGGGCAAACGCGAAGCGCGTCAATGCAACGAATATCGAATTCCGCCAGGGCTATCTCGAAGACCTGCCAGTGGATAACAGCACCGTAGATATCATCATCTCGAACTGCGTCATTAATCTTTCACCCGATAAAACCAAAGTGTTCTCCGAAGCCTTCCGCGTATTAAAACCGGGCGGCAAGCTCGCCGTCTCGGATATCGTCACCGATGGTCCGCTGCCTGAGCCTGTCAAGCAAAGTCTGAGCGCGTGGGCGGGGTGTGTCGCGGGCGCAGTTGAAGCGAAGGACTATATCACCATGATGGAATCTGTCGGCTTCACTGATATTTCCATCAAGCCCGTTTTCTTCGACAAGGAAACAGTGGATGGCGCATTGGATGAAATGAAACTGGATGTGAACGACTATCCACGAGATTCGGTTTACAAAGCAGTTTACAGCGCAAAGATCACGGCATTCAAACCTGCATGAGCTTTGGAGAGAAATTATGATCGCAGCAAAAGAATTTACACCAGAGGTCATCAAACGCGCCTATAACCGCCGCAGTTGGGTGTACAGCAAAACCGTCGCCCAAATGGAATGGATATATCATCTCGCCGCTTTGGACAAGACAAAAATCAAAACAGGCGAAAAAGTTTTGGAAGTTGCCGTCGGTCCTGGGCTGACCATCGTCGAACTCGCCAAACGTGTTGGCAGAGAGACAAAAATCCATGGCATCGATACATCCACAGGAATGCTATCGTTGGCAGAACAAAACCTGCGGGCGCATGGGTTTTCAAATTTCCAGCTCAAAGAAGCGGATAGCCGCCAACTTCCATTTGAAGACAACACATTCGACGTTCTGTACAACGGGTACATGCTTGACCTGATCCCCGCACAGGATATGCCAAAGATACTCACGGAATTCCATCGCGTCCTCAAGCCCGGCGGACGAATGGTTTTGCTAAACATGAGCAAGCGCAATGATTCGACAAAGACCACTCGTGAGACACTCTATTCCATTCTGCCTGCCAAACTGGTGCTTTACATTCTTGGCGGCTGCCGCCCCGTGCTGATGGAAGGCATGGTCAAAGATGTGCAATTTGAAAAAACAATCAGAACCTATCTCGAAGGAAAATTCCCCTCCGAGATCGTAACAGCGATAAAACCGCATACCCAATAAAAAGCGAGCCATGCGTAAAGCCTGAAAATTAACGGCGGGCGCTCTCACAGAACCGCCGCTAATTTTCGACCAAACACATAGGCAAGTATCTATATAAGGAGAAAAATGAACCTCATCGAAACCTTTCTATTCGCCCTCGGCAAAGTCTGGGAAACCTTCTCTGGTCTCTGGCTCCTGCTGCTTCTGAGTGTCGTCATCAGCGTGCTCCTCAAACTCTACGTGGATCAAGATCGCGTGGCGAACTTCCTGCGCCGCAATCAACGCAACGGCGTCGCCATGTCCACCGCGCTGGCAATCGGCACACCCTTCTGTTCATGCGGTACGACAGCCGTTGTCCTCGGCATGATGGCATCCACAATTCCGTGGGCGCCGATCGTCGCCTTCATGGTCGCCTCACCGCTCACCTCACCCCAGGAACTTTTCTATAGCGCAGGTTTATTCGGCTGGCCCTTCGCCATCACATTTTTCGTTGCATCCATCATTCTTGGATTAACCGGCGGAGGCATCGCAGCATTTGCAGAATCAAAGGGATGGCTCGCCAATCAGGGACGTTTCGCCTCTCACAACTCGCCTCGTGCGGACCTCCAACCTGTTCCAGTTTCAGAAACATTTACCCAACCTCAAGCCCTCCTACAAGGACAAGCTCAATTCGCAACGCAAGGCATAGGCGTCTCTCTTGCATTACCTGTGATTGCATCCGAACCTGCCCCGTCAAAAAAGGTAGTGACCTTCAAGCAATTTACGAATGAAACCTTCAACACCTCTTGGAAATTGCTCGCCATGTTCCTTGGCTTTGCATTCCTTGGCTACTTTCTCAATGGATTAATCCCGCAGGAATGGATCAAAACTGCTTTCGGCTCTGGTAATGTCTTCAGTGTTCCGCTGGCCGCCATCCTGGGCATTCCCTTCTACTTGAATACCGAAGCCTCCATGCCCCTCGTCAAAGCCTTCATGGATTCGGGCATGAGCGCAGGCGCGGCTCTTGCCTTCCTCATCACTGGCGCAGGGACATCCATTGGCGCATTGGCAGGCGCGCTCACCATCGCCCGCTGGCGCGTGATCGCCATTGTGGTCGGCACATTGGTGGCTGGAGCCATCGTCCTTGGCACGCTATATGACTTGCTTGTACCCATGATCGCATAACGACATTCATGCAATAACCCAACGGACGAAGAGAGATTCTTCGTCCGTTTTTTGGTTAACCCTTTTATGAATTATGTCATCTTGACAGTGCAATCGTTCAGGAGTAAAAACAAACCGACCGGTCGGTTTTATTCTATATACTGATCCCTTTCGCATCGACTACGGGCGGGAGGAGCACCCGCTCTCCGCTCACATCGTCCCGGTGTATTTCGGGAGCGAGGCAGCCGCCCTGAGCGGAGCGACGAGTGAACGTCGAGGAGCGCAGTCGAAGGGCATGGGATACAAGAAAGTAGAAATCGCGTAACATCTTAGGATTTCAAAAGATACGCCACTATAAAGACCCATCAAGCCTGAGGAAAGAATGCAGCAACGAAGCGAAGAAACCCGTTCAAGAATCATCGGCTCAGCGGTCAAGTTATTCTCCGCTAAAGGGTACAACACCGCCAGCGTGGACGATATTTGCGCTGAGGCTGGCATCAGCAAAGGCGCGTTCTACCATCACTTCAAGACCAAGCAAGACCTCTTCCTTGCCCTGCTCGATGGCTGGCTTCAAACCATCGACAATGCCATTGAAGCCTCGAAGGACAAAACTGTCCCTGAGACCTTCATGCAGATCACGGAGGCATTCCCCTACATTTTCGCCACCGCAAACGAAGGCTTGCCCATGTTCCTTGAATTCTGGTTGCAAGCCAGCCGCGACGAAAAAATATGGCAGGCAAGTGTCAAGCCGTATCGTCGTTATCACAAATACTTTGCCGAGCTTATCAAAAAAGGCGTGGATGAAGGTTCTTTCGTTGAAGTCAACCCTGAACTCGCCTCGCGCATGATTATCTCGACGGCAATGGGTCTGCTTTTACAAAGCCTGATGGACCCGAAAGGCGCCAAATGGGAGAAGGTCGCTCGTGAGAGCACGAATATGTTGGTCAATAGCATGTTGAAGAAATAACTAATAGTACAGCACAAGATCACGCTCAAAGCCGCCGTCCTCGGCGGCGTGTTGCTCGAACAACTTTGGCTGTAAAACCAAAACAGGAGATTAAAATGAAAATCGTAACAGACTGCGCGGCAGATATGTCGAATGAGGAGTTGGAGAAACTGGGGATTGTGCAAGCCCCGTTGTTCATCCAATTTCCGGAAGGCGAGGTGAACTCGGCGGATATTTCTGCCGATGAGTTCTATAACCGGCTTGAGGCGATGCGTCCGCAAATCCCGACGACGGCACAGCCTTCGAGCGGTATCTTTGCGGAGTTGTATCGCAAACTGGCACAAATGGACAAGAACATTTTTTCCGTGCATATTTCTTCCGGGTTGAGCGGCACGATCAACTCGGCGCGTGATGGCGGCGAACAAGTGAAGGGCGAAGCGAATGTCAACTTTTGGGATACGCTCACCCTCTCTGGCGGGGAACGCTTTCAGGTGATGGCAGCGGCGCTGGCAGACAAGGCGGGCTGGGCGATGAGCAAGATCAACGAACGTCTGAGCAAGATCCGCGAGAAGACCGAAGTGATCTACACGCTCGACACGTTGGAATATCTCGCCCGTGGCGGTCGCATTGGGCGGGTGAAAGCCATCGCGGGCGCGTTGCTAAACCTCAAACCCATTATTCGCGTGGATACGGATGGGAAATACAGCACAGTCAAAACCGAACGCACCATCAACAAATCGATCTCGGCAATTGCAGATCATTTGGTGGAGAAATATGGAAATACGCCCGTATGGGTCACTGTGTTGCACGGTCGCTTCGCCGAAAAAGCGGACCATCTTGCAGAAGAGTTCAAACAGAAATTGAACATCGCCAGGATGGAAGTGCAACGCATCTCTCCTGTTTTGGGCGTGCATACGGGTCCAGGTATTGTCGGTGCGGCGGTGGTGCCGATGGAGTTGATGGGAGATCTGGTGTAGAAATGGCAAGTGGAAAGTGGGAAAAGAAGTAAGAGGAAAGAAGAAGAAGAAGACGGGCTTGTGAGTTTCGCAAGCCCGTTTGATTTATGAGGATGTAAATTGTTTTGCTTTGGCTATTCGCTCCCCCAACGGTGGATGGGAATAGAACATGAAGACCACCCATTTCTCCGGGTCGATCTCGCCGAGGTTTTGATTGGCTAAACGGGTAAAGGCGGAGGCGAAGGCTTGATGTTTGCCGGTGGAACTTAGAGCATAATCGTCCGCCATGTTTTCGCGCCAACGGGAGAGGGCGTTTTCGAGAGGCGAAGTTAGCAATCCGTATATGCCGAGGATGATGGAAAGTGCGGGGAATGCGGCAATGTCTGCCACGGAGGCGAAAGAGAAAAAACTCACAGCGTAATTCAAAGCCAAGGATGCAATGAACAAGCCGAGGGTAACAAGAAGCGTGCCTGAAGTGATGAGGAAGGGAATGTCTTTGTGAACATGATGTCCCAGTTCGTGAGCAAGCACCGTTTCGATCTCATCCGGGGTGAATTCATTGATAAGGGTATCGCCGAGAACGATGCGGCGCGTATTGCCGATGCCGGTCAGTGCAGCATTGGCGGCTTTGGTACGCTTGGACATGTCAAACTTGAAAACGCCACGTACTTTCGTATTGGCGCGTTTCGCAAGATTGAGCAAGCGTTCTTCGAGGTCTTTGTGCTCATCGCCGAGCGGAACGTATTTGTTGAAGAGCGGCATAATAAGAATGGGCGCAAGGTTGGAAATCAATACATTGAAGAGAAGCAGTCCGCCCGCCGCCCACAACCACCAGGCGTCGCCGGTGAGACGCAGTGCGAGATACAAGAACTCGAGCAGGATCAGACCGATGGGCGCGCCTATGGCTAAACCTTTGAGCTGATCCACCACCCAATCTTTGAGTGACTGATTAGATTGACCGAAGCGATGCAGAAGGACAAATCCGCTGTAATAGCCGAGGGGCAGATTAAGCAGGGAATACACTCCGCCGAAGATAGCGATGTAGAGAGCGACGAGCAACCAGTCAGAGGCAGCGGATAGTGACCAGTTGTCAGTGATCAGTTTGGTGAGCCATTCGCGGACGGAGATGCTCCAGCCGAGGAAGAGCCAGGCGAGGGCATAAACAGCGCTGAACGCGGTATCCACCAGCCAAAGTCGGCGACGGATGCGAGCATATTGTTTGGCTTGTTTTTGGCGTTCGGGGTCGAGAGTAGTTTCCATAAATGGGATTATAGCCTCTCACGCTCAAAGCCGCCGTCCCCGGCGGCGTGTTATGCGGGAACCCCTGCGCCGGGGACGGCGCAGGGAGCAACATTGCGCTGTAATATTACAGCCTCATCTCTTTAATGATATTCCCTAATTTTTCAAGAGAACGCTCAATGTTGTAATTAAACTCTGCTGCGTTCAAACGGATAAAGTTGGCGTATTGATTGGAAGCCGAAAAGACGTACCCCGGCGCAAGCGTGATCTTTGCGGCAAGCGCTTTTTTGTATAGTTCAAGAGAGTCTACATTTTCCGGCAATTGCACCCAGAGGACAAATCCGCCGGAAGGACGGGTGAGACGCACACCGGAGGGGAAATAGCGAATCACCGCGCTGGACATCAATTCGACGTTGCGCGCATATTCACGACGAATGCGCCGTAGATGATGATCGTAGCCGCCGCTTTCAATGAAGTCGGCGATGGCATATTGCGGCAGGGTTGGCGACGATGTGTTGATCGTGAATTTCAACCATTCCAATTCAGTTTTGTATCTTCCGGGGGCGATCGAGCCAATCCGCAGACCGGGGCTGATATCCTTCGAGAATGCAGAGATAAGCATCACCAAACCCTTTTTATCGAAGGACTTGCAAACCAGCGGACGTTTCTCTCCGAAATAAAGTTCACCGTACACATTATTCTCGATCAATGGAATATCGTGGCGCGCAAGTAATTCAACAAGCTCTTTTTTCTTTTCATCAGGCATCTGGCTGCCAAGCGGGTTGTTGAAATTTGAAATGACGATCACCGCCCGCACCGGGTTGTATTGAATAGCAAAAGATAGCGCTTCTACATTAAGTCCATCTCGCGGATGGGTGGGGATTTCCAACACACGCAATCCATGCACCTCAAGAGTTTGAAGCGTACCGAAATACATCGGCGATTCGATGGCGACGATATCGCCTGGGCGGCAGACCGCATGCAAACACAAGTCCATCGCTTCCAACCCTCCCGATGTGATCATGAAATCATTGGGCGATAACTGACAGCCGGCAAGTGCAGCACGTTTTGCGATCTGAACGCGTAGTTCTTCCAGCCCTGGCGGGACGATGTACCTGTGAGCATCGACGGCATGTCGCTTTGCTGCTTTGGTCAGTGCCTGATTGATCTTTTCAATGGGTAAATAATTAGGGTTGGGTAAGGCTAAACCAAGTTGAACCAGTTCGGGGTCGGTTGAGTCGCGCATTAACATCATCGCCAGTTCATGCAAACTGACTTGGCTCGGGTCTTTGACTGGGGAAGATATCTCAGGTTCTGGCGCTTGCTCACGCACTTTTGCCCGCACGTAATACCCCGACTGCGGACGCGCTTCGATCCAGCCTTGGTTTTCAAGCAGTAAGTATGCCTGCAACACGGTGCTGATACTGACGCCCTGTTGTTTGCTCATCTGCCGCACGGATGGGATGCGTTCACCGACACGATAGGTATCTTTCTCGATCAGTGAGATCAGGGTATCTGCCAATGAACGGTAAAGTAAAGGGGAGTTGGTTTCAGTTTTCATAGGGGAACAGTTTATGTAAAAAACGACCAGTACAGTTCATTATAGCACCCACTGTACTGATTACAATCTTGACTGTCTGCATCTGTACTTGCCCTGTCCAAGTATATAAAATGACCTTGAGATTAAGGAGTTTTATATGATTGCGATTGAACAACGTAAAGAAATAGATTTGAACCTACCACGACATGAAGTGGTCAACATCAGCCACCCGCAACCCGGTCTTCTTATAGAATGCGAACAAGGCATCTTATGGATCACCAGCGCCGGAGATATTAACGATCACACGGTTGAGGCAGGTGAAAGTTATGTGATACAGGATGCAAATTCTGTAGTGATCGAAGCAGTGGAAGATGCCATCGTCAAACTGAGAGACATAAGCGAGGAATTTGCTGAACAAGC
>JACPVC010000359.1 GCA_016191955.1 Chloroflexota bacterium
AGAAACCGGCAGTTTCACTCTTATTTCTATGCCAGAGAGATATAATGCCTCTTTCAAAAAACGCAATTTGTGACCGCACCGGGCCTAGCAGGTAAAATGCCCATAGATAAAGGACACCATGACCATTACCGAATCAACATCCGCCCGCCCTCATAACCGCAACCTTCCGCCGCGCGTGCCGGGGCTGCCTCTCTTGGGCAACGCGCTCGATTTTCTCAACCGCCCAATCGAGTTCTTCCTTGAGTCTTATCACAAGTACGGTCCCATCTTTCGCATCACCGCTGCCAACCAAAAGTTCATCGTGATGGGCGGCTTGGAAGCCAACCGTTTTTTCTCGCAAGACAAGGATGAACTTTTCTCCAGCGAGCCGTTGTTCGGTGAGTTTGCCGTGCAGATGGGGTCGAGGAACGTCATGATCGCGCAGGATGGCGAACCACACAGGCACATGCGCAAGATCATGCAGCACGGTTACTCCAAAAGCGGACTCGCGCCTCATCTCGACGCCATGGCTGAGTTGACCTATCAAACCGTATCCACGTGGGAGCCGGGTCAGACCCTCTACGCGCGCGACGCATTCCAGAGACTCGTCACCGAGCAGCTTGGGCTGGCGCTCACGAGGCATTCGTCCCGTGAGCATTTCGAGGCGATCCGCATCTATCTCAGCACGCTGTTGAACGTGCTGGCTATCAAACGCCAGCCGCGAATTTTGCTATCCATGCCACACTATGTGAATGCTCGCAAAAAGGTGTTGGAATTCGTCAAACTGGTGCTGGAAGAGCACCGCCAAACGCCCAACCCGCAAGCGCCCGACCTGGTGGACGATATGCTCACCGCCTTGGACTGGAACGGCGACCCATTCAAGGAAGAAGACATCCTTGCCGCCGCCATCGGTCCTTTTTTCGCAGGCATGGACACAGTTGCCAATACGATGGGCTTCATGATCTATGCCATTCTCAAACATCCCGAAGTATACGAAGCCATTCAAGCCGAAGTGGACGAGCATTTTGCAAACGGCATTCCGCCTTATACCGAGCTGCCCAAGTTGCAGCATCTGTACGCCGCCACCATTGAGACCCTGCGTCGTTACCCCGTGGCACCCTTCACCCCGTGCGGCACGACCCGCGACTTCGAATTTGCCGGGTATCACGTGCCCGCCGGTTCGGACATCATTATCGCTAACGGCTTGACTCACTTCCTGCCGGAATTCTTCCCCGACCCGTGGACGTTCGACATCCAGCGCTACATCGCGCCGCGCAAGGAACACAAACAAGGGCTGGGCATCTTTGCGCCGTACTCACTCGGCGCGCATACGTGTTTGGGAGCAGGTGTTGCCGAAGTGCAGTTGATGGTGACCGTAGGCGCTTTGGTCCGCGCCGCAAAGCTCGAACTGATTCGACCCGACTACGAACTCAAGTCCGTCCTCATGCCCATTCCCGGTCCCGACCCGAAGTTTCAAATCCGCGTGGCGAAACGCAGGCTGTAACAAACATCAAACATGCCCCTCTATTTGGAGGGGCATGTTTGATGTCACAGTGGTATTCGCCTGCCGCCACTTGGTTTCGGTCCCGAAGGGCAAACGGACATGCCGATCATTACGCGGATCAGGTCTTTCTAATACAAGCATTATCCTAATGCTTGTATTTTCATTAAGAATTCTTATAATGAAATACAGTTCCTTTATTTCCCCAGGTCAACAGCCGAAAAGTTGAGGAAAGGAGTGAAACAACATTTCATATTAGAGGAAATTTCTTCTGCTTCGACTGCAAATTCGTTTTATCGGTTATGAGTGAAAGGAAGAAAGATGAATCTTAAACGTAATGTGCGTTCCTTATTGAGTATTGTTGTTTTTCTCGCCCTCGCATTCCCGATGTTGGTGAATGCAGATAGTGGCGGTTCGAATGCCGGACAGGCATTCAACATGGAAGTTGTGGGGCATAACGACCTTGGCAATCGCGGATTCAACGCTGATGTTTGGGTCCATAGCGGTTACGCCTATGTCGGGCAGTGGGGCTTCGGTGACTGGGCAGCCGGTTCAAAAGATCGTTTCTGCCCATCAGGCTCAAACGCCAGTGTATTGATCGTTGATGTACGCGACCCATCCAACCCGCAGACGGTTGGTCGCCTTCAAAACCCGCCCAACACCTCCATCGAGGATGTGGTCGTATTCACCGGGAAATATGGACGATTCAAAGGACGCGAGATCGCGGTTGGCGGTATTCAATACTGCGGCGATTCGCGTTACGACACAAACGCCGATCGGGGTTTGATGCTCTGGGATGTCACAAAACCAGCAGCGCCGGTTCAGGTGGGTTACTTAAACACAGGTTGCTGCACACGCGGCATTCACGAATTTGAGATCCAACATCGCACCGACTTAAAGCGCACCTTTGCATACACAACCGTTCCCGCGAGTCGTTACCCGGACTCTTCCACTGCCAGCGGATACCGTGACCAGAATGGAGATGGCGATTTCCGTCTGATCGATATCACTGACCCTGCCAATCCATTCCAGGTATCGGACTGGGGCATTCAAGATATTGGCGGACCCTTCACCGCCGGGCAGGGATGCGATGCGGATACCAACTACGGACATGGGGCGGAGCCATCAGATGATGGGAAGTTGGTCTTCGTCTCATACTGGGACAGCGGTTTCATCGCCCTGGATTTGACCGATCCCACACAGCCGATTTTCAAAAGCCGCACGATCTATCCCGCCATTGCGGATGGTGATGCGCATTCTTCATCCTATGATGATGCCCGTAAACTTCTTTTCACCGCCGATGAGGATTTCTGCAAGAACTCCGGACCCGACACTGAAAAAGGACAGGGCTATTTGAGGGTTTACGATTATTCCGACCTTACCGCGCCCGTGCAGATCGGCGAATTCCGAACGCAAAACTCGATCGGCACCAACACACAGGCAGCAGGCGATTATTCCCTGCACAATGCGCTGGTGGTCGGCACGGACGTATACATGTCATGGTACTCAGATGGCATACGCGTCGTGGATGCGAGTGACCCAACCGCTATCCATGAACTGGCGTATTTCGTTCCTCCCTCCGAGAATAACCCGGTGAAACCATCGCAGCGCGGTGTGCTATCGAATGCCCCGCAAGTTTGGGGTGTGGCATACGACGAAACCACAGGGCTCATCTACGCCAGTGACATGAACTCAGGCTTGTGGATTCTGCGCCGCACCGATCAATAAAAAACATCATCTCGATTTCAATAAAGCGCCCCGCTGACATTTCGAGTTCAGCGGGGTGTTCTTATTTTCTCTAATTATTCCCCGCCTACCACTCTCCGTAGAATGACCTCGATAGGCTCTTCCTTCCGGCGGATAAATTCCTGCAAGGTATTATTGATTAATGTCTGGTAATTACCGCCACCTGATTCTTCGACTTGATTTCTAAACCAATTCCAAACGTCATCATCAATACAAATGGTGATACGTGTTTTTCCTTTGGCTGCGCGGACCACAGTTCCACGCTTGCCTTTGCTAAAGTCATGTTCCTTCTTCATTCTTGAGTTTGAAGATATTTCTTTGCATCCGCTAGAAAATCTTTTGCCTGATTGATCATATCGGCAACCAAGTCGTTGTCGATGCCAGTATCCACATCATAATCGCCGGAAACTCGAGTATCAAACCCGTCTACCAACCAGCGATGATATTTAGGGTCGAGTACTTTGGTCTTGGCAAAATGTAAGCCATATGCTCCGATAACCTGACCATGTTGTTTAAATTCCAATCCTTTTTCATAAAGCAGAGCTTCGGCGGTGTAAAACATGGCGTAATAGGCTCGTCCTGCAGAAAATTCCGCTTTCCCCATGTTCATTAAGCCTTCGGCAGCTTCAATAGAATCCTGAACTTTATCCAACAACTTATGTGTATATTCCTTCATGCGGGTTGTCCGTCGTGGTGGATGTTTTTCAATAGGGGCGTATCGGCTTGATGCCACTTGGTTTCTGTCATGAAAATGCGACTGACCAGTAGGTCATATTCCAAAGAAATATCACTCATTAATACGCTCGTTCGTTTAATTTCCGTCCAATAACTCTTGTAATCTTTCAACAGGATCATCACATCCACATCCGAGCCGGGACGGTAATCTCCGCGCGCATAGGAACCGTACAGGTACACGCCTTTCAGCTTGTCCCCGTAAATACGGACAAGTCCTTCCTTCAATTCTTTCATCAGTCTCCTGATCTTCAAAGGAACTTTGCGGTTCATAGTTCTATTTTACCCCAACCCCTCCCTTCCTCCCCGATAAGCAGGGAGGAGCTTGTGTTCTATCAATCCGAAACATTCACTTGGAAACTCAGCATCCATCCATAAAAAAGAAACAAAAACAATACCCTCTCCTTCAGGAGAGGGGCAAACGGACTTGTTCGATTATTACGTCAATCAGGGTGAGGTCCAACGCACATGCCGATTACGGCGCAAATCAAAAACAACCTCTCCCCCGCCTCCCCTGAAGGGGAGGAGCCTTTACACCATCCTCCCAAACATAGACTTGGAAACTCAGCGCCCATCCACAGAACAGCAACCAAAAAAATACCCTCTCCTGAAGGAGAGGGGCAAACGGACTTTTCGATTATTACGCTCATCAGGGTGAGTTCCAGCGGATATGCCGATCAAAACACACATCAAAGAGAATATCCATATACACTGATAAAATTTACATGAACACACTCGGGCAGGTACTGGTGTCTTTAAGCAAGTTTTTAATGTTTTGAATTATGGTTTGAAGTATATGCCTCAATTTACTAGCAACAAAGTATTTTTCCAGAAATTCCTCTAGGAATGGATTTTCTATATCATGAAGGAATTAGAAAGGCGCAACAATATATCAAAAAACTTTGCAGAAGGAATTTTTGGAAAAACGGTCGAATTTTCTTCAAAAAGTTGCCCCTTTTTTTAATGTTTTGAATTATGTTTTGAAGCATAAGCCCTTGTAGCCTAGTGGCGTATTTTATATTTAGCGACCTTATTCCAATATATTTGAATTAAATACTCACCTTACGCACCTGCGCTTCGACTACGAGCGGGACGAACACCCGCTCTCCGCTCAGCGCGGCAGCCGCCCTGAGCGGAGCGACGAGTGAACGTCGAGGAGCACAGTCGAAGGGTGAAGGACGCAAGAAAGTGAAAATTGCGTAAGGTGAGTTAAATATTAACCATTACAAGCTGAACATAAGAGAAGTTTACGGATTGTCAAAATCACCAACCAGGGTTCTAAAAAGTGCTTCAGTCTCGGGTGACGGGGGTAAGTTAAGTTGTTTCATTAGGTTTTCTTCTGTAGTTTCGCCAAAAAATGAAATGAGCACTGGTAACTCACCTTACGCAGAAGTAGCGTAAACTGAGAGGATGAAGAGTGAAAAACTGCTTGATTTATACAGCGACTATCTAATCAGCGCGTTCGGACAAACGACTGCAACGGGGTTGTCGGAATTATTGAACGGCGAAATCA
>JACPVC010000345.1 GCA_016191955.1 Chloroflexota bacterium
ATTCGGGTTCTATCATGTGGGTATCTTCCTCAACGATGCAATGAATAAATATGCCGTGCTGGCTGCCGCAAACAGCGCAGGCGGCAGGCGCATGCTCAAACGCGGGCATCAATTGAAAGTCGGCGCGCAGGGCATCGTGGGCTACGCAACAGGGACAAAGAAACCGCGCATCGCCCTCAATGTCGGTGAAGATGCGGTTTACTTCAACAACCCCGACCTTCCAGAAACGCGCTCTGAAATAGCATTCCCCCTGTTGGAAAGCGGCGACATCCTCGGCGCGCTGGATGTTCAAAGTACGGATGCCAACGCTTTCTCAGATAAAGACCTGGATGCCCTCAGCATTTTGGCAGAATTGGTCAGTATCGCCATCCAAAACGCCAAACTGTACGAGCAAATGGACAGGTCGCTTGCCGAGGCGGAGGCGGTTACGCGCCAGTTCTTCCGCGAAAATTGGAATCGCCTTGCAGAAGAATACAAGATCGGCGGTTATCGTTATACTGCCGCGGGAGCCACCCCGCTCACCGCGCTCGAAAGTTCGGACGGGAGTGCTGCCACTGATCGAAAACAAGTGCAAGTGCCCATCATCATGCGCGGACAGGAGATCGGTGAACTCTCTGTCATGGTACCAAAAGACGAGAGCATCAAAGCCGACCAAATGGATCTCATCAAGGCGGTGGCAGACCGTGTAGCCGTTATTGCAGAAAACGCCAGATTGTTCGACGAAACCACCCGCCGCGCCGAACGCGAACGTCTCGTCACCGACATCACTACAAAGATACGCGGAACCAACGACCCGCAAGCTATGATCGAAACTGCCATCCATGAGCTGCGTGAAGCGCTGAAAGTCTCACGGATCGAGATCATCCCGCAAAAGAACAAGTCGCCGGATCGCTAACCGGGCAGTCCGAAGAAATGAGGAAAGAATACATGACCAAAACAATCGCAGTGTCAAATGAAAAAGGTGGCGTTGCCAAAACGACCACAGTGCTCTCGCTTGGAGCAGCGCTGGCGGAACTTGGCAACCGTGTCCTTCTCATCGACCTGGATGCGCAGGCCAACCTCACACTTGCCCTTGGCATGGAGCCCGGTGAAGCCGAATTGACCTCGAGCAATATCATGCTCGACAATGAGCCGTTGCTCAACGTATACCGCAAGACCGATATCAACCACCTCGACCTCATCCCCTCCAGCTCGCGCATCGAAACGTCCGAACAGTTTTTACCGGTGCGCACGAACTACACCACCATCCTGCAGCGCGCCATTCAAGCTGCACCCACGCCCTACAATTACATTGTGTTGGATTGCCCGCCCGCGTTGGGAGCCATTACCCGCAATGCGCTGGCTGCCGCGAACCTGCTGCTCATCCCTACCCAGGCGGAATACTTCTCGGCGTACGCCTTGCGCAATATGATGGGGCTCATCCGCCGTACGCGTGAAGTGGATAACCCCAACCTTTCGTACCGCATCCTCGTCACCATGCTCGATCGGCGCAACCGCACACATCGCAACATTCATGAACAACTCCGAGCCACCTTTGGTTCGGGTGTATTTAACACTGTTATCGAACTGGATACAAAACTTCGCGAAAGCCCGATTGCCGGTCAGCCAATTACCCATTACAAGAGCGCTGCCCGCGGCTCCACCCAATATCGCGTCCTTGCCCAGGAACTTATGGAATATGCCAAAGAAACCGAAAATCAACAAGCGTCTTGACGATCTCTTCAAGGACGTCAAACCCGAGGAACATGCCAAGGGAAAAGCGACCAAGCCCGGGGTCCAGAAAGAAGCGCCGCCGCCGCCCGACCCCGAAACCGGCTCGGGACGTAATCCCAAGCCTGCTCCTGCAACCCAAGCCGCATCCACGCCGGTAAAAACCACGCGCCGCCAAACGGGGACGCTTGCCCTGCCGCCTGAATTCATGGCCCCAGTGTCAGGGACGGATGTAAATCCGGCATATGCAACCACGATTCAATTGGGCGAAGATGATTGGGCAACCCTGCGCATGGTGGATGAAGACCAGGGACGCACATTTTCTACCGACGAGCAATTGTTAATAAGGCAGGTGACCGACCAGTTATCGCTGGCGTTGGAAAACGCGCGGCTGTTCCAGGAAACGCAAAGACGCGCACAAGAACTCGAGGTTGTCAACAAAGTGGTGGCTTCGGCAGCCAGTTCACTCGACCTATCGACCACGTTGCAAAGTGTGGCAGATAACCTGGTTAACCTGCTGGCTGCCCAGAACGTTGGCATTGCGCTGCTCAACAGCGAGAAGTCGCAACTGACCCTCGTTGCCGAGGCATTTTCGAACTTCGAGCCTTCGAAAGATATTGGCTTGTTGATACCAGTCCAGGGCAACGCAAGCACGGAAGAGGTCCTTCGTACCCGTAAACCGTTATTCATCAAGGATGTGGACAACAATCCGCTTGCCGCGCCCATTCAGGATATTCTGCAACAACGCGGTACCAAGAATCTTCTCATTCTGCCGCTGCTTTCCGAACAAGATGTAATCGGTACCATCGGTGTCGCCTTTTATGATCCCAACCGTGTGATCACACAGGATGAACTGCGCATCCTTGAAACCATCGTGACTCAAATTGCCGCAGCCGTGCAAAAGAACAGGCTGTTCACACAGGTGGAACAATCTGAAACAAACTTCCGCGCCCTTTTCTCGGCGATGGAAGATGTGGTGTTGGTGATTAACCGGGAGGGACGTTACATGCAGATCGCCCCGACCAATCCGTCTTTGTTGGTGCGTCCGCCCGCAGATATGCTTGGGAAAACCTTTCATGAGCTTCTGCCACTCGATATTGCAGATCAGTTCCTATCAAAAGTTCATGAAGCGTTGAGCAGCACGGGCAAGATCCAGTTTGAATATGAACTGGCAATTTCAACGCAATTATTCTGGTTCCTGGCAACGCTGACCAAGTTGGACGAGGATAGCGTCTTTTGGGTGGCAAGAGATATTACCGAGCGAAAAATTGCGGAAGAGGCGATCCGCCGCCGTAATGAATACCTTGCGGTTTCAGCCGAAATCGGCAAGCTGGTCACATCCATCCTCGACCTGAACACCATCTTTGCCCGCACGGTAAACCTGATTACAGACCGCTTCCACGTTTACCATGCCGCCATCTTCATCGTCGAAGAGACGGGCTTCAATGCCGTCTTGAAGGAAGGCACCGGGGAAGCCGGCGCCGAGATGAAAAAGATCGAACACTCGGTGAAGCTCAACGACAAATCCATTGTCGGTTCGGTGGCTTCAACGGGCAATGTGATCGTTGCAAACAACGTGATCCAAAACCCGCTGTATACGATCAATCCCCTGCTGCCTGAAACTCACGCCGAAGTTGCCATCCCGCTCAAGATCGGTGCACGCATCATCGGCGTGATCGACATTCAGGCAAAGGAAATGAACGCGTTCAACGAAGACGAAGTCTCCGTTCTCCAGACCCTTGCCGACCAGGTCGCGGTGGCAATCGATAACGCGCGCTCGTTCGAGCTCTCGCAGCAAGCGGTGATGGAAATGCGCGAGGCGGATCGGTTGAAAAGCCAGTTCCTTGCCAATATGAGCCATGAACTCCGCACACCGCTCAACTCCATCATTGGGTTTTCACGCGTGATCCTGAAAGGCATCGACGGTCCCGTGACCGAGTTGATGCAGCAGGACTTAACTGCGATCTACAATTCCGGTCAGCATTTGCTGGGTCTCATCAACGACATCCTCGACTCCGCCAAGATCGAAGCCGGAAAAATGGAACTGGCTTTCGACGAGGTCAACATTGCCGACCTTGTCCACAGCGTACTTTCCACTATGAGCGGCTTGATCAAGGACAAACCGATCGAAATGAGGCAGTTTATCGAGCCTAATACGCCGATGGTTCGGGCAGATACGATCCGTATACGTCAGGTAATGATCAACCTGCTCTCCAATGCGGCGAAATTTACGGAAGAAGGTTCGATCACAGTCAATGTCACTCCGTTCATCATGGAGGATGGCAAGAAGCAGGTTCGGATCAGCGTTACAGATACGGGTCCTGGTATTTCGCCAAAAGATCAGGAAAAACTCTTCCAGGCATTCTCGCAAGTAGACGCTTCGCCCACGCTCAAGAGCGGCGGTACGGGCTTGGGGCTTTCCATTTGTAAGCAGTTAATCAATATGCACGGAGGTCAGATCTGGGTTGAAAGCAGCGAGGGCTTTGGCAGTACCTTCCATTTCACTCTGCCGTTCTATCACAAGGAAAGCGAGCACGAGCACGAAGGAAGCAAGACCATCATGACCATTGACGATGATCCGCAGGTGATCGGCTTATATGAGCGCTATCTTCAGCCGCAGGGCTATCATGTGGCTCCGCTCACAGACCCGTCGCGCGCGGTGGAAGTTGCCAAACAGGTTAAACCGTTTGCGATCACGCTCGACATTATGATGCCCGGTACCGACGGCTGGACCGTGCTGGACGCGTTGAAGTCCGACTCAGAGACGCGCAATATCCCGGTTATCATTTGCAGTATCGTTGAAGATATTGAAAGAGGCTTCAACCTCGGCGCATCCGATTATCTGGTCAAACCCATTCTCGAAGAAGACCTTGTCAACTCGCTTGACCGTCTGAATGCGGACGGCTCCATCCGCGAAGTGCTGGTGGTGGACGACAACCCCAACGACCTGCGCCTGATCGGTAAAATGCTGAGTGACGACGGGCGGTACAAGCCCATCCTCGCGGAAGGCGGGCGTAGCGGCTGGTCGATCATTTCATCGGGCACGCCGCCGCACGCCATCATCATTGACTTGTTTATGCCGGAAATGGACGGCTTCCAAATCCTTGAACAGATGCAAGCAGACCGAAAATTGCGTGACATCCCCACCATCGTCATCAGCGGCATGGACGTTACA
>JACPVC010000346.1 GCA_016191955.1 Chloroflexota bacterium
ACCAATCTCTTCACAGCTTTGATGACGATAGGGATGGTCGCCATCCTATTTGTGTCACAGCGTTACCGAAAGAACAAGACTCTGACCGGCATCACGATCTTCCTAAGCTTGATGTTCGCCATCGGTTTATACACATCGAGTATCAGTGTTCGGTCGACAGTTCAGCTTGTTAATTTATATAAGGATGATATCTTTCCCAACCCCGTGATGGTTTCGTTCTTTCGGGAATACGGAATGCCAGACTTTGGGACTCTCGAATTTGAAGAGTGGGTTCAAGAACATGGCTCCTCTGCCATGGCGCGGTTTATGTTTAGCCACCCGGGCTACCCTGTTCTAAAGATCGTGAGAGATTTCGGTCCTTCCTTCAACGAGATCAAACAGACATATTTCACCGCTCGCAATCTGAACCCGTCCCGCGAGGTTTTGTTCGGCATCGGGAACGCGCTGCACCCCGAGAACACGACGCCGTTCTTGATGAGCGTCGTTCTATTGTTGGGAACCCTTTTACTGGCAGTAAAAAATGTGGATGACAGCCGCCTCTGGGCGTGGCTGGGACTCTGGCTCTTCTTTTCCTCCAGCCTGACCCTTATCCCCACCATTTTAGGCGACACTTGGGCGCTGAACCGTCACGCCCTTTATTCGACCACGATCTTCCGTTTCATCATGTGGGTTTTTCCAATCATCATTCTGGACATTGCCCTGAGGCTAAAACCCTCTGAAAATTAAATCATGGACTTTATAAAGAAACATTTCGTCAACTTAATCATTCTTCTTATCCTTGCCGTTGGGGTGTATTTCCGCTCGGCATGGTATGGAGACCTGCGCCTCTCGGTTGCCAACGCCGAAACGGATAGTTACATGTCCTCGGCGCAAAGCTCGATCTTTTCATGGGAAATTTTCTCAGGACAGCGTCTCTTCACGACAAACCTGATCTACAAATTTGCCAACGACCCGGTCAACTGCCCCATTACATCATATGGTAAGCCTGGCATAGGGGAAGAAGCTGAGCGCAAAATCCAGGGATGCTTCGACAAGGTCGTATTAATCCAAAACTATCTATCCATTTTCGGGTGGTGTTTCCTCGGTTGGATGGTCGCCAATAAACTCAACAACCCGCTGATAAAGATCTTCGCGGCAACTGCCATTATGTTGTTCGGTTTCACCCCGCAGATCGCCGAGTGGGACAGCGTCCTCAGCCCCGAATCCCTATCGCTTTCGATGTTTGCGATCACACTCGGGCTTGCGCTGGAACTCGTTTTCCGCGCCGGGGCATCCGAAAAACCATTAAGCACCAGAATGGAAAAGTTCCTGCTCATCGCGCTGTTGATCGTCTTTTTGTTGTGGGTCTTCGTACGGGATGTGCATCTTTACGCCATCCCAATAACACTCGTCCTGCTAGCACCGCTCTTTCTAGTAAAGAAATTCAGGGGTGCAAATGCGCTGCGCATTGCCGTCGTGGTGTTGCTCTTTTTCTTTGCCATCGGTTACCTTTCAGCGCGGGAAAGCCTGCGTGCAACACGCTACCCGTTGATGAACTCTCTCGACGAGTACATCTGGCCCCATCCGTCGCGTGTGGAATTCTTTCGGAAATTTGGCATGCCCGACAAGGACGCTCCAAGCTATTTCGACGCTCCTATATACCAGGCATGGGCGGATAAAAACGCCACAAAAGCATATGCCGCGTTCCTTGCCACACACCCGGGGTTTGTCGTGACCACACTTTGGGCGAACATCGATCTTCTTATTGCCAATTATGCCCAGCCATACTTCCTCACCTATGATGTTAAAAATCGAGATTCATTGTCAGCTATTGGAGAAATGGTCAACCCTGAGTCAGGCGCGGCTTATTTATTAACTTTTGTTGTTACTCTGGCATTCCTCTTACAGATGGTAACCCACAAGACCACCACTTTGTCTATTTGGGCGTGGCTGGCGATCTGGGCGTATGGCATTGCTATAGCAACACTGCTCATCAGCTACTTCGGCGACACAGCCGGACTCCGCCGTCACATCATGCCGTCAGTGGAATTGGTTCGCCTTCACCTTTTGGTGTTTCTCCTGCCTTTCCTCGACCTATCCTTAAAAACCAAAACATCGACCGGGGCATAAAGGTTATTTTGGAGTATCTGGAATGGATTTTCTAAAGAAAAATATAACTTACATCGTCATTCTTTTGGTCACTGCCCTTCTCATATGGGGTCGGCTCCACTGGTATGGAGACTTGCGTCTCTCCATTGCGAATGGGGATACGCATACCTATATTAGTGCTTCCCACGCACCTCTTTTTTCATGGAAGATGTTTACCGCAGAGCGGATGTTTACCACCAATTTAATCTATAAAATTGCGAATGACCCAATAGCATGCCCCAGAATGGCACTCAGTCTACCTTCGACTGGAAAAGAAAAGCCTCGCGAGATCAGTCCATGTTTCGACAAAATTGCCTTATTCCAAAACCTTTTAGCAATTTTTGGATGGATGTTCCTGGCTTTAACAACTACAAAATTTCTGAATAACAACTTGATAAAATTCTTCGCAGCCACATCCATACTTCCGAACCGACAGATCATAGTTGGCATTTTACCGCCATCTAACCCTGGGCGAAAACGGGAAAAGTACCGCCAGATACGTCTTGGCATTTGTGTCGGTCGAAGCGACACAGAAAGAGCAGCGCAATTTTGATTTACAGTAACCACGTGTGAAAACCGTCAATCGTTTTCTACGGAGGTTGCTATGAAAGATGAATTCTCAGATCGCCATCAAGCGATCAAGATGCGTTTGGCAGGTCAGTCCATCGAGATCATCTGCCAAACCTTGGAACGCTCGCGTGAATGGTTTCGTATTTGGTGGCGGCGCTATCAAGCGATGGGTACAGCGGGTTTGTACGATTTGACTCGCGCACGCCAACGAACAGCGTTGATTTCACCGGAGATGGAACGAACCATTCTCGCAATTCGCAAGCGGCTTGAGTCGACCTACCATCCGCAAACACGGTATGCCTTCATTGGTGCGAGCGCCATTCAAGCCGAGTTGAAAGCTCTGAATATCCGTTCTGTTCCGTGCCTCAGAACCATCGAGCGCGTGTTGCAAAGAAACGGTGTGACCTTGCCCAGAGTGCGCTTAGCACGTTTCTTGCCTAGGCACGTATACCCGACACCGCAGGCGCAAGACTTCAATCAATTGCATCAGGTTGATTTGGTGGGTCCGATTTACCTGAAAGGACAGAAGCCGCGCTACTACATTTTCGTCTGCAAAGATGTGTTTGATGGTGCTGTCTGCCTACAATTGGGTCGTTCGCGCAAAATCGAGGCAGTTTTGGAGTTTTTGGGCGAGTGCTGGAAGACCCTCGGACGCCCGAAGCAGGTGCAATTTGATAATGCTCGCGAGTATCTTGGCTGGGGACCCGCAGCGCGTTATCTGTCACGCATGATCCGATTGTGTTTACGCTTTGAGGTCGAGCCAGATCTTCATTCCACCAGCTCGACCTCAGTACAATGGAAGCGTGGAGAACTTCAACGGCTGGTTCCAACCACGTTTGTTCCAGCGTCATTTTACTCGCCTCAGCGCCCTCAAACGAGAATTGCAACGCTTGCAAGATACCGTCAACACGCAGCATGTTCAGCGAAGATTGGGTGGCTTGACACCCGAACAATATCGGCGACGCAAGAAACTTCAGAAATTACCGCCTCGTTTCGTTGTATCTACCGATGCTTTGCCTATTGCTGCTGGTCGCGTGACCTTCATTCGGCAAGTGACCATTCATGGCAAAATCCACTTGCTCAGTCAGACGTTCAGTGTTGGCAAGAGGTTGAAAGGTCAATATGTTAAGGTTGTCCTGGATACCCAGCGTGCTCAATTGACAGTCTATGTCAAAGGGCGCATCTTCAAACGCTGGGCGTATCCTTTCTTGAAACACTAACCGACATTCGTCCCCCATATCTGGCGGTTTTCACACACTTTTTGCCAAGACTTATCTGGCGGTTCTTCAGAGCTTTTTGGCGCCAAGGATGTGCTGTCGGTTCGGACATACTGTTATTTGGGTACACCCCCCAACTTGCTGAATGGGACAGCGTGCTTGGGGCGGAACCCCTTTCATTCTCCCTGTTTTCTATTCTATTGGCGCTTGCCATACATCTCGTATTTCATGTCGCAAAATCAGAACAACCTTTCAACAAAACTTTTGAAAAGGTTATTCTGGCAATCTGGATCATTGTCATGTTTTTATGGGCTTTCATCCGCGATGCTCATCTTTATGGCGTGCTGATTACCCTTGGGCTGGTAAGTATTTTGTTTTTTATTAGAAGATTACGGGGCATTCATCCTTTGAAAATTGCGGCTGTAGTTCTACTGGGAATCTTCATCCTTGGGTATTTTTCAGCCAAAGCAAGTTTTCGGGCCGGGCTGCCACTTATCAACGCAATTGATGAGTACATTTGGCCCCATCCCGTTCGAGTCGATTTCTTCAGGGAATACGGTATGCCAGAACGGGACTCTCTGGAATATAAGGAGTGGGCGGACAAAAACGCTTTCAAAGCCTATGGCGCTTTTCTTGCCACACATCCTGGCTTTATAGTGACGACGATTTGGGAATATAAGGATTATTTCATTTCCGATTTCGTCCAGGCTTATTACCCAACCAATAAGATAAAGAATAGAGATGCTTTATTGTTTATTGGAAAAATATTTCATATGGAGAATTTTGCAGTTTATCTGATTGATCTGTTGCTGCTTTCAACTTTGATAATCGGAGCATTCCAATACCGTACGGTAGATCGATTAGCCTGGGCATGGCTAGCATTGTGGATGTTTGGAATAGCAGCTCTCACACTACTTCTCAACTTTTTGGGAGATATCTATAACACACGTCGCCATGTCATGCTTGGCGTGGAATGGCTTCGTCTCTTTCTTTGGATCTTCCTCATGCCGATCCTTGACCTTTCACTGGGCGAAAAAAACCAGCGACAAGAACTACATGCCTGATGCAAAACCGTTCAAAAGTACCAATTGGCTTTATGGTACACTTGTTCTAATATGACCACCATCGTATCACTAGACATCGAAACCACCGGCTTGGACGAAGACCGCGATGCGATCATCGAGATCGCCGCGGTCCGTTTTAATGGCAAACGCAAAGAGGGTGAATTCAACACCCTCATCAACCCCGGCAGGCAGATCCCCGATTTCATCACGGGTCTCACCGGCATCGACAATGCCATGGTGCGCCAGGCTCCACGCCTGCAAGACATCGCGCACGAACTCGTCGCCTTCGTTGGCGATGCGCCCATCCTCGGTCATAATGTCAAATTCGATGTGGGCTTCCTGCGCAAAAAGGGCATGTTCGAATATCAACAGACTATTGACACCCTCGAACTTGCCTCGGTGCTCATGCCCACCGCCAGCCGCTACAACCTCGGCTCGCTCGGCAAACAACTCGGCATCCCTCTCCCCGCCACCCACCGCGCCCTCGACGATGCCCTCGTCACGCACGCTTGTTATCTAAGACTTTTCGAGATCGCACAGGAACTTCCACTCGAAACGCTGGAAGAGATCGCCGACCTCGGCAACTTTGCCACATGGGACTCGAACTGGGTCTTCGAACAAGCCTTGCGCGCGAAGATGAAGGAAGGCATAAAACCCAAGCAGACGAAGCACCGCGCGGCTCCTTCCAAGCCGATATTTGATTCTGCTCCCGAACGGGATGCCCCGCCGGTCACGCGGACCGAAGAGCCGACTCCGCTCGACCCCGAAGAAGCCGCGTCCATTTTGGAATATGGCGGACCGTTCTCGCAATATTTTGAATCCTACGAACATCGCGTCGAGCAAGTGGAAATGCTCAAGGCGGTGGCGAATGCCCTTTCCACCGGCGGACATCTCATGGTCGAGGCGGGAACCGGCGTGGGTAAATCCTTTGCGTATCTCGTGCCTGCCGCGCTGTTTGCCTATCAAAACAACACGCGCGTGGTCGTTTCCACGAATACCATCAACCTGCAAGACCAGCTCATCAAGAAAGATATTCCTGATTTACAAGCCGCGTTGAATTTGAACGTCCGCGCCGCCGTGCTAAAAGGACGTTCCAACTATCTCTGCCCGCGCCGCCTGCAATATCTGCGCTCGCACGGACCAGCCAACGCCACCGAGATGCGCGTGCTGGCAAAGCTCATCATCTGGCAATTGGAAAACACCAGCGGCGACCGCAACGACTTGAATTTGCAGGGACCGCTCGAACGCGAAGTATGGAGCCGACTCTCAGCGGAGGATGATAACTGCACAACAGAAGCATGCCTCGGCAGGATGGGAGGCGCCTGTCCATTCTATCGCGCGAAACAGGCGGCGCAGAATTCCCACATCCTGATCGTCAACCATGCGTTGCTTTTATCCGATGTTTCGACGGGCAGTAAAGTATTGCCCGAATACGATTACTTGATCGTGGATGAAGCGCATCACGTGGAATCGGCGGTGACCAATGCGCTGTCCTTCCGCATGACGCAGGGCGACCTTGAACGCATGTTGAAGGAACTGGGCGGTTCATCGGCAGGCTTGCTCGGCACGATCTTGACCGACACTCATGATTCCTTGCGCCCGTCCGATTTTGGGTTGCTGCAACAAAAATCAAAACGCGCCACCGACCAATCCTTCCGCGTGGAGCAGCTTTCAAAAGAATTCTTCGCTTATC
>JACPVC010000021.1 GCA_016191955.1 Chloroflexota bacterium
ACAAATAAATGGAATGACAATGAGCGCGATCATTTGACCGTTAATATCCACATTGGATTCCATAAGGAAGGGCACTCCCATGATGGGCATCATCATCGGAAAGATCAGAATGCTGGTGACAAAGGTCGTGCCGAAATAAACGATGAGCGTGATGATGACAAATTTCCACATATTCTCGCGGACTATTACAATCGCGCGTTTGACCGCGTCCCATGCGCCCAAGTCCTCGTCGATGACCGCCACAAGCGCCCCATACATAACAGCCATTACAAGAAATGAAAGGGGAGTGAGCAGAAGCATGATGGGCTGAAGACAAATCGATGCAATACCCATCGTTACCACCGTGAGCACCCCCACGCAAAGAAAGAAAGCGGTGAAAACCGCGCCGATGCTCAGTTGAATAATAAGCACAGCGCCCAGGGCACGTCCGAAATAAGTAAAGCCATCTCGTACCAAGTCCATGAAGGCGGTGGAGCCTTCGCCACGTTCTGCCCGCAAAACGCCCAATGTCAAAGAGGTCATACCTGCTGTGCTTACCAGCAGGCTGGCAATCATACCAAGCGCAATCACGCCCAACCAAAACACCATCACCAGCCCCATCATTTCTTCATCGTCTTCCAAAAAGAATACGGGCACGATGAAAGCAAGAAAAATGATGGAACCCACCAACATGGGAAACATCATGAAAAGCCAGAACGATTTATATTTCCACGTGATCTGAAATGCGCGGGTTAAAATGTTACCGTAATCGAAGTTCATATTGCCTCTTTTGTTGAATTATCGGTCATATACAGGTCGTTCATACCGCTAATCCGGACGTACAAAACTGTCCATGCGGATTGAAAGATTGTCATTGTGATTCCTAAGGTGAGCAAAAATATAAAAGCCAGAAAGGGCAACATTATAAAAAATAGAATAAATAATACAACATTCGGATCGGGTAAACGCGCTATATAAAGTATTGAAAATACGGAAGCAAATTGTAATGGTATAAAAGACAATACAAAGAGCGAACTGCATCCAAAGTAAAGAATTATAAACATCAAGATAGTATTCCACCCATTAGTTCTTAGGAAGTGCCAACCTCGTTTTAACGCCGCACGAAAATTGAGATTATTGGTAATAATGGCAACCAGAGCTAATTGGCTTACGCACACATTGGCTATCAAAATTGGGATCAAAACTATCGATAAAGGAAAAGCAAAATACACATTGTTAGTAGACAAAGTTTTAAAAATAAAGAACAAAATGAGTTGAGAAATCAAGATGGGTATAGCAGATACCCCAAGAAAAGTTAAATATACACAAAATACACGCCAGTAATAAAATAGACTTTTCTTCAAAATTCGAATAAAAGAAATATCCGCTTGTCCATTTTCAATTTCATTAATGCCGAGCACTGTAATTGTTTGTGCCAGAATCCAAAGAAGAAAAAAAGAAGCGATGAAGAGAAAATTTCCGATAGCAATTAATTGTCTCCAAGGATCAGTAGGGATTTGTAACTCAGTTTCGTAGGCTAAATCAGTAAATGCAGAATGATATAGAAAGAATGCAGGCAAAAGAAATACAAAACCCAGACCCGGCAACATTTGCCATAGCCAAAGTTTTTTATTTCTCCATGAAATTCTAAATGCCGTCCCAAACACCTCACCCAAATGGACACTCATACCAACCTCCCAATCCAAAATTGTCAATCCAAAATCGTAAATCGCTACTCCCACTCAATCGTTGCGGGTGGTTTGCTCGTTATATCATAGACTACGCGATTGATTCCTTCCACTTCATTCACGATGCGGCTTGATACCTTCGCCAACAACTCAAACGGCAGGCGCGCCCAATCGGCAGTCATGAAATCATCCGTGGTCACCGCGCGGATCGCCGCCGCCTCTTGATACGTGCGCATATCGCCCATCACACCCACCGAACGAACGGGCAACAAAACCATAAACGCTTGCGAGGTCTGCGCGCCCTTTCCAAGAAAGCCTGCTTTGGATAATTCCTCCAGAAGGATCGCATCCGCCGCCCGCAAACGGGACACACGCTCGGGCGTACACTCCCCGAGGCAGCGCACGGTCAAGCCGGGACCCGGGAACGGTTGCCGCCACACCAAGCCTTGATTCAAGCCGAGAGCTTCTCCCACCAACCGCACTTCATCCTTGAACAAATAGCGCAGCGGTTCGACGAGTTCAAATTGCATATCTTCGGGAAGCCCACCCACGTTGTGATGCGACTTGATCTTCTCCGCCTTGCTCCGGTCGGGACCGGAAGATTCCACGACATCAGGGTAAATCGTCCCTTGCACCAAAAATTTTGGTTGACCGACGTTCTTCGCCTCGCGCTCAAAAATGCGGATGAATTTCTCGCCGACGATTTTTCTTTTCTTCTCCGGGTCGGTCTGACCTTTCAATGCGCCGAGAAACTCCGCGCTGGCTTCCACGGTGATTAACTCTGCGCCAAGCCCATTGCGGAAGGCGTCTGCGACTTGCGCGCCTTCGTTTGCGCGCAACAGACCTGTATCCACAAAGACACAGACCAGTTGATCGCCAATCGCTTTGTGAACCAACGCCGCCGCCACAGACGAATCCACGCCGCCCGAAACCGCCGCGAGGACGCGTTGACTGCCAACCTGTGCGCGAATCCGTTTGATGCTTTCTTCAATAATGGACGCTGGTGTCCAATCCGGCGTCACACCGCAAATGTCGATGGCGAAATGCTTGAGGAGTTCGCTGCCGTTCGGGGTGTGATGCACTTCCGGGTGGAATTGCACGCCGAAGTATTTCCGTTTCATATCGCCCATCGCCGCATAGGGACTATTTCCGCTTTTGGCGAGAGCGATAAAACCTTCGGGGAGTTGCGTTACTTTATCGCCGTGCGACATCCAAACTTTGGATAGCACATCCAGCATCGTGCCGGGAACGATCGGCGTGATCTCTGCATGACCATACTCGCGCTGGGCAGACGGGTCCACCCTGCCGCCGAGGGCATGAGTGAGGGCTTGCATCCCATAGCAAATGCCGAGGATGGGAAGCTCGCTTTCGAGGATGAACTTTTGAATGTAAGGCGCGTTCTCTTCGTAAACGGATCTAGGTCCGCCAGAGAGGATGAATCCCTTTGGTTTGATGGAGAGAATCTTTTCCTGCGGCGCGTCCCACGGGAAGAGCTCGCAGTAGACCTGCGCTTCACGTACACGACGAGCGATAATTTGAGCGTATTGAGAACCGAAATCCAAAATTGCTATTGATTGGGTCATGTATTTTTCCTGTGTCGAAAGTCAAAGGTCGAAGGTCTGACGACGTTTGACCTTCGACCTTTGACTTTTATTAGATGTCTGAAATAAGATGAAAATGCAAATGCGGAAAGTCCTGATACTTTCCGCCATTGACGATAAGCCGATATGCCTTGAGGTCAAATTCCTTCACCAGGCTTTGTACGGTGGCGTATAAGTCTGTCAGGAAGGCAGTGTCTTGCGGGTCAAAATCTGCCAACGTTTGGACTTGTCGCTTTGGAATAAGGAGCAGGTGAAACCTATAGCTGGGAGAAGGATGCTGAAACGCAATCAAGTTCGGCGTCTCACGGAGGCGTTTGGCGGGGATGAGGAAACTCATATGAGTAAATATCCAGCCGATAAGGAAGACGATAACTCGGAAGCGGAGTATTTTACGGAGCATGGTTCTTACGCACACCTGCCCTTGTGGGCGGTGCAAGGGTTACGTATTACGAATTACGTATTACGTGATGCGTAATGCGTAATCCGTAAAGATCAGTCCACAAACTCAATTTTTCCGTTGTCCAATGATTTGATGCAGGCGACGGATTCGATGGGTACGTCAACAGACATCAGGGCATTGCGTCCGCCTTCGAATATTTTTTCGATGAGTGCGCCAATACCAACTACTTTTGAACCCGAAGCTTCTGCCAAACGTACGAGACCGAGAATGGTCTGCCCGCTGGCGAGGAAGTCGTCGATGATGAGGACTTTTTCGTTGTTCGCTAGATATTCGGGTGAGACGATCAATTCAACCATGCGCCCTTTAGTGTGTGATGGCGCGAGGGTTAAATAAACTTGATCTGGCATGGTGATGGGTTTTGTCTTGCGGGCATACACAACCGGCAAGCCCATGTGGATACCGGTTGTCAACGCCGGGGCAATGCCGGAAATTTCAGCGGTGAGAATTTTGGTCGCGCCGACATGTGCAAAGCGTTTTGCAAAATCGCGCCCACACTCGTCCATAAGCGTGGGGTCCACTTGATGATTGACGAAACTATCCACTTTAAGAATTCCACCGCCGAGCACTTTCCCCTCTTTTAAAATACGTTCTTGCAATGCGTTCATTCAGCCTCCGATTGTCTGGACAGATTATTGAGTGATTTTACAACTGGATTGCAAAAGAGGAAAGATAGAATGTGGAATATGTGCGAATGTTCAGACTTCTACCCCCCCCGCTGCTCCAGCCCGACCCTCCGCAGTTGTTGTTTGTGTCATAAAACACTTGCCCCGTGATCTGGTTATCAAGTATGGTAAAGCTGCGGATCGTGCTACTTGCCCCCACCCCTCCATTTTCAGCCCGCACGTACCAATAGTAGGTTTGCCCTCTTGTTCCAGTGTAATTTTTCGACAGCACTGTACTAGCCTCAGTTGAGTACAAGGTGGTGGGTGGATTACTCGTCCCCACATAGACTTTATAGCTGCCTGTACATCCTGAGCTGAATGTTGTGGCGTTCCACTGCAGCCCCGCTGTCGTACTGGGTAGCTGTGCCCCATCCGCCGGTGATGCCAAAGTGGGTGCCGTGGGCGCAGAGCACGCCGCCACACAGCTACATTTCCACTCTGTCTTCTCACAATTAGCGTACGCGTAATAGATTGGGTTATTCCTATTTGGGCTGCCATCTTCATTCGTATCCCAAGCACATCGAGTACCAGTAGAACCCGCCCAACTCAAAAATGTATTTGATCCACAAGGACTGCCATATGTTGGACACCCATATCCCTGATAGGTTGACGTCACATTGCCACACGAAGGTACCGTGCCATCCCCACAGCACGTATAGGTGTTCACAGATATCCCAGCACAAAATACATCACCATCCTGATTAGTTTTTTCATTACAGCATCCACCCAGTGACTGCGCAGACCCTACCGATACCTGCCCACTACTATCTTTACATGCAGGCACTATCGCCACACATGTCGTACCAGCAACTTCTGACGTTTTGGTTCCACTACAGCTCACGAGATAATCAGAATTGCACGACCCTCCCCCACACGCCTTACAGCTCCCATCCGCCTTCACCCCGCACTCACAGCCTTCTGTACCATTTTCATAGCAACTACCATTAGGGGCGCGGTAGTAATTTTGGGGACAATAATCCCAGTTCCCCCCGCACCCGTCATACCAAATACATTTCTCTGCATTGAGATCTGGGTCAAAATAACACTGTTCTACAATCTCGCACCCTGTCGCCAAAACATTATGTGTTATACCCACAAGCACAAAAAATAACACATTTACCATCAGCAAAGTTAAGGCAATAGTTAATTTTGACATTGTTCATCCCTCAACTCTTCTATCGGAAAATGTTGGTTACTATTACCCTGTAACTTGTCTATGAGTTTATTCCCATTCTCATCACGCACAAAGCGCAGCAGTACATAGTCACCCGCCCGCGCTCTCGTCGCCCAGGTGGTAGGGTCAAAGAAATATTCGGGTGTGAGCTCATGGCTCACCCGCTCCTCGCCAGATTTTGCTTGCTCCGCCGAGATATTCCTTATCAGTCTGCAGGTATCCATGTAATAATAGACGCTCTTTCCTCCATCGTGGAAATAGCGCTTTAGTCCAGACAAATTCCATATAAAGAGATTATCGCCCAATCTCCCCGCAAAGTAGCCTGAGATCTGGGTATCATCACGGCTCTCCAAGAAGTCTGCTTGGCTATATTTTTTGTCTGGTAAATCTTTTGTGAGATAGTTGAAGTAAAGTCCCGCCAGACTCCTCCCCCCAGTCCGCCAAAACCCGATAGCAATAACAACCAGAATAACTAGCAAAAATAAACTAACCAACCATCCTGTTTTCCACCTCATTACCCAACACTATAACAAAATATTAACCTTAGTGCCAATACCTGATTCGACAACTCAAGTTATTGACTCGCATTCTAACCAGTTCCCCATTCTTGTCAATAAAGTAAATAATGCCGTCAATTTCACCGCTTGCCGCTATTGCAGGAGTCTCAACCTTGGTTTTCGATTTGAGCACTGCTCCAATTGTCCCTTTTCCATCCCCGCCAACAAGATAAATGTCTTGTATATACACACCCCTACCCACAAATGTTTGGTCACTCCCTGCAAAATCCGCAATCTTAGCGCTATCACTCTCCGCGCCATCTTTATCTACCTCATTTACTCCCTTCATCTCCCAAGTTTTTGCGATATTAAATATCACATTATCGCCGGTTTCTGGATCTATCATCTGGCTCCAGTCCCATACCATGTCCGATTTGCCAAAATTCCACTCCGCGATCACCTTGGTATGATCCTCCGCAGAGACAATCTTGGGGTATTTACCATCCATGATGAGTACCGTAGCGTCAGGTGCAAATCCCACACTCGTAGCGTCAAATTCCGCCAATTTCTCGGCTTTCTGCTCCTCTGTATAATTCCCCTCTACGCTTATTCCAGTCACAACTTTTACACCATTCTCATCTTCTTCTCCAAGAGTCATGGTGACACCGTTTATTGTTACTGTCTCTGCTTTCGGTTCATAATCACCATCCCCATCCTTATCCTCATATCCTTCTATAGAAATACCAGTCTCGTCGCTAAAGCTCACTTGACCTTTATCCAAAACAATTTCTTCATTATTTACCATTAAAGTCATCGTCTCGTCAGGGGCGACGGTGATGTCAGGGATGGCGGTCTCGCTGTCGTAGATGTGTCCGTCCGGGTTGAGGGTAAAACGTCCGCCTGTGGAGGCGATTTGTTCTTGAAGCTCGATAAACTGCGGATGTAAAGTGGGTGTGGGGATGGGCGTATCGGTTGGCGGGGGCAAGGTGACTGTCACCTGAGGAGTGGAGGCGCAGGCAGTAAGAATAAACGCGAGAAAAAGAAGGATGGAATTTTTCATGAGGGTCTCCCTGTTGCAGACCTCCGAGGTTTTATAAACCTCGGAGGTCTGTAGATAGCGTTAATTTTTCAATTTTTTTTCAATAGCATGTAGAAATTCTTCGGCAGCTTGTAAAACCTCAGCAGCCTTTTCGCGGTCGATCAGGTCGGGATTTGTATAATCGCCTTCCTGTCGCGCCTCGAAAACCTCATGTAGTTTTCGGCTCATCTCCTTGGGAAAGATGTTCTTCTTTACAAACTCTAAGTCGAAGAAGGAAATTACGCCGATATGTTTCGATGATGATTTTCCGACTGTGACTAGCAACGCCAAAGTGGCATAGAACATGGCGTAGTAAGCGCGGTTGACGATGCTTGCGGGTCTCCGCTCGTGATCGTAAAGCGTTTTGGCATCGAGTAGGGTTTCTCTTGCCTGTTCCAGCCTATAGCGAATCAAGGCATCCTTATCGAAAACATCCCCGCTCATACGGCGATCCCCTCTTTGCGAACTGTCTGATAAAGCGGCAGGATCTTGTAGTACTCAAAGTCGTGGAAAGTAGTAGGAACCGCGCAAACCACTTTGCCCGCCTCGAAACCGACTTCCCATGTGGTATTTGAAATCGCCTTGCGTATTCGATTGTCCAATGATGGTACGACGACCAGCAGGTCGATGTCTGAGTCTTTTTTGGCATCGCCGCGTGCTTGTGAGCCGAATAGGAATACTTCAACCGACTGACCTAGTTCTTCCGTCAGACGGCTGCGAACCTTTCTGGCAAGGCGGAGCGCCTTTGGGCGTGGACGTAAGGTCTTCATGTAGTAATTATAAACCGATTGTCCAGAGTGCATTCATACACATTGAACCTGCAACCTTCAACTTGCGACCTGTTTTCCCACTTATCCCCATTTAATCCATCAAAAGTGACTGTGTTAGAATCTTGCTCTTGATGGATAAAGTAAAGTTTGTATTGGCGTCTAATTCTCCGCGCAGGCGGCAGTTGTTTGGATTGGGCGGTTGGAATTTCACCGTCATTGCCGCGGATGTTGATGAGACGCCCTTCGAGAATGAATCGCCGCGCGATTATGTTATCAGACTGGCACAAGCCAAGGCGTTGGCGATCCAGCCTCGGGCGGAGTCTGATGCGGTTATCATCGGGTCAGATACGACGGTGGTGGATGGGAATGAAATCCTCGGCAAGCCCGTCGATGAAGCGGATGCAGAACGTATGTTGAAGCAACTGCGTGGGCGTGTCCATCAGGTGTATACGGCGATTGCTGTTCTGCAGAATGGAAAGATGGTCACTGAACTTTCCGTCGTCGATGTGCCCATGCGAGATTATTCTGATGATGAGATCGTTGCATACATCAAAACCGGCGACCCAATGGATAAGGCGGGCGCGTATGCCATTCAACACCCTGAGTTTCAACCCGTTTCAGTTTTGGAAGGATGCCGTGCCGCGGTGATGGGGCTGCCCATGTGTCATGTGCTGCGTGCGTTGAGTCAATTTGAGATCAACACGTCTGCCGATGTGCCTGCGGCATGTCAGTCTCTTTTAAAGTATGATTGCAAGGTCTCGCCCGCGATTTTAAGTGGTAGGGGCGACCCGCCCATAAAGTTCAATTAACTTGCTCAACCCTGAAGGGTCGCCCTTACTTAATTCGAAAGGAAACGTAATGGAGTCATTACGCTGGAAACAATTTGCTCTGATCGCCTTCATCATAGTCGGGTGTACATCATCCGGCGATTCGGCGGGAGGTGTGTCTTCCATTTTTGCGACAGACACGCCGTTGCCCCCGCCAAAAGTGGGGGTGACACCTGCGCCCAATGTGGAAGCCGCTGTGACGTCGTTCTTCGATGCGCTAAAGTCGGATGATTACGAAGTGATGTATGCCATGCTTTCGCAGTCCAGCCGCGATGCGCTGACATTGGAGGATTTTTCCAAACGCTGGAACAATGCCTTGAACGAAATGAGCGCCGCAAGCTTCGACGTTTCGATCCTTTCCTCTTCCATCAGCCCCTTCAACGCTGAGGTGACGTACAGCATTATTTATAAGACGGCACTAGTCGGCGATCTCCAACGCGAGATCGTGATGCGCCTTGTGAACGAAGATAATAACTGGAAAGTGGAATGGGACGATGCGCTCATTATGCCGGAACTGGCTGGCGGCAATTTGTTGAAAATGGAGTACAGCATTCCCGCGCGCGGTGACATCTACGACCGCAAAGGACTGCCCGTCGTCACTCAGAATGAAGCATTTGCATTTGGCATTCAAACGGACCAGATCGATTACGACATGATCGGCGCATTGACCACCGAACTGGGACGTTTATGCGGCTTGGACCCGCTCGATATTCAGGACCAGATCGATGCCGCCGGACCGGGTTGGTACCTGCCCATGTGCGAAGGGACTCGCGAAGAAGCACAGCGGTTGCTTTCCATCAACCCGGGCGGGCTTGCCGTTAGTGAATATGATTCGCGGTATTACTATCGCGGCGGGCTGGCTCCGCAGGCAGTGGGGTACACTCTTGCAATTAATCCAGAACAGTTGAATGAATACAAGCGCAAGGGCTATAGCGGCAGTGAACGCATTGGTCAGACCGGTGTGGAGCAATGGGCGGAAGATTACCTTGCCGGTCAACACGGCGGGACGTTGCGCGTGGTCAGCCCAACCGGGCAGATCGTTTCCACATTGGGTCAGCCGAGCGAGCCCAAGCCTGCCGACTCGGTCTATCTCACCATCGACAGCAACATGCAATATCACGCTCAGGCGGCAGTTGAGTTCTTCCGCGGCGCGATCATCATCATGGAAGTGGATACAGGGCGCATCATCGCCATGGCATCGGGACCAGACTTTGACCCGAATTATTTTGAATCAAACAACCCCAACAACCTGGCGTTGAATGAACTATTGAACGATGCCAGAACCCCCATGTTGAATCGCGCCGCGCAAGGGCAGCTCCCGCTTGGTTCCGTGTTCAAGATCATCACCTTCTCCGCCGCCCTCGAAAGCGGACTGTATCTAAAAGATACAACATATTCATGTGAATATGAATTTACTGAATTGTCCGATCAGGTTCGCCATGACTGGACCTGGCAGCATTGTCAGGACCGGCTTGCGGCGGGTCTATTCTGCAATACTTCCGATAGCACTCCATCGGGTCTGATAACCTTGCAGGAAGGCTTGATGCGTTCCTGCAACCCGTATTTCTGGCACATCGGCAACGACTTGTATACAAACTGGGATCGCGGTAATGACATCGCCAATATGGCACGCGCCTTCGGTCTGGGGTCGCTGACAGGAATCGAACAGATCCCTGAAGCTCCAGGTCAAATTCAAGACCCGGCTACTCAAATAGATGCGGTCAATCAGGCAATCGGGCAGGGAACAGTGCTGGTCACGCCGCTGCAAGTTGTCCGCTTCATGGCGGCGATTGCAAATGGCGGCACGTTGTACCGTCCGCAGATCGTGGAAAAGATTCAGCCCATCGATGGTGAACCAATTCAATCGTTCAGGCCCGAAGCGCAGGCGACGCTTCCACTGCGCCCTGAAAATTTGGATATATTGAGGGAAGCCCTGCTGATGGTGGTTGAAGATCCGAAGGGAACCGCCCGTTTCAATATTCGCGGTTTGCAATTCAAAGTGGCTGGTAAAACCGGCACAGCTGAATCGGGCAGCGGCAAGCCGCATGGCTGGTTTGCCGGATACACCATGAACGAAGCCGATACAGGCTTACCTGATATTGCCATCGTTGCGGTCGGCGAAAACATCGGCGAAGGTTCTGAATACGCCGTGCCTTTCTTCCGCGCCATGGTGGAAGCCTATTATTATGGCAGCCCACAGCGTCAATATTATGACTTCGGTCAGCTTGGGTATCCGCCTTACACACCCACTCCCGCCGGAGGCGGTGTCATTCCGTAACCAATTGACGATGGACGGTAGACGATAGACCATCGTCCACGGTCTACCGTCCATGGTCTTTTATATGACAGAGAAAAAAGCGCAAGGTCTCATCACGAAAGCCCAATCCGGTTTCTTTTGGGTGGACACCGGGCAGGGCGTTATCGTTTGTCAACTGCGGGGAAAACTCAAGCAGGGCAGAGCCAAAGGCGACATTGCCGCGCTCGGGGACAGGGTTGAAATCACAGTGTTGGATGACGGTTCCGGTGTGATCGAATCTGTCGAGGAGCGGAAACAAGCTATCGCCCGCCTCGATCCGCGCCCGGGCGGGGTCTACCAACAGGTGCTTTTAGCCAATCTGAATCAGGCAGTCTTCGTCTTCGCTTGCGCGAATCCCCCTCCGCGCTTGAGAATGCTCGACCGGTTTCTCGTCATCGCGGAAAAACAAAAAATCCCAGTAGTGATCGTTGCCAATAAAACCGACCTGGTCGAAGATCCGCGCGAAATTTTCGGAATGTACGAGTCGATTGGCTATCGCGTGATTTATACATCCACAAAGAATGCTACAGGTCTTGAGGAACTGCGGACTCAATTGCAAAAAAGAATCAGTGCCTTTGCCGGACCCAGCGGCGTGGGCAAATCCAGCCTGTTGAACGCGCTCCAACCCGGGCTGGGACTCGCCGTGAACGAGATCAGTTCCGCCATGAACAAGGGACGTCACACCACCGTCACCCGTCAAATGTTCGCGCTCGAAGGCGGCGGCTACGTTGCCGACACCCCCGGTTGGAAATCTCTCGGCTTGTGGGATACCGAGCCCGAAGAGATCGACGCCTATTTCCCTGAGTTGCGCGGCTTGGTGGAGAACTGTCAATTCAGCGACTGCACCCATCAACACGAACCCGGTTGTGCAGTGCTGGTGGCATTGAAGGAAGGGAAGATTCACAAGGAAAGGTATGAGTCGTTTGTAAGGTTGAGGTCGGGAAAAGAGTAATCTGATTTACGATTGACGATCTTTGATTTACGATTACGCCATCACTGATAACTGAACACTGATAACTGATAACTGGATACTAATGACTGACAACTGGAACCTCCTCGGACATGAATGGGCTGTCGATATGCTTCGCCGCCACGTTGCGCGCGGAGAGACTCGCCATGCCTATCTTTTCTCCGGTCCCCCCGGCTTGGGTCGGCGGACGTTGGCATTGCGCCTCGCACAAGCCTTAAACTGTGAGAAACCCATTGCACCGGGCGAGCCATGCTATTCCTGCCGCACTTGCAAGCAGATCGAAGCCATGCAACACCCCGACCTGGCAGTGATTCAAGCTGTGGATGAAGACGGCAATTCAAAGGACGGCGGCACGCTGCGGGTTGACCAGATCCGCGAATTGCAGCGCACACTCAATCTCAAACCATATCAATCCCCATATCGTGTTGCCATGTTCCTGCGCTTTCAAGAAGCCAACGACAACGCCTCGAATGCCCTGCTCAAAACCTTGGAAGAAGCGCCCGCGCATGCCATCCTATTGCTGACCGCCGATAACCCCGAACAACTCCTGCCCACGATCATCTCGCGCTGTGAGATTCTGCGCCTGCGTCCCTTACCCCTCGAAGCCATCGTCGCGGACTTGCTCGAACGCGGCGTAGACGAAGACCGCGCTCGTCTGTTGGCTCATATCTCCGGCGGTCGCCCCGGCTATGCCCGTCGACTCATTGATGATGCTACCGTCCTTGAAAAGCGTGATGAACGCCTCAACGACCTGCAGACCCTCCTGCCCTCCACCCGCGTGGACAAGTTCTCCTACGCCGATAAATTATCCAAAGATAAAGATGTAATGCGTCAGACGATCCTGATCTGGCTCTCTTACTGGCGGGATGTCCTCCTGCGTGTGGCTGGTGCTGAAACTCCCCTTACCAACCTAGACCGCAATATGGAGATCGAATTCCTCGCCGGGCGGCTGGATTTATCGTCCGCTCGTAAAGTGGTCAGCGGGCTGGAAGACACACTGGAGAAGATGGACCGCAATGTGAATTCAAGGTTGTTGGCAGAAGTGTTGTTAATGGATTTGCCGAAGATGTAAGCTGTAAACAATACAATTCAAAAAGCAGGTTGGCTTTCCCGGTCAATCTGCTTTTTGTTTTCCAGCCCAAGATAATAGTTTCATGAGACGGGTAAAGAAAGCATCCTGGAAATTATCTAATGAATGTAAACGATAAAAGGTAAATTTTTATTAATAGGAGAACCTCATGAACACCTTTATCAAACCCTCAGATGCCGAACTTCGCGAGCAGTTGACCTCCCTGCAATATGAGGTCACCCAGCATGAAGGGACCGAGCGTCCCTTTGCGAATGAATACTGGAACAACAAAAAGGCTGGAATTTATGTGGATGTTGTTTCCGGTGAGCCCTTGTTTAGCTCGTTGGATAAATACGATTCAGGAACCGGCTGGCCTAGCTTCACCCAACCGTTGGAGTCGGAGAATGTGGTAGAGCGAACCGATCTCAAGCTCTTCATGCCGCGCACCGAAGTCCGCTCGAAACAAGGCGGCTCGCATCTTGGACATATTTTTGATGACGGGCCCGCTCCGACTGGCTTGCGCTACTGTATGAATTCCGCGGCGCTGCGGTTCATCCAAGTTGAAAAACTTGAAGAGGAAGGATACGGCGAGTATCTCAAGCTATTCAAATAAGAGCTCAAATTCGAATTCTGGTCGTTATAAAAAGCGGTAGTCACTTTTGAAGGTGGCCGCCGCTTCAACTTTCATGTTAAGATATTTTGACGGCAAATTAAACCTTAAACGGAGGCTCCGATGTTCGACTCGCGCGATAAACAACTCTCAGATCTGGAAATCGCCTACATGGCATTCATGGAAACTGTGCGAAATTTGCCCGCTGAGAAATTTCTCGCCTCCCTCGGCGATTGGACTCCGCGCGACATCGCGGCACATTTCATAGGCTGGAATCGCATCACACTGGCTGGATGTAGCACCTTGCGCGAAGGTGGGGAACCATTTTATTTTTATGATGGCACGAATGACTATCGGAAGGTCAATGCGAAGTTCTTCGTGCAATTTCCGTCAATAGACCGCGACGAGTCGGTGAAAGAGATCAAATCCACATTTGATGTTCTGGTCGCTTATTTGAAGACCATCCCCGAAAGCGAATGGGAATTGGATACGGATATTGTCCACTATCGCGGAAATCCAGCCACGGTGGCGCGTTGTGTGGATTCGCTCATCCGCGATTATCGAAAACACCGGCAGGAAATATTGGAAGGATTTCCTGTAAGTTAAAAGCAAATCCCCGCCTTCAAAGCGGGGATTTGCTTTCACTCAATCGCTTCACGTAATTTCTTCGCCAGTTTTCCAAAGTGACTGGTATATCGCATGTCGTCCGTGCGCGGGCGGGGAAGGTCGACTTGCACGTCCATTTTTATTTTGCCAGGACGTTTGGTCAGCACCATTACGCGGTCTGCAAGGAACAGAGACTCGTTGATGGAATGTGTCACCATGATGACCGTCTTCTGCTTTGCCTGCCAGATGTTGGAAAGCTCCGTCCACATGCGTTCGCGGGTGAGAGCATCCAGCGAGGCAAAAGGCTCGTCGAGCAGGAGCAGGTCCGGGTCATGGATGAGCGCGCGGGCGATCGCCACGCGTTGAGCCATCCCACCGGAGAGGTCGCGCGGGAGCGAATCCTCGAATCCTTTTAATCCCACCAGCTTGATCATATCGCGCGCCTTGTTCTGTGATTTGATACCGCCCGTGCTTTCCAATTCGAGTGGGAGCATGATGTTCTCCATCACTGTGCGCCAGGGCATCAGGTTCGCTTGTTGAAAGACCATGCCGATCTTCGGTTGATGATGATACATAAAACTCACCCTGCCGGAAGATGGTTGAAGAAGCCCTGCCAGCACACGCAGAAATGTGGTCTTGCCCGAGCCGGAAGGACCGAGAAAACAAACAAACTCACGCGGGCGGATCTCGAATGCGATGGTATCGAGCGCATCCAGCCCGCCGTTGTTATCGGGGTAGGTGAC
>JACPVC010000022.1 GCA_016191955.1 Chloroflexota bacterium
TGCGTATCCCGAACTGCCGATGGCGGCGTATAACGTCAGCGGTGAATATTCGATGATCAAAGCCGCCGCCGCGAACGGCTGGGTGGATGAAGCCAGGGTCACGCTCGAAACATTGACTTCGATCAAACGCGCAGGCGCAGATTTAATAATTACATATCATGCCGTGGATGCGGCGAAGTGGTTGAAAAACGTGTAACGTGTTGTGTAACGGAACACGTTACACGAAAAGGAGACATCATGACTTTAGCAAACTTAACCGATCGTGCCGCATCTGAGCGGTCAATGCACAACGAACGCATGGTGCATGCCGATTTTAATTTGGCTCCATTTACGATTGCGTGGGAAGTGACACGCGCCTGCGCTTATGCCTGCGTTCACTGCCGCGCGGATGCGCTTCATATCCCTGACCCGCACGAATTAAATACCGAAGAGTCTTTGCGGTTGATCGACCGACTGGCTGAATTTGGTTCGCCAATTTTGATCTTCACTGGCGGTGACCCAATGATGCGCAAGGATCTGCATGAGCTGATCGCGTACGCCACTCAAAAAGGATTGCGCTGCTCTTTAACGCCGACTGCCACTGCACTGGCAACAACGGCGCGGCTTGAAAAAGTGCGTGACGCGGGTGTTCGCAGAATTGCACTTTCACTCGACGCACCCAGCGCAGAGATCCACGATAATTTTCGGCAGACGGCTGGCTCATGGCAGCGGACAATGGATATTTTGCATCGCGCTCAGTCAATCGGGGTGAGCGTGCAGGTGAATACAACGGTTGCAAAACATAATGTGGATATTCTGGCTGACATGGTTCCGTTCTTGCAGGAAGTCGGCGCGGTGCAATGGTCCTTATTTTTCCTTGTACCGACTGGGCGTGCCCAGGTCAAAAATATGATCTCCGCTGAAGAACACGAGCGTACGTTCAATTGGCTGTATGACCTTTCCAAGACTGCGCCGTTTGACATTAAATCCACGGCTGCGCCGATGTATCGCCGCGTTGCCATCGAGCGTAAGCGCGCGGAACAAGCTGATGGAACTCCCGTCACATTTCAAGGCGCAGGCTTCCAATATGCGGATGGACTCAATCGCCCGACACGCGGCGTCAATGACGGGAACGGTTTCCTGTTCATTTCTCATGTCGGCGATGTTCAACCTTCTGGCTTCCTGCCTCTCACGGCAGGCAATGTCCGCACGGATGATGTGATCGATGTGTACCGCAACTCACAGCTTTTCACCGACCTGCGCACTCCCAACAAGATCAAGGGACGCTGCGGAACCTGCGAATATCGCGACGTGTGTGGCGGTCAACGCGGACGGGCTTATGGGATTACAGGTGACTATTTGGAAAGCGATCCCGCCTGCATATTGGTAAGTGGTAATTAGTTAATTGGAGATTATCTTGAGAGTGATCCGGCTTGTGTTTATGAGCCGTCAAAGTAACCTGACAACGGATCATAGGTTAAAAAACAAGCGTCCGAACCGCGCGCAGTGAGACACTTGTTTGCCCCAAGGAGGCGCCACTCAACAAATATTTCCTTTCTTTCCTGTTCGTTCACACGATCTACCCAACTCAAAATCAACAAAGGAGATTAGAACATGTATAAACGTATCAGTTCGTTGGTTCTGGCTGTAGTTTTGCTTCTATCCATGAGCGGAATGGCAAGTGCTGCCGCAAATTCCGTTCCAGCGGCTGGCGTCATTCCTGGACAGTACATCGTCGTTTTCAATGATACGGTGGCGAATCCACGCGATGCAGCCAATGACATGGCACGCGAGCATGGGCTGGGCTTGACGCATGTCTATGAATATGCCGTCAAAGGCTATGCTGCGACTATCCCTGCCGCGCGCTTGAATGCAGTGAAGTCCGATTCGCGGGTTCTTTTCGTGAGCGAAGACCGCGAAGTGTCCATCGGCGCGCAGACCTTGCCCACCGGCGTGGATCGCATTGACGCAGAGCAAACCGCCACTCACACCAACAAAGGCACGGGCGTCAATGTGGCTGTGATTGACACCGGCATTGACCTGACCCACCCGGATCTGAGTGCCAACATTGTCGGCGGCAAGAACTGCTCTACAGGCAAAAGTTACAGCGATGGCAATGGACACGGCTCGCACGTGGCTGGCACCATTGCAGCCGTTAACAACACAGAAGGTGTAGTGGGTATAGCTCCCGAAGCCAAACTGTGGGCGGTGCGCGTGCTCGACAACAGGGGTTCAGGAAGCTGGTCGTCTGTGATCTGCGGGATTGACTTCGTGACCTCCAAAGCTCCAGCCAACGGCGGTCCCATCACAGTTGCCAATATGAGCCTGGGCGGGACTGGCTCAGACGATGGCAATTGCGGTCTCACCAACAACGATGCGCTCCACCAGGCGATCTGCCGCTCTGTGGCGGCAGGCGTGACGTACGTTGTGGCGGCGGGCAATGAAACGGATAACGCGGCAAATCATGTACCTGCGGCTTACGATGAGGTGATCACCGTTTCGGCGCTCTCCGACTCGGACGGCAAGTCCGGCGGTACGGGCGGCGCGCCCACCTGCCGCACCGGTGAGCTGGACGACTACTTCGCCACCTTCAGCAACTTCGGAGCGGATGTTGACATCGCCGCCCCTGGCGTATGTATTCTGTCCACCTGGAAAGGCGGCGGCTACAACACCATCAGCGGCACTTCCATGGCGTCCCCCCATGTGGCAGGTGTGGCAGCGCTTTACATCGCCACCCATGCTGGCGCGACCCCTGCGCAGGTGAAAGATGCGCTGATTGCTGCCCAGGAATCCGGCCCAATCCCCGGTGACCCGGATACGTATAAAGAGGGCATCGTAAACGCTGGCGGCTTTTAAGACCCCTGCCGCCGGATAAAACTCCTCTAAATCCAAGTCGGACACTGATCGAAAAAGGGATGGAAGCCATCGCGCGGCTTCCATCCCCAATATTTCTTCAATACTTATTTCTTGATTTTTAACAAGGTAAAACCATGACCGAACCATCTCTGCGCACGTTCAATCATTACTCACTCTTTTCCTTCAAGGATGCTTATTGGTCTTTGAGCGCAAATGAACGTGCGGAATTTCATAAAAATTGGCTCGCTTCGTTACGTGCTTCTGCTCAAAAGGTGGACCTGTTTCAAGGAACGGAACATGACATAGACCTGATCGTCTGGTCTGCATTAACGGTAAACGACAATCGGGACGCTGCTATTTTCTTTGAGAAATTCGCAAAGGCGTTGAATCCTTATCGTCACTTGATCGAACAAAAAGACTCCTTATGGGGCTTTACGCGCCTATCGCAGTATTCGAAGGCGCGTTCCAAGCAGGAGATCGATCCGTTCTCCGATGAGCACAAGCCTTACCTGATCATTTATCCGTTTAGCAAAACAACAGAATGGTATTTGATGAGCCGCGAAGCTCGTCAGGGCATGATGAACGAACACATCCGCATCGGCAAACAATACGAAGATATCAGCCAGTTGCTTCTGTATTCCTTCGGGTTGCAGAATCAGGAATTTGTCGTGGTCTACGAAACCGACGACCTGACCCGCTTCTCCGACCTGGTCAACGAACTGCGTGACACGGAAGGTCGCCGTTATACCTTGCGCGATACCCCGCTGCACACTGCCATCTATCACCCCGCCGAGGAGACTCTATCCTTATGGAAATAAATCAACGCTTTCTGCAAGCCTGTCGCCGCGAACCCGTGGCCGCTACACCCGTCTGGTTCATGCGCCAGGCGGGACGTTACATGCCCGAATACCGCGCCATTCGCGAGAAATATACGCTGATTGAAATCTGTCAGCATCCCGAAATTGCGGCGGAAGTGACCATGCAGCCTGTCCGTGCTTTGGGTGTGGATGCGGCGATTCTTTTTGCGGATATTCTGCTGCCTGTGATTCCACTCGGCTTGGGCTTGGAATTTGCCAAAGGTGAGGGACCTGTAATCGCGTCACCCGTTCAGACGCTGGAAGATGTCCGCGCGATGAAGCCTTTCGACGCTGAATCAGATCTCGGCTACGTGATGGACGCGATCCGCATCCTGCGCCGCGCTTTGAGCGGCGTACCATTAATTGGCTTTTGCGGTGCCCCGTTCACGGTCGCATCCTATATTATCGAAGGCGGTTCGTCGCGTGAATTCCTGAAAACAAAAACAATGATGTATTCTGCACCCGAAGTTTTTCATGCATTGATGGAAAAACTTTCAGTTGTGCTCAGCAATTATCTCGTCGCGCAAATTCACGCGGGGGCACAGGTTGTGCAAGTCTTTGACTCATGGGTCGGCGCACTCAGCCCTTCGGATTATGAAACTTTTGTTTTGCCTTATTCGCAGAAGGTACTCAAAGCTGCCGAAACACTGAATGTGCCTGTCATCCATTTTGGCACGAACACCACAACCCTGCTGCCGTTGATAAAGCGTGCAGGCGGTTCGGTGCTTGGACTCGATTGGCGTCTGCCGCTCGATGATGGCTGGAAAATTATCGGTCATGACCGCGCCGTGCAGGGGAATCTTGACCCCATCACGCTTTTCGCGCCGCTCCCTGAACTCAAAGCGCGCGTGCATGATGTATTACGTCGCGCAAACGGAAAGCCTGGTCATATCTTCAATCTGGGGCATGGCATTTTGCAGCACACGCCTGTTGATAGTGTGAAGGCTGTTGTAGATATGGTGCATGAATATTCCTCAGAGCAGGTAGGTGTTTAATGAATTGGCTCGGTGTTGTCGCTGCACTGACTGCCTTTCTTAGCATCTGGGCGGGGCATGTTGCTGTACGAAAAATCGAATTCAGCTCGCCAACGATTTGGATTCCTACCTTGATCTTTGCCATAGGTGGGATTGTTGTGGAATTCATTTCACTGACCACAAGTAACCGACTTCTGTCAGCGGTTTTTGGCATCTTTGGCATCACTCTCCTATGGGATGCACTTGAATTTACTCGTCAGCAAAACCGTATCAAAAAAGGACATGCACCTGCAAATCCGAATAACCCCCGTCATGCCAGCATCCTTGCAGACGCGAACTTCCATGCAACGACTCTCGATTTGTTGAAACGAGAACCGACTGGAGAGCAAACATGAACTACTTCGGGTTGCTCACTGGAGTTGCCACCCTGCTCATCATCGGGCTTGGTTTTCCGCTTGTGATTCAAGGCGAACGGCGCTTTGGATATTTGTGGTGGCCCTACATGCTGGGTATTGGCATTGCATTGATCGTCGCTTCTTTATTTATTTATATAGATTGGCTTGCCGTTTTCATCGGCGTAGTTGGCGCGACTTTCGTTTGGGGTTCAACTGAATTGAAAGAACAGGCTGTCCGCGCGGAAATCGGCTGGTATCCGTTCAACAAAAATAAGATCAGACCACCTTTCGAACATGTTATCAAAAAATGGAGAGCGCCACATTTATGATCGGTTTATTGGTAATGGCATACGGCGGACCCAACAACTTGGATGAGGTTGAACCATACTTAATGGATGTGCGCGGCTATCGTCCCACTTCACAGGAGATCATCCAAGAAGTGCGCGAACGCTATCGCAAGATCGGCGGACACTCTCCCATTCTGGAGCAAACGCGGGCGCAGGCAGATGCGCTCGAATCTGCGTTGAACAGTAACGGTAATCAATTCAAAGCCTATGTGGGGATGCGTCACTGGCATCCCTTCATCAAGGATGCGCTGGCGAACATGCAAGCGGAAGGAATTGAGAAGGCGGTGGGTGTGGTGATGGCTCCGCATTATTCGCGCATGAGCATTGGCGCGTATTACAACAAGGTTGAAGAAGCCAATTCTCCCATCTCATTTTCACGCATTGAAAATTGGCATTTACAAACGGGGTATATCCACGCACTTGCTAATCGCGTTCGTGATGCGTTAAAGCGTTTCCCCGAAGAAGTCCGTACGGAGGTTCCTGTCATCTTTACCGCGCACAGCCTGCCCGAAAAGATTTTGGAATGGAACGATCCCTACCCCACTCAATTGCGCGAGACAGTCGCCGCAGTGATGGAACAACTCGGCTCCCATCCGCATGAATTTGCATTTCAATCCGCCGCTATTTCCACCATCCCCTGGCTCGGACCCGACGCAGGGGAAGTCATCGAACGCCTTGTATCGGAAGGTAAAAAACATATTTTGCTCTGCCCGATCGGCTTCGTTTGCGAACACGTTGAAATTCTGTACGACATCGATATTGTTTATCAAAAATTAGCCAAGTCGCTAGGTGTGCAATTGGAGCGCATTGAAATGGTTCACACCGCACCGCAAATGGTCGCTGGGCTGGCTGAACTCATCCGCAAGACTGCAAAGGATTCAAACTGGTTATGAATCGAATCATCGTCATCGGTGCAACCTTTGTTTGGGGCAGTACCGAACTCAAAGAACAAGCCGTCCGCGCAGAGTTGGACTGGTTCCCGTTCAATGCAAACAAGATCAAGCTCCCGTTCGAGTCGGTTATCAAAAAATGGAAGGCACCTCATCTATAAGAAAGAGATTAGAGGATTAGAGATTAGAAAGATATGAAACTTATTATCATTGGCGGTGGTATCGCAGGTTTATCAGCCGCATACTATGCTACAAAGAAAATCCCGCACGTTCAGATCACTTTGATTGAATCATCGAATCAATGGGGCGGTAAAATTTCAACTGACCGCGTAACCATCGACGATGGTCAATTCATCATCGAAGGCGGACCTGACACCTTCCTTGCCACAAAACCCTGGGGCGTTGCGCTCTGCAAGGAGCTTGGTCTCGGCAATCGTCTGCATGGCACCAACCCGAAACAAAAGAACACCTACGTTTTGCATCGCGATAAGCTCGAGCCTCTGCCCGATGGTCTTGCCATGATGATCCCCACCAACGTGCAGGCAATTCTCAAAAGCCGTCTCGTTTCCTGGTTTGGTAAAGCGCGCATGGGATTCGATTTCGTCCAACCCGCAAAAGCTGTCAACGGCGATGAAAGCCTGGGCACGTTTGTCAGCCGTCGGCTTGGGCGTGAAGCGTATGAGAATCTCATCGAGCCACTCATGTCTGGCATTTATGCGGGCGATGGCGATCAACTTTCGCTTGCGTCCACCTTTCCCTATCTGCGCGATCTCGAACTCAAATATGGCAGCCTCGCGCGCGGCGCTCTCAAAATGCGAGCGCAATCCAATGGCAAGGCAGTGCAAGGTTCGCGCTCCGCATTTCTTACACCGACAACAGGTCTCGCTGAGATCGTCGAGGCGTTGGTCAAGCACCTTCAAGAGCATGGCGTAAAACTTCGCCTCAACACATCCGTTTCTCGAATCTCGAAGATCGATTCCCGCTATCTATTGAAATTGGAAGATGACTCAAGCTTCGACTCTGACTCTGTTATTCTTGCCACACCTGCTTATGTGAGCGGGACTCTGCTCGCTTCATTCGACCCCGAGCTTGCCTCCACTCTCAAAAGCATTCCCTACGCCTCAACCGCCACCATCTCCCTCGCCTACCGAGAGAGTGACCTGCCCAAGCCGCTCGACGGTTACGGCTACGTCATCCCGCGCCGCGAAGGACGCAAAGCCCTCGCTGGCACATGGACATCCACCAAGTTCCCGCACCGCGCGCCTGAAGGCTATGCCCTCATCCGCGTCTTTGTCGGGCGTGCAGGTCAGGACATTCCGTGGAATGAAAATGAATTGCTTGAACTTGCCAAAGAAGAAGTGAAATTAACTTCGGGCATCACTGCCGAACCGATTCTCTCCCGCGTCTTCATGTGGGACAAAGCCATGCCGCAATATAATCTCGGTCACCCCGAAATTCTCAAACGCATTGATGCCGCTTTGGAAGATCATCCAGGGCTTGCCTTGGCTGGTAATGGCTATCGTGGAATCGGCATCCCCGATTGCATTCATTCGGGAGAAGTGGCTGTTGAAAAAGTAACGCGAGATTTATCTCGCATTTCCCTACAAGCGACATAAATGTCGCGCTACATAGGAGTTGACGTGAACATCACAAAATCCATTTCCCTCTTTCAAGAAGCACAGACTCTCTTCCCTGGCGGGGTGAACTCACCCGTGCGTGCCTTCCGCGCCGTGGGCGGACAGCCACTCTTCATCCAGCGCGGCGAAGGTCCCTATCTCTTCGATGTGGACGGCAATCGTTATATTGACTACGTCCTCTCGTGGGGTCCGCTCATTACGGGGCACGCCCATCCCGATGTAATAAAAGCCATTCAAGAGGCTGCACTACAAGGGACATCTTATGGAGCACCAAGTCCCTTGGAAATTGACCTAGCGAAGAGCATCATGGAGTTCATGCCGAACATTGAGATGATCCGTTTCGTTAATTCGGGCACGGAAGCGACCATGTCCGCGCTGAGGCTTGCCCGTGCATACACCAAGCGCGAGAAGATCATCAAATTTGACGGCTGTTATCACGGTCATGCAGACATGCTGTTAGTGCAAGCAGGTTCAGGCGTGGCGACTTTAGGTTTACCCGATTCGCCTGGCGTGCCAAGCGCCGTTGCTTCGGATACGTTGGTCGCCAATTACAACGATTTGGAATCTGTTGAGGCTTTGTTCAAAAAATATCCCGACCAGATCGCAGGGCTCATCGTCGAGCCTGTGGCTGGCAATATGGGCGTTGTCCCGCCGCAGGCTGGCTTCCTTGAAGGCTTGCGCAAGTTGACCAGCGAGTACGGCGCAATCTTGATCTTCGATGAAGTGATGACAGGCTTCCGCGTTCACAAAGGCGGCGCGCAGACTCTCTACAATATCAAGCCTGATCTCACGACGCTGGGCAAAGTCATTGGCGGCGGACTGCCTGTCGGTGCGTATGGCGGGAAGAAGGAGATCATGCAACTGGTCGCGCCGTTGGGTCCGATGTATCAGGCGGGGACGCTGTCGGGGAATCCGCTGGCGATGAGCGCGGGCATTGCAGCGCTGAGTCTGATTCGGGGCGACGAAGTTTGGAGGAAGCTGGAACAGGCTGCGGCTAGGTTAGAGGCGGGTGTTTCATCCGCGGCGAAACAGGCAGGGATTCCCATCCAACAAACGCGAGTGGGCACGATGTTCACGACCTTCTTTAGCGAAACCAAGCCTGTAGGTTGGAACACGGTCAAGGTAGCGGATAAAGCGCAGTTTGGAAAATTCTTTCAGAAGATGTTGGCGAACGGTGTGTATCTTGCGCCATCACAATTCGAGGCGGGGTTCATATCCACTCGGCACTCGGATGCGATTATTGATAAAACTCTTGAAGCAGTAACGGAGACATTTCGAACATGGTAACCGATAAAAAGATATTTAATGCAGCGTTGATGCGCTACCGTTCGGGAAATGTATTGATCGCGCTGGGAGTATTGACATGGCTACCCTTTATCGTTTTGCGAATCGCAGGTGAAAAGCCATCCCTGTTTTTGTATTTACCTTTTCATCTCCTCGGAGTGATCGGTGGGGCACGCCTGCGCGCGTATGCCCGCAAGGAGTTGAGCATCACACCTGCAAAGAAGAGTATCTTACAACTTTTTGGGCATGGACTGATCATCCTTGGAATTCTGGTATGGACGCCGTATTTTTATTTGAAACTTATTCAGCAACCTGTTGAAGTGATGAATTATCTTCCTTTTCATCTAACAGGTGTGTTGAGCGGCATCGCACTTTTGGCGATTCGCCTTTTGACCTCCCGAAAGAACGAGGGGAACGTTTGAGATAATTTGGATTTATGGTTGAACACAGATTTGCCACATGCGCATAAAACGAATACACGGGTATAAGCTTCTATCGATTGGTTTTATACCTACTAATTATTCAGGGTAACTTTGATTGCCTAACACTTTAGCATGTCATGCTGAGTAAAGCCACGACGGAAAGGGATCGCCGTTCCAAGCCAAAGAAACAAGAGCTTCAGCCGCGGATTACGCGAATTTTCGCGAATTGGTTTTAAAATCAGTGCGAATTCGCGAAATTCGCGGCAAAAAA
>JACPVC010000354.1 GCA_016191955.1 Chloroflexota bacterium
ACCCTAAAAACAATTGTTATACCCAAGCCTAAACATGAAACTCACTAACAGAGTCCGTTTCTGTCCGTGAGTCCGTGAAAAAGTCCGTTTATAAAGGAACCCACCCCATGCCCACAGCCATTCTCTCCGTCCACAACAAAAATGGACTCATCGAATTCGCCCAGTCCCTCGCCTCCCTCGGCTGGACTCTCCTCGCCTCTGGCGGGACAGCCAAACTACTGCGCGACAATAACATCCCCGTCACCGAAGTCGCGGACTACACCAAGTCACCCGAAATCCTTGGCGGACGTGTCAAGACCCTCCACCCCGCCATCCACGGCGGACTCCTCGCCCGCCCTACCGAATCCGATCATCAACAACTCCTCGACCTCGGCTGGGGCTACATCGACCTCGTCGCTGTTAACCTCTATCCCTTTGAAGAGACCATCGCCAAAGCGGACGTCACCTACGCCGATGCCATCGAAAACATCGACATCGGTGGCGTGACCCTCATCCGCGCCGCAGCGAAGAACCACGAGCGTGTCACCCTCGTCTGCGACCTATCTGATTACGCATCCGTTCTCGAAGAAATCCGTTCAGGTGGAATCTCTGCCAAGACACGCGCTAAACTCGCCATTAAAGGATTTGCCTCCACTGCCCATTACGACACCGTCATCCACGCCTACTTGAAACAACAATCCGAAGCCTAAATCCGTTTATCCGTTTTGCCGCAGGCAATCCGTTGAGTATGTCCGTTCTCGTCCGTGAGTCCGTGACAGAGTCCGTTTACAACAGTCCGTTACTATCCGTGAATCCGTTATAAAGTCCGCTTACAAAAGGAACCCCACATGAACGAAGAACTTTTCGACCGCTTCGACTCCCTCACCTTCGACGACGTCCTCATCGTCCCTGGCTACACCGAAGTGTTACCAAATGAAACAGACGTCCGCGTCCAACTAACACCCGCCATTCAACTCAACGTCCCCATCCTCTCCGCCGCAATGGACACGGTCACCGAAGCGCGGCTGGCGATTGCCTTGGCGCGTGAAGGCGGCATGGGCATCATCCACCGCAACATGCCGCCCGAAGCCCAAGCCGCCGAAGTGGAAAAGGTCAAACGCTCGCAGTCAGGCATGATCGTCGAACCGATCAGCCTCTCACCCGACGCGCCGCTCAGCAAAGCCGAAGAGATCATGTCCACCTATCACATCAGTGGCGTGCCCATTACCGATGATCATGGCAAACTCGTCGGCATCCTCACCAACCGCGACATCCGCTTTGTTGAAACCGCCGATTACAACTTGCCCGTCAGTCAGTTCATGACGGGCGGAGACAAACTTGTCACCGCCAAAGTGGGCATCTCTGCCAAAGACGCCCAGGATATTCTGCAAAAATATCGCATCGAAAAACTTCCGCTAGTGGATGAGAGCGGCATCCTCAAAGGCTTGCTCACCGTCAAGGACATTCAAAAGGCGCGTGACTATCCCAACGCCTCCACCGACTCCAAAGGACGCCTCATCGTTGGCGCGGCAGTCGGCGTGGGCAAAGATGTCGAAACCCGCGTTGACCTGATGGTCAAAGCAGGCGTGGATGTCGTCACCATCGACACCGCGCATGGACATTCCAAAGGCGTGCTCGAAGCCATTCGCCGCATCAAAGGCGCATGGAACGACCTGCCCGTCTTCGCGGGCAACGTGGTCACAGCCGAAGGCGTGGATGCACTCGTCGAAGCAGGAGCAGACGCAATTAAAGTCGGAGTCGGTGCGGGTTCCATCTGCACCACGCGCATTGTTTCGGGCGCGGGCATGCCGCAAGTCTCTGCCATCTTCGAATGTTCCCGCGCCGCGCAAAAACATGGCGTCTCCATCATCGCCGATGGTGGTATCAAGTTTAGCGGCGACATTGTCAAAGCCATCGTCGCGGGCGGCAATGCCGTCATGCTCGGCAGCCTGCTCGCAGGTCTCGACGAAGCGCCAGGCGAAGTCATGCTTTATGAAGGTCGCCGCTTCAAGGAATATCGCGGCATGGGCAGTCTCGGCGCGATGAAAGGCTACGGCGTCGACCGCTATGCCACAGGTCAAAGCGGAAGCGGCAAGCTTGTTCCCGAAGGCATCGAAGGTCGCGTGCCATACAAGGGCTTGCTCGGTGAATACGTCTATCAACTCGTCGGCGGTCTGCGCTCGGGTATGGGCTATGCGGGCGCGGCGTCGCTCGAAGACCTACGCACCCAAACCCGCCTCACCCGCATCACCAACGCGGGTCTCATCGAAAGCCATCCGCATGATGTTATTATTACCAAGGAAGCCCCAAACTATCAAAAACAGTAACGTCATTGCGAGGAGCGCACTTGTTCTTTGCGACGAAGCAATCTCCGACTCAATGGAGCACATTACATGACTTTGAATTTACTCTCTCCTTTGGATGGACGCTACGCCGAGACCACTGCGCCTCTGCGGGATCACTTCTCCGAGTTTGCTTTTCTACGCGACAGAGTACGCGTCGAACTTAACTTTTTGCCTGCTCTTTCCAAAACAGGCTTGGTGCGCCCCCTAAGCGACTCCGAGTCCGCGCACCTTGAATCCATTCGATCAAATTTTTCTTTAGCAGATGCGGAAGAAATATTGGAATACGAACGAATCACACGTCATGATGTCAAAGCCGTTGAATACTTTCTTCAAAGCCGATTAGAAAACACGTCACTACAGGATTTGATTCCATGGATTCACTTCGGTCTAACCTCCGAAGATACCAACAGCATTGGTCAAGCCATTGCGTTGAAAGAGTCAAGAGACAAAGTCATTCTCCCCAATCTCCAATCTCTAATCTCCAATCTCTCCGACTTTGCCCTGCGCTACAAATCCACCCCCATGCTCGCCCGCACGCATGGACAATTCGCCGTGCCAACAACATTGGGGAAAGAATTTGCCGTCTACATCACCCGCCTCAAAAAGACTCAGGACGAGATTGCTTCACATAAATTCGAAGCCAAGTTGACAGGCGCTGTCGGCAACTTCAACGCCTTGCAAGCCGCCGCCTCACAAATAGATTGGATTTCATTCAGCGAAGAATTCGTTTCCAGTTTTGGTCTCGAACCCAACCTGCTCACCACCCAAATCCTTCCCTACGATAATTGGATCCATTACTTCGACCTCATCCGCTTGACCAACTCCATCTTGATCGACTTCGCTCAAGATATCTGGCGCTACATCAGCGATGGATATTTAAAACAAGCTGTCGTTGCAGGCGAAGTGGGTTCGTCCACTATGCCGCAGAAGGTTAATCCGATTGACTTTGAAAACGCGGAAGGCAATCTCGGTGTGGCGAACTCGCTCTTCAATCACTATGCCCAAAAGTTGACAGTCTCTCGCTTGCAAAGAGACTTGTCCGATTCAACTGTCCGCCGCACGTTTGGTACGGCGTTGGGTCACAGCCTGTTAGCATGGACCAACTTCCAGCGCGGAATGAAGCGC
>JACPVC010000361.1 GCA_016191955.1 Chloroflexota bacterium
CCTAGTACGAGAGGACCGGAGTGGACAGACCTCTAGTGTGCCAGTTGTTCCGCCAGGAGCATCGCTGGGTAGCCATGTCTGGCAGAGATAACCGCTGAAAGCATCTAAGTGGGAAACTCGCCCTAAGATTAGATCCCTGTGTTCCCGTAAGGGAGTAAGACCCCAGGTAGACTACCTGGTATATAGGCAGAGTGTGTAAGCACAGTAATGTGTTCAGCTAATCTGTACTAATGGTCGAGGGCTTCATCCTGTGATGCGGAGAAATTGGTACTTTTCCGAAAGCACTACATCAAAATTGTTATTCAGGACAATTCACTTGTGAATTAGTCCCTTGGTGATTTGAGCGATATGGGTACACCCGGTCCCATCCCGAACCCGGTAGTTAAGCATATCAGCGCTGATGGTACTTGGAGGGCAACCTCCCGGGAGAGTAGGTCATTGCCAAGGGGCTTTTCTTTTTCTCCGAATAGGAGAAAAAAACGCCAGCTTAAAAGCTGGCGTTTTTTGTTATAAGGTTTGATTAGCTCATTATCAAGCAGACAATGTTTTTAACCAATGCCCAAACATTGGGGTGAAGAATACATCATGGTCACTCAGCGGCTTGATCAGCCCTTTTGCAAGGAGTTGTTTTCTTAAAATAGAGTTCATCAAAGGCTTTTCGCCTAGAGCTATATGCTTCAATGCTGCCTGCTCATCCTCTGCAAGCCCCAGCCATAACTTTCGAAACTCCTCGCGGACGTTTTCCTGTTTTGCGAACCATTCGGCGCCTATATTATTTTGGGCTCCCGACTTGGGATCTGTCAGGAGATTGAACAGGGCGCGCGCAATGCCAGGATGCCCCCCGCTGTATTCCCATATCCACTCACGTTGTTCTGGGAAGAGCTTATTCTCAAGCCGCTTCTCCCATTTGTCGATGATGGCAAACGTATCTCGCTTCGAGTAGAAACCCATCGGTATCATCCGGTCTGAGATCAATTCAAAAAGACCTTCATTTTGATCGGGTGTGCGCAGCTTTTCAGGAAGGTTTCTTAGAGAGAGAACGTATATAACCTGGTATTTATTTGCATCACGGACCGCACGTAGTTGAGCAAAGACACCTACTGGCATGTGTTCACGATAGGTGTCGTCAAATTCATCAAAAAGAAAACACACCTTGATATTGTGTACCTGGCAAAGGCGATGGATCGCCATTTCCAGAAAGCGATGTGCCATAAGCTCGTCCTTGCTTGTAATTACTTTTGCATCAAGGTCCGCTAATTCGTTCGTAATTTCGTCGATGTTTTCCATCTGTCTGTTTTTATTACAGGTGAGCAGCACACTGTGAAGCAAAAGCTCATAGAATTGGAACCCCCAATTCCCCTCATGAGAGATGCGGTTCATGTCCACCCGCACTAACCAGAGTTTTGAGGCGTTGTCTTTATCCAGATATTTATTTTTTACCCAGTCGCGGTCATATTCGATCCCCAGTCTTAACGAATCAGGATCGGTTCCCGTAACAAGGTCCAGAAAGCGGGTTTTACCCGAACTGGGCGCGCCGATCAGATAGAACGACTCGCCGCTCTTTATGTAATCGAAGAAAGGTTTCAATAATTCTTCCCGGTAGATGAAAGGTGTGACAGTATCCATGATTGCTCCAGTTTATGAGAGATTCCATTCGGCAGGGGGCCAAGGTTCCCCCCAATGATCGAGACGGTGACAGAGGAACCCGGCGATGATAAGCGGTCTTTCGCTTTTTTGCGGGTCTTCCTTATGGGACAGCGCAGCTTTAAATATCATGTTGAAAAGAAGCCCCATCAAATACTCGCGGATATTTGCATTCTTCGTGCATTTCACTGCAATCCCGCGAAGCGCGCTGATAGACTGAGCGGCTTTGGCGATTTGCTCGTCTTTTGGGAGTTCTGCCTCTTCGATTTCGCTGATTTGCGACTGTTTGAATAAAGTCAAGCACATTTTGTAAAAGAGGAGAGGCGTAACATCATGCCCTTGCAGGCGGCTGAGAATGTCTGTTTCCAGTTCGATGAAATCCTGCAGGGTATATCCCCAGCCGCAGCGCTCAAAGTCGATGACCCATACGATATTTTTATTATCGACCAGAAGATTGTCGCCGTGCAGGTCTCCATGGATGACTGTAATGGGAAGAGTGTTAACCGGGCTGAATTCGGGGTGCGTTTGTGCAATTTTATTTGCAAGCCACTCAACGGGTTGAGGAAGGTTATAGTGCTGCAAGGTTTCCCTGGTGCGCTCGAGAGTTTGGTTTGAAATCTCCTTGGAGCATTTTTCGAACCATTCTTCCCCCCAGATTTTCTTATAAAGGTTGTGAAGGGAGGTATTAGGTTCTTCGGTTGGCGGTGTATAGTATCTCTTCCACGATTCAAGAAAAAAAGAAGACATCGCTCCCTTGATGAGTGTAAGGCCTCGTTCTTTGTAGTAATTCGTAAATGTTATTGCATTCTTTCCGCCTTCGTATGTATAGGCGATCCCGCCTATATCCCAGGCTAACTCTTCCTTGCCAAGCTGTTGTGGGTTAAAACCGCCGGTCAGTTTTCTGGAGATGAACTTACGAAAATTCTCCGCCTCTTTTTGGATTTTTGCCGCGCGCGCCATCTTTACAACGCAAGCTTCCAGATCGTCTTCGTATACTTTCAGGACGATCGAATTGGGGCGGGTCGCTGAAGAGACTGTTGTATCGGGCGCAACCAACCGTTCGAAGCGCAGGGTTTTTGCTTTGGGGAACATACGGACAAGGACATTGACGATCTGGTCTGGGTACTCTCCCATCTCTTTCGCAAGGTCCGACTGCATGAATTCATCCAAAATGTCCGTTTGGACGAATTCGATCTCGCGTTTTGACGCACAGACGGCTGCGGATACATCGTCCAATTTTTTTTGGAAATCGCTCCGACGGTCCTGCTTCCCGATAAAAGGAATACCCGGATAGTTTTGCAGGGTGCGATAGACTTGCACGCTTTCATACCCGCTCAAGATGATCGGGATAATCGGGAAATCCTGCTTTAGGTCGAGTGCCAAATTCAGTCCGCTAACATCCGTATCATCGTCGTTATCTATCAGACGCAGGTCGATGAGTGCGAGCGAGCAGCGTTTTTCCTGCGCTTTAAGTCTGGCGTCCTCTTGGAGGGCAGCGCCTCTTCCCATCGCCAGGATGGGTTCATATCCCCAATCCATGAGCAGCATCTGATAGGGGATGCGTGCGGAGGCATCGTCTTCGACCAGCAAAATTCGCGGCTTGACCCTCTTGTAAGTTGAAAAAATGTTATGCATAAACCTAACTGCCTTCTTGCCCGGAACGATCGATTGGCAGGCGGATCAGGAATGTTGTGCCCTGTCCTGCTTTGTACGGTTCGAGCATGATCCTTCCCTGCATTTCCTCCAACATCTGGTGTGAAAGGAGTAACCCGAATCCGCCCTTTCCCTTGGTGGTATAAGGTTTGCGGAAAAGCAGCGCACGGGCATGTTCGCTGATGCCGGGACCAAAATCTTGAAAACGAATTTCCACCGCTTTTTGATTTGAGTTTCGGGTGGATATGACGATTGTTTTTGTATCCATACCTTTCATGGCTTGAATCGCGTTGTTGACCATCTGCTTGAGAACAAAATGAAATTGCACCGGCTTGATCGTCACCCAGGCATTTTGTGCGTCGAGTTGGAATTCTACATGAATGCTCTCACCTTTTTGAGCGACGATTTTTTCCATGCTTTTTTGAATATGAGCGTCGATTTCCACGCTTTGCGGCGGTTTGGATGCCCAAGGATTGGCGGCGGCTAACCGGTAGGCGCTCTCTTCAATATCTCTGGCATATTCGTAGACCGGTGAAGTCTCGTCGGATTTGCTCTGGATAAGGTATGCCCATGTGGCTATTTTCCCGACCTCGCTATTGATTTCGTGCGCTATATTCACAGCCCAGGAGGTTTGCGCGGAGACGAAGGATTTGATTTCTAACTCTGCGCTTTGTTTCGCACGCTCGATCGCAAGGCTGATGTGCCGGGCTGCCATCATAATCAATGCCAGGTCGCTTTCTTCAAACCCGTTATGCCAACTTCGCTCCATCGCCAGCACTCCCAGAAGTTCGTGTTGCGTGTTCAACAGGCTGACGCAAAATTCCGATTTTGTATCCGGGTTCAGGTTCAGGTAGGCTTCGTCTTTATCCACATCCCCAACGTTTTCGATTTCCATCTGCCGTGTTTTGATGGTCCTGTTCGCCACGCGGCATGCAATAGTTTTCCCTTCGAGCGGGAATTTATCCTGTCCGCTGAACTGAAGGTTGGCAATTTGATAATACTGAAGGGTGGTGGGGGCAAAATGGAGCGCGTTTTCATTCTCGTCATAGAGCAAAACGCACAAGCGCGTCTTGTCGAATATACCAACCAGGGTCTCCAGGATGGCTGCCATTGTGCTTTCCAGGTCCAGGCTGGCGCCCACCGCTTCTGCGATTTCAGTTGCGACCTTGAACTGACGCTGTTGGCGCGCTTCGTTAATCCTGACCTTTTGGGAGCGCACTAATTCTTTTAGGACAAACTCAAGTTCCCTCGGCTCGAATGGCTTGGGGAGGTAGCGCGAAGCGCCCGCTTCATAGGCGCGGATGCCGTCTTCAGGGGTGTCGTAGCCGGTAAAGATAATAGTATCCGCATCGGAATGGATCGTCAGCAGGTCCTGCATGACCTGAATACCGTCCATTTCCGCTTCCAGGTTTTGGTCGATCAAGAGCACGGAGAAAGGCTGCCGCTTTTCTGTTGCCATGCGCACGAGTTCAATCGCCCTATTTGAAGTGGCGGCGATCTCCACTGTTTCCGATTCGTAGCTGTCGAATTGGTGGATGCTGCGTTTCAGGGTTTCAGCGAAGTGTTCGTTGTCGTCGAGGATCAATAAACGGCTCATAAGGACCTTCATACATGGACTGGAAATTCAAGGGCAAATACCGTACCGAAGAGGATATGACTGTCCAATACGTAGACATTGCCTTCAACTTCTTCCATGAGATTTCTCGAAACGAATAGGCCAATGCCACTGCCATCCTGGCGGGTGGAATAGCCCATTTCGAATATCTTGTCCCAAAGCGAGGCATGGATGCCCGGACCGTTATCCCGGATGAGGATTCGGCACATGGCGCCGTTGCTGTTTTCACGTATGGGTTCCATGTCGATCCGTATGGTGCGGGCATGATCGTACCCGTGTTCCGCGATCTGTTGAATGGCGTTGAGACACACGTTCAATAAGATCTGCCCAAGCATGACTGCCTTGTTGCGCACAACTACCAGCTTCTCCGGTGGCTGAAAATACATATCGACGCGCGCCCGTTTGCTGATCTGCTTCAGTAAGACCAGCGTATCTTTGATGATCTCATCCACACGCAAGACTTCCAACTGCGGCTTTTTTGCGATCTTGCCGAACGTGCCCACCGTGCCCACGATCTGGCGGATATCCTGTTCGATATTAGCGACCTCGTTCCGAACATTTTCATAGCGGGCATGTTCGGGGTCTTTTTCGATCTGTGCCAGAGCCTTGCGCAGGTTATCGGATTCATATTGCAGCGGAGCGAGCAGGTTATTGATCTCATGGATCATGCCGCTTGCCAGATTCCCGATCAGGGCAGAGCGTTGCATCAGCGCGGCGCGTTCGCGCAGGTCGAGCTGGTCCAGCGTCGCGCCAATTGCCAGCGACATTCCCTCCGCATAGATTTGAATTGCCTCTCCAAATTGTTTTGCCCGCTTGTCCATGGCAAACAATGCATACTTCAGGGAAGACTGTGCTGGGACCTGCACGCCGATGCAGGACACGGTTTCGGGGCTGAACTCGAGCAGGTGTTGAAAACGCTTTTGGTCCTTTTTTCCGATCTCATTGACGAAGATGGCTTCGCCGTCTTCAGCCACATCCCGCACCGGGCTGTGTAAAAGCTGCGCAATCGCGCTCTTGTTGACCAGCCCGTCACCGGCGCGCTCGATGATGCTCACCTTGCGGTGAGCGGGGTCGAACGAAAACAGGAAGACCTGCTCGACCCCAAGATGTTTCCGGCACATGACCAGCAGTTTGTGGATGGCTTTTTTCGCCTCCCACTTTTGGCTTGGGGGGCGGGGGGTAGGTTCCTCGTTGACTATTACGTTCCCGGTTTCCTCGTTACTATCGGCGAGATAACTTGCGAGTTCTTCCCGCACGAGCGGTTTGTAAAATAATTTTCCACCCCTGTCTTGTAAGGCGTCGAGTTCAGACCGCACTTCACTCGCGCGCGCCCAGTCGGTGGCATTGACCACTTGAACCTGCGGGTAATGGTCGAGAATATTATTCGCCAACTCTATTCCGCTCATCCCCGGCAACCCCACATCGATCAATGCAATATCAGGCTGGACTTTCGATAGATAATCCAGCGCTTCCTCTGCGCTTTGCACGACATCCACATGCTGACTCATCTCACGCAGCCAGGCACAGACCGTTTCAGATTGCGGGACTTCATCCTCCACGACCAGGATGTGCCTGCGCTGGATGCCTGCCTTCAGGACTTGTTCCGCGCTGGCTGCCGCTTCATGCGTGACGGATGACTGGTTCAACAACCCAGGCATGCTCTCACCCGAAAAATTTTCCACCGGTGCCAGGCTCAACTCGATATGCCTTTTTTCGTGATCTACATCATGGATCGTGACATACACCTTATCGTTGTGCCAGAATAGGTCCAGGATGGAGGGTTGCAATTTGGCGGGGATGCGCGACTTGTGAAGCAAGCCTGTAATACCGGCATCGAGTTCAACGAAGATCCCATACTCGTAAACTCCCGTCACCGTCCCATCGATGACTTGATTCCTGCCAAGCCCTTCGAAAAAATCATCCCAGGGGTCGTACTCCACCAACCGCAGGCTGAACTCTCGCGCTTCCCCTTTTTCCAACGGAATGGCAACGGCATATCCTTCCCACCCAACGGGATATTCTTCCTTCCAGTTTATGCCATCCTTACCATCCCAAGATATTTCCCGTGCACGGATAATGCCCTGATCGCCATTATCCAAGGCAACCGAAAGCCCCTGCAACATGTGCCTGATAACGCGGACGTGGACAATATCTCTGGGTTTCTTGTTGTTCATGGGTCTCAAGTTGGGCTGCCCGGGTGGGCGATAAAGTCTGCGCCCGGCAGACCAGCTTCAGGTCGCAGTGGGAGGCGGAAGACCGAGAAGGCTTCATCGATGTCTGCTAGGTCGTCCATCCTTCTTTGCGGCGGGATCAAATTCAGCATGCATAGGTCATCCAGCCATTCGGCGTGTTCGTCTACCGAGGTTGGGTATGTAACGTGAAAGCCGGGGAGCGGTGCATTGTCTGTATCTCGTGTGATCGCCGAACCGATGGAGCGTGTAAGGTTTTCATCCACTTCACCCTCGGCAACGACTTGCACTTGCAGGAGAAAGAATTTTTTCCAGGGCGCCAGCCGTCGTTTGATATAGCTCTCCACCCAGGGATAGTAAGGCAGAAAGATGGGAGGTTTCTCCTCAGTATCCGACACCTTTTTCTTGATCTCCAGCAGGAGTTCCTTTTCATCTTCGAGCAGGATCGTCGGCTCCAAAATGACGTTGAACATGGTCGTCCGATCCATGCGTGACAAGGCACGCCATATCTGTTCATGCGAGCGGACACCTGTTTGCCAGAAACCGTTCAAATAATGGAAACCACGCATCGGCGGGATGAACGTGTTTTCTCTTTGGATGCAGGCAACGCCCGGGTTCTTCGATAACAACTCGCTGCCTTTCAGCCCATCGTATTCGGGTTTTGTTTCGGCGGGGCGCAGGATGAAATCATGCGGGAAGGTGGAGGAGACTTCACGGGCATAGTTCTTGCAGCCTTGTTCCGCCTGCGCCTGGCTGGCAGCTTTGACGTTTCCGAGCACCGCCATTTGCAGCCCTTTTCCGGGCAACTTCATACCGCGGATTACCAGCGTGCGGGCGAGGATGCTTTCTTCGAAATACATTGTTTCGTTGATTGCTTGCGATTCAACGAAGAGTTTGTGCCGGTCGAGAGCCTCATCCAACAGGGCGCCCGCGTTGAACCCCCACTTCATTTTTAGCCATTCTTCGCTGGGGCGGTGAAATACCTGAAAGGCAAATGTTGCTTGCCAGCCTTCCTGCGTTTCGGTTGTTTCAATGAACGGGATGCTCATTTTTTAGGCTTTAGCAGGTTGAGCAGGGTATTGGTCAGGTCTTCGATCTTTTGATTCCCTGAAGATGGTGTGCGCGCGGCGGCAACATGCGCGGAGTCTCCGCTTTTGGCTGCCTCCTGCTCGAGTGTGGGAGAATTTTCTTTAATCGCATCCAGCAGGTTGTTGATGGCGTTTTTGATCTCGCTTGGGTTGCGGGAATAACTGGAGTGTTCCACTGCCTGCCCGACTGCATCCACCGCTTTGACCATCAACTCGTGCCGCCGTTGGGTTTGCGAGCGCATATTTTCGAGGAGGATGTCCTGCTTTTGGGTTTCGCGCAGGATCTCATTGCGTAACTTGGTCGTCTCGGCGGTGGACCTGGCGGTCAGCCGCTCGATCTCCATCTTTTGCTCCGCTTTCAATTTTTCGATCTCGTTTTTGCGGTCCAGCAGGTCCATTTCGAACTGAGTCTGGCGCTGTTGGGTGAGGGTACTGCGCCGCATGCTGACATATTCACTGTCGCCGGTGAATTCCTTGAGCTCGATACCTTCGATGCTGATCCCCCTTGAAAGCCGGTTTCGGGTGGCGTGCCGCTGGGCGAAGAACTGGAGGATCTTTCCGGCTTCCTGCGAGTTGCTTCTATCGGCAATATCGTTATGGTTATGGGTGCGGATATACTGCGCTAGATCTGCCTGGAGGTGGTCGATCAGGGTTTCCACCGGGCGTTCGATGCCGAGGATCAGAAGCGGATCGACCACGCGGTATCTGAAAAGAACTCGCAGCGTCAGCGCTTCTCCGTCGAGCGCGATCTCAGAAACGGGCTGGGTCGAATCGGAGCGGTCATGCATATCCACGTAGAGGATTTTATATAACCCGGGGCGCACTTCCTGCAATCCGCCTGAAGTTTTGTAATCCATGGAGCCGTCTGGATGAATGATGATTCCAACCGTATTGGGGGGAAGGGATAAATAGAAGCCGCTTGTATCGGTCAGGAAGCGCATAAGCCCATTGGGCACTTCCTGGTCTGGACCGGGCGCAATGATTTTTCGGTTCTCAAACTTAATAACGGGTGTGCCCAAAGCACGCCCCCGATTTTCGATATCCCTCAAATAGAGTCTGCGAATATTCATCGTAATCCCTCTAGCCTTGTTGTCATGAGTGTTTTAATCTTGTCCAACGCGAAGTTTAAACTATTGTTAAATAGTGTACAACTTAAAGATGGATTGCGCAAGGCGAGCCCCAACCGCGCAATTTTGTGTAACTTGTAAAGACAACTTACCCTCCCGGAAATGATACAATTGTTCTATCATCTCATCCTGACGAGGGAGGATATTTATGCAAATGCCCGCTTCCGTTCTGAAAAATACATTCGGCTACGATACCTTTCGCCCATTTCAAAAAGAGGTGATCGAGAACGTGCTTGCGCGCCGAGACACGCTGGCAGTCATGCCAACGGGCGGGGGCAAGTCGCTTTGTTATCAAATTCCCTCTCTGATCTTTGACGGTCTGACGGTCGTGGTTTCCCCGCTCATTTCCCTGATGAAAGACCAGGTGGAGCAGTTGCGGGCGTTCGGCGTTCCATCCGTTTTTCTAAACAGCTCGCTTTCAGCGCAGGAATACCAGGAGAATATGGATTACGTGAAGCGCGGCGAGGTTAAATTGCTTTACGTTGCGCCGGAGACTCTCCTCACCCCCAGAATTCTCTCGCTTCTTTCGGGACTGAAAGTTGATCTGCTGACCATCGACGAAGCGCACTGCATCTCGGAGTGGGGTCACGACTTTCGCCCCGAATACCGCCAAATTGTCGAAGTCCGCAAACGCTTCCCGGATGCCGTCTGTATGGCGTTGACAGCCACTGCCACCTCGCGCGTCCGGCAGGACATTCGGCAGACTCTCAAATTCACGACCACGAACGAATTTATCGCCAGTTTCAACCGAGAAAACCTGTATATCGAAGTCCTTCGCAAAGAAGACCCAACCCGTCAGACCATCGAATTGATCGACCGATACAAAGACCTGTCCGGCATCATTTATTGTTTTTCGCGCCGGCAAGTGGATGACCTTGCCGCCTATCTCGCCTCGCGCGGATATTCCGTCCGCCCGTACCATGCCGGGTTGGAGGATGCCGAACGCCGACGCAATCAGGAGGCGTTCATCCGCGATGATGTGCAGATCGTCGTCGCTACGATTGCCTTTGGCATGGGCATCAACAAGCCGAACGTCCGTTTTGTCATTCACCATGACTTACCCAAAAGCATCGAGGGCTATTACCAGGAGATCGGACGCGCCGGGCGCGACGGTCTGCCCGCGCATTGCACCCTGCTTTACAGTTATGCGGATGTTGCCAAGATCAATTATTTCATCGAAAAAATGGATGGAGAGGTAAAACGTTCCGCCGTTCAACATCTAAATGCGATTGTGAGCTACGCCGAGGATGAACGAAACTGCCGCCGCAGACCGCTGCTCAACTACTTTGGCGAATCAACCTCCGCCGAGACCTGCTCCAACTGCGACAACTGCACCTCCGCCCCGACCCCGCTGACAGACATCACGGTCCCTGCGCAGAAATTCCTCTCCTGCGTCAAACGGGCAGACGAGAAATTCGGCGCGGGTCATATCGTGGATATTTTGCTTGGCTCGAAGAACGAGAAGGTGCTGCGCTGGGGACACGATAAATTGTCAACGTATGGCATTGGCAGCGAGTTGACCAAGAAACAGTGGATGCATCTTGCCCGTCAACTGCTGGCGATGGGATACCTCAAGCAGGAAGGCGAGTTCCATACGCTCAGCCTGACGGATAAAGCGTTGGAGTCGCTTCGGAAACGGGAACCCATTCTCGGCATCGTCCAAGAGGCGGCGGAGCGCGTCAAAAAAGATGGGAAGAAAAAAGCCGCAGAGTTGGAATATCATCGCGGGCTGTTTGCCATCCTGCGTCAGAAGCGCAAAGACATGGCGGATGAGGCGGGAGTGCCGCCGTATGTGATCTTTTCCGATCGCACATTGATGGAGATGGCGGCGTACTTCCCTCAGTCGCAGGAGAATTTGCTGGCGATCTCCGGGGTGGGTCAGGTGAAGGCGCGGCAATACGGCGATGCGTTTTTGACCGTGGTGAAGGAATATTGCGAACGGCATGACTTGAAGGAAAAACCCAAAGCGGTCGAAGCCTCCCGCGACAAGAGCGACTCCCACCGTCGTTACATGCTGATAGGGGAAGCGTACAATGCCGGCGAGACAGTGGCGGCGTTGATGGAGCGTTACCGGGTGACGATGGGTTCGATCATCGAGAACCTGATGCGTTACATGGCGGCGGGAAACCGCCTGCGCGTGGGCGTGGACTTGAAGGCGCTGGTCAAGGCTTCGCCGGAGCAGCAGCAAGCCGCCTTCGCCGCGTTCGACGAAGTGGGCACTGCCTTGCTCAAGCCGGTCTTCGAGAAGTTGAATGGTGTGTTGAATTACGATGATTTGAAGGTACTACGGATGGTGTATATGGTTGAGAAGGAAAATTAGGCGGCTAACTCCCTGCGTCAGGGACGGCACAGGGAGCAATCTTAGGTCAGTTAATCATCTTCTCATCCGCGCTTGAATCGTGTATAATCATGCCCGCAGGTTCGGCAGTCGAGCGGTTCCGCTCATAATCAAAGGAGAGTTGAAGCGCAATTATTGATCGTAGGATCATGGAGTTCGTTTCAGGTTTTTTGATGGACGCTTTCGGCTGAATCTGCGAATGACAGCCGATTTTTTTATTATGCCCTTTGGGCAATTTCCATAACGGAAAGGAGGTGACAACCAGTGGCAAGTGTCAATTTACGAAATGGCGAATCCCAGGATTCCCTGCTCAAACGCTTTCGCAAAAAGGTCGTGAAGAGCGGTGTGTTAAGTACGGTTCGTCGCAAACGCTGGTTCGTTTCCAAGAGCGAAACCCGCCGTATGGAGAAAAAGAAGGCGATCCGACGTATCAAGCGACGTTCCTTCAAGGACAACGAATAGGAAGAGGCATGTATGACTAAAGAAGAAGGCAAAATCAGAGTGGACGGTGTGGTGATCGAAGCGCTGCCCGGCACCCAGTTCCGTGTGAAGCTCGACAACGGTCACGAGGTTCTGGCGTACCTTTCAGGGAAGATGCGCAAGCACTACATCCGCATTTTGTTGGGCGACCGTGTTGCCCTCGAAATGTCCCCTTATGATATGGCGCGTGGACGGATCACGTTCCGCCAGCGCAAGCAAGCCCCCGCCGCTCCTGTTGAAGAATAGTCCTTGCGAATTGAATGAAAAAAGGCTCTCCGTTTTGGAGAGCCTTTTTTGTTAGGTCTTAATTTCGCTCCAGCCGTCCCCCGGCGGCGAGAGCAGAGGAACATTACAGGCAGGTCGTCGATAAATTTGCCACGTCATCATCCTTGTCTACTTGTCTACTTGCTACTTGTTTACCTATCTACTACTCGCCTTCACTACCGTTCCCATTTCCGTAATGCATCGTAGCCATCTGCTGGTAGAGCGTCCAGCGGGCTTTCGCGTCGTGCTGGGCTTCCTTCATCAATTCCTCGGCGCGCTCTTCGTTCATTTGGGTGAGCATCTTATAGCGGGTTTCATTGTAGGCATACTGTGAGATCGGAATGCTCGGCTCCTTCGACTCGATCTGCAGCGGATTCTGACCATTGAGCGCCAGCCTTGGGTCGTAGCGGAACATGGGCCAGTGACCGGACTGCACTGCGAGTTTTGTCTGATCGAGACTGCGTGCCATGTCGTAGCCGTGTGCGATACACGGGCTGTAGGCGATGACGAGTGATGGTCCATCATAAGCTTCGGCTTCGAGCAGGGCTTTTAGCGTCTGCTGGTCGTTTGCGCCCATCGCAACCTTGGCGACGTACACATAGCCGTAAGACATGGCGATGAGACCAAGGTCTTTCTTGGGCAGACCCTTGCCGCCCATGGCAAACTTGGCAACTGCCGCTCGCGGTGTGGATTTGCTGGATTGACCGCCCGTATTCGAATACACTTCGGTATCGAGCACCAGGATATTGACATTGCGTCCACTGGCAAGCACGTGGTCCAAGCCGCCGTAGCCGATGTCATACGCCCAACCGTCGCCGCCGATGATCCACACAGATTTCTTGACGAGATTTTCCGCCAGGCTGATGAGGTCTTTGGCTCGGCTGTCGCTCGATTTTTCCAACTTACTCTTCAACTCTTCCACGCGCAAACGCTGGGCTTCAATGCCCCCGTCATTCGCCTGGTCGGCATTCAAGATCGCTGTCACCAATTCGGTGCCCACGGTCTGCTCGAATGATTTCAGTAATTCTTTGGCGTATTCGTTTTGCTTGTCAATCGTCAGGCGCATGCCTAAACCAAACTCGGCGTTATCTTCAAAGAGCGAATTCGACCATGCGGGTCCGCGTCCTTCTGCATTCTTTGCCCACGGTGTGGTGGGCAGGTTGCCGCCGTAAATGGATGAGCATCCCGTCGCATTGGCGATCACGGCACGGTCACCGAACAACTGTGAAACCAGCTTCACATACGGCGTCTCACCGCAGCCCGCGCACGCGCCGCTGAACTCGAACAACGGGCGCAGCAACTGCGAGTTCTTGATGGTGGCCGGATTAATCAATTTTCGATCAAGGTCTGGAATCTTCATGAAGAAGTCCCAATTCTTCGCTTCGGCTTCGCGCAGAGCAGGCTGGGGTTCCATGTTGATTGCCTTGCGTCCCGCCGTCTTCTTGTCCTTCACCGGGCAAACTTCCACACACAGCGTACAGCCCGTGCAATCTTCGGGCGCGACCTGCACCGTGTAGGAATATCCGCTTGAAAATTCCTTAAACTTCGAAGGCACATGCTGGAACGTCTCAGGCGCGTTCGCGGCGTATTTATCTTCGTACACTTTGTGGCGGATGACCGCATGCGGACAAACCATCACACACTTACCGCATTGAATACACAGGTCTGCATCCCAAACTGGGATTTCCAAAGCAAGGTTGCGCTTTTCCCATTGCGTGGTTCCGGTGGGGAAGGTGCCGTCTACAGGGAAGGCAGAGACGGGGATGTTATCGCCGTCGGAGTCTATGATCTGACCGAGCACGTTTTTGACGAAGTCCGGCGCCTCATTCGGGACCGGGAGTCTGCGTGTCGTCTTTGAGTTGACCTTCGCTGGAACCTTGACCTCATAAAGATTTGCGATGGTCGCATCCACCGCGTCGAAGTTCTTCTGGACGACGGCTTCACCGCGCTTGCCATAGGTCTTCTTGATGGCGTACTTGATCTGTTCGATGGCTTGTTCTTTCGGCAGGATACCGCTGATGGCGAAGAATGCGGTCTGCATGATGGTGTTCATGCGCCCGCCCATGCCGGTCTTTTCGGCGACATCATAGCCGTTGATAACGTAGAACTTGAGTTTCTTTGCGATGATGTCTTTTTGTACTTCCTGTTGAAGTTGCTCCCAGATTTCCTCTGGACCGTACAGGCTGTTGAGCAGGAAGATACCGCCTTGTTTGGTGTACTTGAGCATGTCCACGCGTTCGAGGAAGGAGTATTGGTGGCAGGCGACGAAGTTTGCCTGGTTGGCTTCGATCAGATATGGCGCGCGGATCTCGTGCGGACCAAAGCGCAGGTGCGACATGGTGATCGTGCCGGATTTCTTCGAGTCGTAGTAGAAGTAACCCTGCGCGAAGTTCTCGGTCTCTTCGCCGATGATCTTGATCGAGTTCTTGTTGGCGCCCACGGTTCCATCCGAACCGAGACCGAAGAAGACACAGCTTACCATGCCTTCCGATTCAATGGAGAAGGAGTTATCTACAGTGAGCGAAGTATTGGAAACATCATCGTTGATACCGACAGTGAAGTGGTTCTTGGGTTCAGGCTTAGACAGTTCGTCAAAGACGGCTTTTGCCATGGCAGGTGTGAATTCTTTCGAGGAAAGACCATAACGCCCGCCGATGACTTTGACATTTGATCCTTCGCCTTCACTCAGGACATGCCTTTGACCTTCGACCAAAGCATTAACAATGTCCATGTACAGCGGTTCGCCCATCGAGCCGGGTTCCTTGGTGCGGTCTAAGACGGCGATGGATTTGACGCTCTTGGGCAGCGCCTTGATGAAATGGTCCACCGAGAACGGGCGATACAGGCGCACGTTCATCACGCCAACTTTTTCACCCTTCTTGGTCAGATAGGCAGCGGTTTCATCCGCGACTTCGCCGCCGGAGCCCATGACGATAATCACGCGTTCGGCATCGGGGTGACCGGTGTAATCGAAGAGATTGTAGTGACGCCCGGTGATCTTTGCGAATTTATCCATCATTTCTTGCGCGATAGCAGGGACAGCCGCGTAATATGGATTGGACGCTTCGCGCATCTGGAAATAGACATCGGGGTTTTGCGCGGTGCCGCGTAGGACGGGATGCTCAGGGCTGAGTCCGCGGGCCCGATGGGCACGGATCAGGTCATCGTCCAGCATGAGGCGGAGTTCTTCATCCGATAACTGAATGATCTTGTTCACTTCGTGCGAGGTCCTGAATCCATCAAAGAAATGAAGGAAGGGAATGCGTGCCTTGAGAGTGGCGGCTTGAGCGATGGCGGCGAAATCCTGCGCTTCTTGCACGGAGGCGGAAGAGAGCATCGCCCAACCAGTTTGGCGGACAGCCATCACGTCTTGATGGTCACCATAGATGGAAAGGGCGTGGGCGGCGATGGCGCGCGCGGCAACATGGAAAACGGTGCTGGTGAGTTCGCCCGCGATCTTGTACATGTTGGGGATCATCAACAATAAGCCCTGAGACGCGGTGAAGGTGGTGGTGAGAGCGCCGGTCTGAAGCGCGCCGTGTACGGTTCCTGCCGCGCCGCCTTCGGATTGCATTTCTACGACCAGTGGTACGGTGCCCCAAATATTCTTTTTGCCTTTGGCAGACCATTCGTCTGAGAATTCGCCCATCGCGGAGGACGGGGTGATCGGATAGATGGCGATCACTTCATTGAGACGGTGGGCAACGCTTGCGGCGGCTTCGTTTCCGTCGATCATAATGACATTCTTGTTCATACGTTTCTCCTGTAAAAAAGGCGCTTGTGCCTTGTAATTCCTCAATGAACAAGTGTATTCCTGCGGGACGAATTACGTTAGTTATATATGACTTAATTCCTTATGCCTGTTGTCATATTTTGGATAGGATTGGTGGAAATAAAAACACCTCGATTTAAAATCGGGGTGTTTTGAAGGATTTTGCGTGGTCCTTGGATTTAATTATCTGATGTTGAATTTGCCATGCGGTTAGCCAACTCACGCAGTTGGTTGAGGCTGACCGGCTTGAGCAGCACAAGGTCTGCTTTGTGTTCCAGTTCTTCAGCTTGTCTTTCATCTGCGGTGGTGACGATCACAGGGGTTTTCTTCAAGCGTTCATCCGAACGGATTGCTTGAAGGATGGCTGCGCCACCGACCTGGGGCAAATGCAGGTCGAGGAGAATGACATTTGGAGAAACCGTTGACAGTCTTTCTATGGCTTTTCTTCCATCTTTGATGGTCTCGGTCTCGAAGCCTTCTCTTTGAAGGGCTTTTGTATAGATTTCAGCAAGATCGGCTTCATCTTCAATAATTAACGCTCGTAAGTTGTTCATAATTTTGGTTCCAGGGGTAAGGTAACGGTAAAAATACTGCCTTTTCCAGGCTTGCTTTGGACGGCAACCTTCCCACTCATGAGATGGGCGAGTTGTTTTACTATGGACAGCCCAAGTCCAGACCCACGATGCTGCCGGGTCGAGGAACTGTCTGCCTGCCAGAAAGAATCAAACACACGTTCCTGAGATTCAGGGGCGATGCCAATTCCCGTATCGATGACCTGAAACGCCCAATGGGTGGAGTTTGGCAAAAATACCCGGACTTTTACGCTGCCGGTTTCGGTAAATTTGATGGCGTTACTGACCAGATTAAATAGGATTTGCTCCAAGCGCAGTTTGTCTGAAATCAGGTTTCGGGGAACGTCCGGCTCGATCTGGCTGGATAATTCCAACCCTTTGTTTTTCGCCAGAATATCCAGCGCGGAGAGGGAGTTCTTGACGAGTTCCTCGATGGCGAAAGGAGCCTTCCTGATGGAAAGCTTGCCTTGCTCGATCTGCGCGCTGTCTAGCAGGTTGTTGACCATCCCTTGAAGCTGCGTCGAATTTATCATGATCTTGGACAGAGTCTGTTTCTGCTCATCCAGGAGCGGACCATAGGCTTCTTCATTCAGCAGGTGGGTGTACCCATTAATGGCGGCAAGGGGAGTGCGCAATTCGTGACTGATATTCCGCACCAACTGGCTTTTTATCTGGTCTGCTTCGATGGCTTGTTGGAGACGGGCGATCAGAGTACGGCGAAATACAGCCGCAAGCGAGAGACCCATGACCAAAAGCACGGTGCCGGCAATGATGTCTGTCCGCTGGGAGATGCCCAATGAATCCCTGGTTTGGATGATCGCATTTCTTTGCGTTGATGACTGGCGGTCAATAAGCAGTTTGACGGTTGATTCCATCTCGGTTAGCATAGCGTCCAGAGCTGTGAGGGTCGCATGTCGATCTTCGGACGATGCGCCGTTCAAATCCGCGATCATGTTTTCAATGACTGCGGAATGTTCCTTCAGTTGACTGACCAGGGCGAGGTCTTCTTCGGTATAAATATATTTGATCTCAGGCGTTTCAACCGCTGATACAAGATTGTTGACCTGTATTTTTATGAAGTCGAAACGGGTGATTTCGCGCGGCGGGTCGTCCAAATCGCCGAGCAGACGGGTCACCTCATTGTGAGCCAACTGGATCTCACGCTGGAGGTTGACAACACCCTGGTTCAGGATCACGGTCTGCGTCAGGCTGAGATCGATGGTCTCGCCTAGTTGAAGCGCATCTCGAATGGAGAAATACAACCCGGTGACCGTCAGCCCGATCAACGCGATAATGCCGAATACCTCGACCGGAGTGAGCATCCAACGCGTAAAAATGTTTGTGCGTTTATTCATGACAAGGGTTTACTTGACCGTGATCTTGTAAAGTGACCAGACCCAGACGGAATCGTACGTGAGATGGTCGAGTTCCAAGAAATCGTTATACGGGATAACGCTGAGCAACGGACCGTTCTTGTCGATGGGCATGTATTCCCCGTCCGCTTTTATGGCAACCATGAACGGCCACTTGAGCGCATCGGCGACCTTCATGTCGACCGAATAATCGTCCAGGGCAGTCAACATTATGGACTCCGTGTCCTTCGGCGCCCCGGCTACCTCAAGGATTTGCGAAATGAGCACCCCGGTGTAGTCAATGTTCTTTTTGACGAAGGGGTCGTCAACGTCGTACTTTACCAATCCCAGGCTTTCCAATGTTGCGAGATCGAACTGCAACTCGCTGCCAACGTTCTTCTGGCTGATGTTGCCATCCACTGTAAGGATCACTTCCCCTGTCGGCGCTGGGACGGCGTCTCCGGGGTTGATCGAAGGTTGTGAAACGGATTCGTAGGTGACGGGGGAAGTGTTCGCGCCGCAGGAAACTAAAATAATGGCGAGAATTAAGCTAGCTGTAAACATATGTGCCTTGTTCATTGATAAATCTCCTTTGCTAACAATAAATGGATAACGATGTAATGGGGTATTTTGATGTGACCCCGTAGGGTACTACCATCCTGTGTTGAATTCTAATCCTAAACCGGGGAGATTCACGGGCTGTTATGAAATTATACGAAAATTATACATTCAAAGCGCTGCCTTAGTGTGCTCCCTGCGCCGTCCCCGGCGCAGGATTCCCAGCGCAAAACGCCGCCGGGGAAAGTGCCCAGCATGGGTACGGCGGCTTGAGCGTACACTGCTGAGAAATCCCTATGTTCAAGGTTAAGTGTCTTTGCCTACATCGGTTCGATCTCATCCAAAGAGAAAAAGATTTTTGCACCCTTTTCCCTGGCTGTGGAGACCATCAGATCCGCGCCAGAGGAGGGACCGCCAACCCGCAGGACGGCGTCACATTTATCGAGCAGTTTGA
>JACPVC010000362.1 GCA_016191955.1 Chloroflexota bacterium
CAGTGTCCTTGAGGTCGGGTTTGGAAGCGGGCTAACCTTCCTGAATTTGAATAACCGCTATAAAAAGATATATGGTCTTGACCTGACATGTGATGTAAACATCGTGAAAGATGTTTTCTCTCCACACGGCATCGCCCCGGACCTGCGCAATGGCAATGTCCTGCACATGCCCTACGAAGGCGGGCAATTCGACACCGTCTTATTGATAAGCATCCTCGAACATCTGAAACCCGATGAGCTGGCGCAGGCTTTTGCCGAGATCAAACGCGTGCTCAAACCGGGCGGGCAGGTCGTCTATGGCGTCCCTGTGGAGCGCCCCTTCATGGTGTTTATGTTCCGTCTGCTGGGCTACGATATTCGCGAGCACCACTTTTCCACGGAAAAGGAAATTATGGAAGCAGCCGAAAAGGTTTTCAAAAAGGAAAAAGTTCAGCCCATGAAAGCCTTCCCCTCCTTTTTTGGAAATGTGTACGAGATCGGAAATTTTAAAAAAAAGGTCGAACAATAATGGGTATAAATCTTCACAAGGACCTGATCGACAAGAACCACGAACTTTGGCAGCGCAAGCCATTGCTTCGCAAAGTGTATACGGACCTATATCAGGAAATGAACGGGAACCGAAGCCAGGTCACCGGAAAAAACGTGGAACTTGGTTCTGGCATGGGTAGTATTCGTGAGGTCATTCCAGAGTGCATACGCACCGACTTATTCCCATACCCGTGGCTGGACCAGATCGAAAATGCCTATCAGCTTTCGTTTGAAGACGCATCCGTTTCAAACCTGCTTATGGTGGATGTTTTTCATCACCTACGCTATCCTGGAACCGCCCTCGAAGAATTTCATCGCATACTTGCCCCCCAGGGTCGCGTCATCATGATGGAACCCGGGCTGGGTTTATTGGGGCGAATAATATATGAGTGGATGCATATTGAACCTGTCGGAAAAACGAAAAATATTACATGGGTCGCTCCGAAAGATTGGTCTCCGAATGAACTAGATTATTATGCCGCCCAGGGAAATGCGACCTGGATATTCACCGGAAATGAATTTTTGGGTCGATTGGGACAATGGAAAATCGTGAAAACAAAAAGGATAACGGCTCTCGCTTATGCCGCTTCAGGCGGATATTCGGGTCCTCAGCTTTACCCGGCTGGCGCCTATCTGTTCATAAAGTCCTTCGAGAAAATCCTGCAGCTCTTCCCTATGTTGTTTACAACCCGTTTGCTTGTGGTCCTAGAAAAGAAATAGTCTCCTCATAAAAAACGATCATCAGGGCACCCGTTCGTAAATTTGCACATCCGGGTTGACTGGTGCCACGCTCACTTGCGGCAGGTAAGTTGGAAGGCGATAGCTGAAATCAGCAACAAGGCGATAGGACTCCACCTCGCCTGCCAATAATCTCTTGAAGAAATCACATTCCACGGGGTTCGTCTCGCAAATCGATTCGACATAGAAACGGTCATAAGTATAGCTATCGATCACAAAATAGTCGGTGCTACGATCCAGTAAGCCCTGTTCCCCTTGATTGAATTCAAAACGCCCGCCGGTTGGTACAACCTCACCGGCATATTTGACAAAATAAATGGGGTAATTGTGGGCACGGGTAAAGCGTCTCTTCTCGATATTGGGCGGATACAACGTATACTCAATGCCTTTTCCGTACCCGCGAATTTCTGCAATATATTCTCCGGCGGGAATGCGCGCATCGTTCATAAATAACAACGCGATACTCGCCAGCCGAAGAAGAGAGTATGCAATTCCCAAAATCATCAGAGTGGCAACTGCCGGTTGAACAAAGACCAGTTTCCGATCCGAAGCGAGGCGCAGAATTTCATCCACAAAAAATGCAGCCAGGATGGCAAACAAAGGCACAAATGGAATGAAATGGCGGGGAATATAATTAATGGAAATTAAAAAGGGCAAGTCAAAAAGGATTACATTTGCAACCAAGATCACAAGACCCGGCGTCATAGTCTCGCTCATTTGAACTTTACCCAATCGATTCAACAACAGGCGGATAACGAACCACATAAATGCCATCAGAAAAAGATAATAGGCAAATATTCCCACTGCATCTTTGAATACACCCCATTGACCATACAAACCAACTGGCGTGCCGGAGTTAAAGCCATACTGTGAAAAACGGATGGCTGCGGGGATTGCCTTCGAGAGATAAGTCGCCGGCGCAAGAAAAAGGCGTGGCGTGCCAATGCCGTATCCCAAAACAACCAACACCCCCCCAAGGATGAGGACACCCAGAAAATGCAAGAACCAGTATCGCACATTTTTCCAATTCATAAAAAGGAAAACACCAATTGGGAGAAGTACCATGCTGGCACCGGTATATTTACTTGAAGCCGCCATCCCAACCGCAAGGAATGAGGCATATAACCATGTTTTCAGTTGCGAATATTGAAAACGGGTCACACAATACAAACACAGCGCACAAAAGAATTGTAAATATAGGTCGTTATGGGCAAAACGCGCATTTGCTACTGCAACGCCGCTGACAATATATAGTACCCCAGCCAAAGCAGAGATCCGTTTATTGGCACCAATGGCACGAGCGTTCAAGTAAACGAGCACACCCACTAGGGCACCTAGCACGCCCGAAAACGTACGCGCCGCCACGATGAAGGCATATGTGGAGCGCCCTATCCCATAAGTCACCGATCCAATGGCATACATTACATACTTTGGCAGGGAGGGATAATTGAAATCCGGCTCGGTCACATCAAACTTCATGTTGCCAGCCAGTGCCTGATCCACGCGCCAGATCAATTCATCGGGGTTCCACAAGGCAGGCGCGCCCCAACTCACACCCGGCAGCGATGCTGCCAGAAACAGGATGAAAATAAAAAACGGTATCAAGAATTCATATCGTGAAAAGAACGAATTCAATTTGTTTTGCATGAAAAACTCCGGTCTACTTCGGCTGGCTTGCGGTCACATGGATGAGCGTCACCGCATCCATGGCTTCATCCCCCGTTTTGAATTCAGCGCGAATTTTTCCCTGCACCTTGCGAAACTCGTCCACGAGTCGTTCGAGTACCGTGAATTCCACGCTGCTAAAATTCGCTTCAAACACACGCAGGTAATCGTTCCAACGATAGCGGTTCAAATTACTGGTGGGGTTCAGAAAATTCTTCCAAGTGCCTTCTGAAAACTTCAACATCTCGAACGGATACTTGAAGAAATGGTCGCGCAAGTCCACAAAATGCAAATGGATGCCGCTTGGAGCGGTCAATTTCGCCAAAGCTTTCGTGATGCCCGGCACATCGTCCAAATGCTCAAAGACGGATGTACTGAGGATGACATCCACCTGCGAGATTTGCCTTTGAATGGACTCTTCGCGGATATCGCCATGCAATAATGTGATAAATTCGCCTCGCGGCTGGACCTCATCCTGCTCCACTTTCAGGTAGCTTCCATACGCTGACAGTAACTCCCGATTGCGCTCCGTATCCAACAGCACGAAATGATCGCACAAAACTACATGCGCCGCACCGCGCTTGAGCAGATCCACGCCCACAGCAAAACGACCGCCATAGCCGAAGACCAGCACCCGCTTCCCCTCAATCGAAACGCCCTTCGCTGATAACGTCTCCACATATCGCGCGGATGCTGCAAACGGGTCGGTGGATTCCAGCCCAGGTTTGATGATCCAGCGTCGTTTGAGCAGGAAGCGGGCAAGTCTCTCCGGCATGAAGTGGCGTAAAAGTCGAAGCAGAAGATAACGAAGATTCATAATATGTCCATGTAAAGAATACCTGCTCGGTTGGGGGCTAAGCCCCCAACCGAGCAGGGTTGAAGTTATTTTCTCGGTGGGATGTATTCAGAGCAGTCATCCGGCACAGGTTTGGGGACGAGCAGCATCACATTCACTTCTTTGTAGGTTTGAACTTCCTGATAATAACAAAGCACAGGGATGGACACCCATTCCACCCAGGCGTTGTTCTCTTCGCCGAATTCAAAAGAACTATCTTTGATAGGGGTGCGCAGTGGTTCGGTGATAATGAGCGAGAAACGCTGGTTGGTAATATCTATGTAGAAAGAAGAATAATAATCGTAATTCGTGCTTAGCGCCTCGTTCATCAAAACTTTCTTTTCATATTCAGGGATGAACTTCGCTTCGCGGATATAGTCAAAGGTCAACAACTGGCGCTGGTCCATGAAAAGCACATCGCCCTCCTGTTGCGACTCATCCACGGCATCCTGAATTTCTTTCAAAGCCGTATGGACGGTTTCACTGTCGGGAAGCATATCAAAAGATTTAGCTTCAATAGCAGTTTTATCGGTTAATACCAGCAAGATATCGATCTCGTCTCCATAATTGTAGGAGCGTAATTGAAGGGCTGGTGTAACAGCAGGCAGAATCAATGCTGCTACAAGAACAAATCGCATCCATGCGGGCATTTCGTTCTTCATCACCACATCCCTGCCGCCATTGACCCAGGCAATGAAGAGTGTGAACGCCACCCCGATCAGGAACATATCCATATTGTGCAGGTCGCCGCCGCCGCCGATCTTGGTGCTGGCAACCAAACCAACCATGAGAAAGGCAAGCAACGGTCCAGCAATGGCAAGTTTTTGCCAGATGTTCAACTGCCATTTTTTAGAAGCAGAAAGCCACACCAGGAATATGACAACCGGCAGAACGGCAATGACCAGCCCAAGCAAAATTCCGGTGCCGTATGTGGGGTTGGGGAGCAGGCGATACCATAAGAGCGGTTGGTCGGTCACCGCATAATTCACAAAATCGGGTGTGACACCGATACTGGTTATCTGCTCAGCCACTTCAACCGCAGTTGAGGGAGCCGTTGCAATATTAAGGAGCGGCATCAACTTCGGGAGGAGGAATCCACCGAAAGCGCCGGACAAGCCCAAAGCGACTGCCCGAACCCAATGGGCTCGATCCAGCTTGCCGCTAGAGAAAGAGGCGCCTGCCAACTCCAGCATCCCGATCCATAGACCGGGAGCAAACAACCAGGTGAATCGGCTCGACTGGGCAAAATATCCAGCATAAATGATTAAGGGAATTGCCAGCCACAGCGGTTTACGCCAAAGGAAAATTGTTAGCGCAGCAGCAAGGACAAGCGGCGAATGAATGGGACCCTGTCGCAAAAACAGGAAGACCCATAACGTCATCAACAGCCAGACGCGAATGTTTTTCTCGGCAACGATGTATGCGGCAAGCCCGACCAAAAAATACGGGAGGATGAGCGTGAGACCGATCCAGAAACGAACGGTCTTGATGGTGACGTTGGGAATTAAGAACGGAAGACCGCCCACCAACATACGCCCCGAATCGAGCAGAACATAAATATCTTGATTATAGGCGATGCCGTACCTGCCGCGCCCAAAGCGCATCGAGTAGTCCCAAATGCGGTTGCCTTCAGACCAGCCCATCGAAAACGGATAATCGGTGACGCCCTGCAAAGAAACGGCAATCGTGAATGCGCTCGATGCGAGGGTCAAAGCGGCGAGAAAGGGTTTCCATTCGATCAGCGCTTCGCCGCGCGTAATGAAAGCAGAAAGAAGAAAGATGGTCAGCGCCCATAAAACTGCGCGGAAATAAGCGCCGTGGAAGACGATACCCCACATTGTCCGCTGCAAAAACCATGATGGAAAGATCAGGATCAGAATCGCCAGCAGCCAACTTACAAGCGGCAGTCTATTCCTAATTGAAATTATTTTTTGGAACAGAGAGAGAAATCTTTCGCGGCTAAGAACAGAAAGCCCAACGCCCGCGTATAAAACGGCGCACATCAGAACGAAAAACGCAAAGAGGATCAGCCACCTCGGCGAGAACAACCCGACTGCTTTGCCTGTTCCCCACGCCACATTGTAGAACTCGATGCACGCGCCGACAAGCACCCACGCGGCGATAGTGATCGTGATTATTTTTCCAAAATCGATAGACGAACGCTTCATTATTTGACCTTTATTCGATAACCACCGGGGACGGCGGTCGGAGCAATTTTCGCTTCATCCTTAAGCCTTTGCTTGATTGCGCTTACCCGGCTTTCCCCTTGCCCAAGCCTTGTTCGATCACCTGCAAATATGCTTCGCACATGCGATCTGTGGTGTAAGAGCTTAATACTCTTTCTCTCGCCGCCCTTCCCATGCGTTGACGGTCTTGCGGCGAGCGGAGCAATTGTAATATAGCCTGCGCCAATTCTGCCGGAGACTCTAATGGCACTAATAGTCCATGTTCACCCGGTTGGACGACTTCATCTACACCCTCCACCCGCGTGGCTATGACAGGCAATCCCGCCATCATACCTTCGAGCAACGCCATCGGCAGCCCTTCCCAGCGTGAAGGCAGGGCGAAAACATCTGAAGCTGCAAGCAGTTCGGGAATCTCGTCCCATTGCCCAAGCAGTTTTACTTTATCTTGTAAGTTCAATTTCTCGATCTGCGCCTGCAATTGGTCGTGCAACGGACCTGCACCGCAAATTCCTGCTATGGCGTGAGCGTCAGATTGAGTTACAGTGGACATAGCTTCTACAAGAAACTCATGTCCCTTTTCGTACACGAGCCGTCCCACAGCGACGAAAAACACATCATTTTTTTTCAGCCCAATTTTTTTGCGCACAACCTCACGGTCAATGTGTGAAACGTCAAAAGGCATGATGGCGTTGTAGATGGTCGTTATCTTGTTCGGGTCAACGCCCACTTCGATGGAGTTATTTTTCGTCCGCGCCGAAGATGCGACCAACGTTTGGATCACGCCGCGATTGACGAGGAAGGTATGCAGGTTTTCACGCCATTTTGACATGCCGCGAATCTCGCCAAGGTGTGTGCCGACACGAGCGGGAATCCCTGCCAGTTTGGCGAGAGGGAGTCCAAGTACATTGCTGTCATGCGTGAAGGTGATAATGGCGTCGAATTTTCCCTGTTTGAGAATGTGCCAC
>JACPVC010000363.1 GCA_016191955.1 Chloroflexota bacterium
CATGCAAAGGTTGTCAGCGGTTAACGCTCCAGCCGCCGTCCCCGGCGGCGTGTTACGAGGGAATTCTGCGCCGAGGACGGCGCAGGGAGCAATTTACCTGACATGTTTTGCATGCACACGTTCAAAATCTTTTGCCGCGAATTTACCCTTCGGGCACGATGTTGCGAATTCATGCGAACGGTTAAAAAATTCGTGACAATTCGTGTAACACCTGCACTTGCGCGCCGGTGCAAGTGTTCGCGGCTTGCTCTTGGGTTTTTGCGTAAGTCCTGGTTTATTGACATGGAGTGCCTAAGGGAGCACTCAAAGTCTGTTAGTAGTTTGGCTCAAGCCGCCGTCCCCGGCGGCGTTCTGCGAGTAAATCCTTCGCCGAGGACGGCGAAGGGAGCAGGTCATCTAGTCCTGGTTTATTGACATGGAGTGCCTAACTTCAACCACAAAACCCGATTATCGCTTGTCTCATAATTAAGTAAACTTTTCACTGAAAACTACGAGGGAAAACCGAAGTTTTCGTTTACCAAATTATGCGATACTCTGTAATGTCATTTATACTTTGCCCATGCTTAAACTCCCCGGCTTGATCGACCCCCATGTGCATGTGCGTGAACCCGGCGCGACTCATAAGGAAGATTGGGACACGGTCACACAGGCTGCCCTCGCCGGCGGCGTGACGACCCTCCTTGCCATGCCGAACACCAAGCCGCCAATCTTCGATGAAGCGACTCTCAATATTGCGCTGGACGCCGCGAAATCCAAAGCGCGCTGCGACTATGGTCAATATATCGGTGCGGGACCCGATAACGCGGATATCGCCGCCTCGCTCGCGCCGAAAGCTGCCGGGCTAAAGATGTACCTCGACTCCACCTTTGGCGAACTGCGCCTCGACGATATGACCCTGTGGATGCCGCACTTCCAGAAATTTCCCAAGTCTGCGCCGATGGTGATGCACTCCGAGAGCCGGACGATGGCGGCGGCAATTCTCTTTTCTGCAATTTACGATCATCCCGTTCACATTGCACATGTTTCACTCAAAGAAGAAATCCTGCTCATCAAAGCCGCCAAGGAAAAAGGCATCAAGGTGACGTGTGAGGTTTGTCCGCATCACTTGTTCTTAACCAAAGGCCTGACAGGTTTTAAGAACCTGTCAGGCCTGCCCGGCAGAGGCGAAGTCCGCCCGCGTTTAGCTACTCAGGAGGATGTGGATAGCCTGTGGACAAATCTGGATGTGATCGATTGCTTCGCCACCGACCATGCTCCACATACATTGCAAGAAAAGGACGGCGAAAATCCACCTCCGGGCTTTCCCGGCTTGGAAACAATGCTTCCACTCTTGCTCACGGCTGTGGACGATGGACGGTTGACAGTGGACGGTTTAATTCAAAGGTTACATACCAACCCCAAACGCATCTTCAACCTGCCAGACCAGCCCGAAACCTGGGTGGAAGTGGATGAGAATGCCGTCTATGAGATCAAAGCCGCAGATCAATTCACTCGCTGCGGCTGGACTCCGTTTGAAGGTTGGAAGGTGAAAGGCAAAGTCCGCAAAGTTGTGTTGCGTGGAAAGACCGCTTTTGAAAATGGGAAGGTGCTGGCAGAAGCGGGGTATGGGCGGAACGTGCGAGGGTAAGTTTGGGTGCGTACCCTACGGGCATGATATCGCACCAGACGGGTGGAAGAGTCTCATAAATAAGACTAATCCAAACTGTGAATGAGTCTTGTTTAATAAGGTGCGACGCACTCTTGGTCGTACCATTTTTCACATATTATTCTTATTGCTATCCGAAATATCGTTTCCAGCCCCCATATCTTGGGCGAGTTGTTTAGACATTACTTCATCCTCAAGCCCGCCAACCTGTGGATAAGTGCCAGTTATCTGTGGAAAAGTCCTCTCCCCTGTGGACAACAAGGGCTTTTCCATGCCAAATGGTCTGACAACTCCAGATCGGATCACCCCCATATATGGGGGGTGGTTTTGGGGAAATCCAAAATATGGAAAACTGTTTGAAAGTCCAAAAATACCCACAACGTGTGTGGATAAGTTATCCGAAATAAATCCACAGCGGAGTCCATGCTCGGTTGGAATGACCAACCAAAGGTGTGGGGTGAAGCGCATGTACGTCATCCAAATATGGGGGTTGAATCGAGTTATCCACACTATCCACAGCCCCTACTATTATTACGAATCCATTATCATACTTATATACTGCTTGAATCCATTAAGGGATTACTGTACAATCCACACAGTAAGTTTGTCCCCACTTTACCAACCTTGGGAGGTTGCCATGGATATGATCAAAGTTTCAGCCAACTCCCGTACCTCTGCAGTCGCCGGGGCGATCGCGGGGGTGATTCGCGAACACAAACGGGCAGAAGTTCAAGCCATCGGAGCCGGCGCTGTCAACCAGGCAGTCAAAGCTTTGGTGCTTGCCACCAGTTATCTGAAGAACGACGGGATCGATGTGGTCTGCGTCCCCGAGTTTGTGGATGTTGAGATCGAGGACAAGGTGCGCACCGCCATCAAATTGGTGGTCGAGCCGCGTACTCCTGCTACTCCTCCTCCTTCCAGTACCTAACCTACAGAGGTGACAGTCACGCCACGGCGTGACTGTCACCTTCTACCTTAACTTATTTCTTTTGCGAATACAGGGTGGCGTATGCATGCCCGCCAAGGGTATAATTTTCGCACGTGGACTCGCGCCTCACGCGCCGCCGTGAGTTGTTTCTGCCTGTGAGCCGCTGCCACGCCCAAACCTTCGCATGCCCAATCGAACCCGGTTCTCACGTCTAGCCCTCATCCTGACCCTCTTCCTCGCCCTGTGCGCTGGGATGTTTTCTCCGCGCATCGAGCGGGCGGAGGCGAAGCCGTTGAATGCTGCGGATGAGTTAGGTGTTTTTATCAGTGAGTTTAGAGTTCGTGGTCCTGGTGGGGCAGACGATGAGTTTGTGGAGATTTACAATGCAAGTGGGGGTTTTGTGGATATTAGCAATTGGACACTCTATAAATCAAGTGGCTGTGGCTCTACAGAAACCCTACTTACAACAGTACCTGCGGTAACTCTTGCACCAGGTCAATATTACTTAATTACCAAAAAAGACTCCTACATGGGTTCTGTTTCTCCTGATCGAGAATACACTGTAGCTGGAATTGCAGATGATGGCGGACTCGCGCTAAGAGACGGCATAATCCCAACAAGTGTCATTATTGACCAAGTTGGTTTGTGTACTACTACACTATACAAAGAAGGTTCCACTCTTTCTTCTATGAGTGGAACCTCCAACCAGAGTTACGAAAGAAAAGACGGTGGAAGCGCAGGAAGTTGTAAGGACACGGACAACAACTCAACGGATTTCATATTCAATTCTTCCACCAGCTACCCTCAAAATTCTGCCAGCACGGCGGTTCCATGTTTGGCAATTGTGGATGTTACATCTTCAAGTTCCGGCGTGTATCCTGACACCAGTAGCGCGGTAATTGATATCCAACTTGAATTTAGCAATATTGTTACAGTCACTGGTACACCTACCCTTCTCATGGAAGTCGGCACAACGGATCGAAATGCGGTTTATACCGGCGGCAGCGGAACAAATGTATTGACATTCAATTACACTATCCAATCCGGTGACAATACCAATGATCTGGATTATGTCTCTTACAATGCGCTGTCTTTAAACGGCGGCTCGATCATCGGTGCAAGCGGAAATGCTACGCTAATTTTGCCAAGACCGGGAAGTCCCGGCTCGTTGAGCGCAAATGAAGATATTGCTATTGACAATACTTCGGTCACGCCAACACTATTATCCTTTACTCGTCAGGACCCAACCTCTCAGTACACCAATGCTGATGAACTTGTTTTTCGAGTCACGTTTAGCGAAGCAGTGAAGGATGTAGGTATTGCGGATTTTGTCTCTTCTGGATATGGGCTTGTTGATGTAGTAAAAGTTGAAAATGGAAGAATGTATGATGTAACGGTCTCTGATGGTAGTTATGAGGGAACTGTAAGTATTAGCTTGTCATCTCTCCCACCGTACTCAATCTCTGATGTATATGGCAACCAACTAACATTTACATTACCACCAGCTACAAATCAAATTTATGAGGTCGATAAGACCGCCCCAACAGTTACTATTGTTCAAGCTGTTGGTCAAATAGAAAATCCTACAACTCTTCCAATTAACTTCACAGTAACATTCGATGAAGAGATCGATGTCAATACCTTTACCACAGTCGATATTCGTCAGAATGGCACAGCTACAGGTATTACTTGGATGATAACCGACTCAGGAGATCATAAAACTTTTACGCTGTCTGCCATTGCTTCGAGTAATGGCACAATAAATCCCTCGATTGATGCAGACAGAGTGAATGACCCTGCGGGTAACTACAATAGTTCTTCCGGCAACCCTGGATGTGCTTCCCCTGAACCAAATAATTGTGTCACCTATACTGATAGCGTCTCTCCCACCGTCACCATCAACCAATCCGGCACCCAACTCGACCCAACCAGCGCCTTGCCTATCAACTTCACTGTCCAATTCTCCGAACCGATCAATACTGCTGTCTTCACCACTTCCGACATCACCCAAAGCGGCACGGCAGCCAACGTGGTGTGGAGCATCACCAACTCCGGCGACAATAAAACTTTCACCCTCTCCGCCACCTCTTCGGGATACGGTACGATCATCCCGTCCATTGCCGCCAACCGCGTTACAGACCTTTCCGGCAACAATAACACTGCCAGCACTTCCACGGATAATTCGGTCACTTTTGCTGCATCGAGCGTCCGTTCGATCATTATTAATGAGGTCGCCTGGGCAGGGACAACGTCCAGCCTGACCGACGATGAATGGATCGAACTGTACAACTCCACCAACGCCAGCGTCAACATCACAGGCTGGACGTTGAAAGCCGCAGATGGCACTCCCACCATCACGCTCAATGGAACCATTCCCGCCGGGGAGTACTTCCTGCTCGAGCGCGATAACGACACCACAGTCTCCGATATCACAGCGGATCAAATCTATACAGGCGACCTCTCCAACAGCGGCGAAGCATTGTCGCTGCTCGATGGCGCAAACAAAGTCATCGATACAGCCAATGGCAACGGCGGGAGCTGGCCCGCAGGCAGTTCATCCACTTATGGCACGATGGAACGCACAAGCACCTCCGCTGATAGCGACAGCATTTGGCGGACGAACACAGGGGCAGTAAAAAACGGAAAGAACGCGAACGGCGGTGATATCCTGGGAACGCCGAAGAAAAGCAATTCTCCATTACCCACACCAACACCTACGCCAGATAAAACATCCACACCTACACCTCTGCCACCCACAGCAGCGGTCGACCCGCGTCCGATCATCAACGAAATTCTCGCGCGCCCGGGCTTCGACTGGAACCAGGATGGCAAAACCGATGTCTTCGATGAGTTCATCGAGATCAAGAATCTGACCTCCATCGAAATCTCGCTCAGCGGCTGGAAGCTCAGCACTGTAGACGGGTCTTCGTTCAGCCTGCCCGATGTCAAACTCAAGCCCGGCGACCGCGTTGTCTTTTACGGCGAAGAAACCAAAATCCTGCTCAGCGACGGCGGCGAGACGCTGCGCCTCAGCAATGCAAGCGGCAAAATCTACGACGCCTTCACCTACGAGCTTGCCCGCACAGAAGACAAGTCCTTCTGCCGCCTGCCCGATGGCAACCCTGGCAACTCGTGGTTCGAAGACTGCATCCCAACGCCCAACCTCACCAACACCCGCGAAGGCAAATCGCCCACCTCCGCCGATGGCGCAGAATCACCCGTCTGCAACCTGCCCGATACCATTCCGCTCGATTTCTTCATCCCTGAGTGCAACGGCTATGGCGCGAATATCTGGAATCCATATTATTGGGACCAGATCAGCGGCAGCTTCAATAAATGGATATCAGATGAAACAAGTAAGTGGAAATCATTCATTGAGTAAAATAGACCCTAAAGGCTTTCAAAACCTTTAGGGTCTTTATTTTTTATAACAAGGAACAACATGGAAACCTTCTTCTCTTTTTTGGAAAAACGCGTCGACGACTCTTCCTCCCTTCTGTGCGTGGG
>JACPVC010000366.1 GCA_016191955.1 Chloroflexota bacterium
GAAGCCAGCCAGAAACCATGCCACCAGCGTGAACCAACCAACCCAGCCCATGCCGTATTTGCCGAAGCCGCCGAAAATATCCAGCCATTCACGGTCCTTTGCGGCAGAGTAGGAGAAGTTGAAAATAATGGACGCATAGACAATTTCCCATGCGTCGCTGACAATGGCAAAGTAAAGCGTCCATAAAATGAGGGGCATCGCAAACCCAGCCAAAGTCGCAAGGAGGATGCGCAGCACTTCAAGATAATGGCGTTTGAATCCGTAATACAGGATGATCGCTCCCAGGATCGCGAACAACCCGCCGATATTATTGGCACGGAAGGTAAAACTCAACCCGAAGAACGCGCCAACCCAAATGTATTTCCAATAATTTCGTTCCACGTCCACCATCGAGAGGAAGAGTACGATCCCAGCCGCGTTGAAGAGCAGGGCATATTCCTCGGTGTAGTTGCCATAACCGAGGACCGCGCGCAAGCCAAATCCAGCTAATGTAGCGCCAAACAATGCTGCGCCAATGCCCCAGCGTTTCGAAAGCGTGTCGTACAAAAGCCACAACGTACCGAAGATACAGATGAATTCAATGAACCAAACACCCCAGCGTGACCCGCCGCCCAACAGCAAGCCCAATGCGTTGATGTAGAAAATCCCCGGTCCTTTTGAATCCCAAAAATCGCGGTAAGGTAATTTGCCGTCCACGATCTGCTCTCCTGCATAAAGGAAAAAGCCGCCATCTCTGGCGGGCTTATCGAAGAGCGGGTTGGCAAGGTCGAGCACCAACGCCGTCAGCAAGAACAGAAATACATAAGGCAACACAAGGCGAAGCTTTGTCATAATTTCCTCACTTGCATACCCAGACCTTCCACCAAATTTTTGATCGTATTCCAATGGATGCGCTCCCACGCCGTTGGGCTGGAGTTGGAATTATGCGGCGCCAGCATGACGTTGTCCATCTTCAGCAAGGGACTGTCCAATGGCAATGGCTCGTACTCGAAGACGTCGAGCGCCGCGCCTCCCACTTGACCGGAACTGAGTGCCGCGACCAGGGCTTTTTCGTCCACGATGGGACCGCGCGCCGTATTGATCAGCACTGCCGTGGATTTCATCTTTGAGAGCGCGTCCGCATTGATAAGATGACGAGACCTTGGATTCAAATCGCAGTTGACAGAGACGAAATCAGAATTGGAAAGTAGAAAGTTGAGATCGGTCATCTCGATACCAGATTCACTGACGAAGACATGGTCGATGTCGATGATGTCTGTGCCGAAGACTTTCATGCCGAAGGCTTTCGCGCGTCTCGTAACCGCCTTGCCGATGTTGCCTACACCGATGACCCCCAACGTACATTCGCTGAGCGTCTTGCCGGGAATCTTTTTCCATTCGCCGCTTTTCATGGCTTTATCCATCCACGGACCGCGGCGGGCAAAAGCAAGCATGTAGCCAAGCACCGTGTCTGCGACGGGGGTGGTGAAAGCATTCGGCGTTCGCCCAAGCTTCACCCCAAAACGGGAACAAGCCTCGGCGTCGATTGAATCGACTCCCGTCCCCCATTTCGAGATGACTTTCAAGCGCGGCAAACAGGCTTCGATCACGCGCGCACTATAGCGGTCATCCCCACACACCGTGCCGTCGAATTGACCGGCATATTTCAGGATGTCTTCCTCTTCCATGCGTTCTTCCACGTTTGGAATGATGAGGTCGATATCGTAGGAATCAAACACCGGCTTGAAACGCTCCACGAATGGGAGCATGTAGGGAGCCGTGAGCAGAACGGTGTGCTTCATCGATCAATGTCCTTCATCGAATGGGTTTGGAATTTCAGTAAACTCATAAAGTTTAGGAACTGGGGAAAAATAACTCTTATCTTCGAGAATATCATACTTGCCGCCAAAATAGTTATTGAAGACCAGGCGGAACAAATTGACCGGCGTAACGGTCGGGTACAACGTGTTTTCGTGACCCGGCATGTAGACCGCCGTGAAATTCCACATACGCTTATCTTTGGGCTGAAGCCAGGGACCATGGTCGCCTTGAATAATGATGATGGGCGGCGTTTCGGAGTTCGCCATGATCGTATCGATGGCTTCAAGCATGCGCGTGTTCAAGTAAGGCAGTTGATTCAAATAACCCTTCTGGTACAGCTTGCCCGTATATTGACGGTTCTCGTTCCAAAAATCTGCCGGGTCGGTGGGGTTGCCTTGCGGGTCAAAGACGAAGGGCGGGTGCGGCGAAATGACATGGGCATAGGTAAATGTCGGTTCGGGCATCTGTGACACATCATCCATGCTGTCGAAAATATAGTTGAAGCGGACGCGGTAGTTCACAGCCATGATCGCATCGGGATCAATCCAGCCCCACTCTTGCACATAACGGGCAAGGGTCGTCCGCACGAACAGCCCCTCAAACTCGGTCATCCCTGAAGAGATCGGCGGCGGAGACATAAAATGATCCGCATCTGTGATCTCGAGCCAGGCAAAGCCGGAGGGAAAGTTCACGGTTTCATACCCCATGGATTCAAAGTTGTAACGCACGGCGCTGTGTTTGAGCGCATCCCACAAGACTTTTCTGCCGATGGACTCGGGCTTGAAAGCGGGGTCGAGGTCTTGAAGGTATTGCATATTGAGCGAGGAACCCAATGAGAGCTCCGTGCGCACATAATTGGATTGGCTTTCGTCTGCGATATAAAAGCCGCGTTCCGCCAACGCATTTTCAAAATTGCTGTTGTCATATCCATAAGCAGATTTAAGTAAGTTCGAACGTCCGTAAGAGTCGAGTAGGAAAAAATATACATCTGGCGGGTTCTCCGGCAGGACGAGGTCTTCCTGTATCGGCGCATTTTCCGCGCCAAGACGGTGCGCACCACTCGGAGCGCTGCTGAAATCCAATTGCGCGACAGACATGACCAGCAAGACAAGCATCATCCCATTCAGGGAGGATGCCGCCGATTCAAACGTCAACCTGGGGCGGGTCGCCCAGAACAAGGCAAGCACTAGCAAGACACCCCAAACCACCCACAACCAGCGCACATAGTCCCCTTCCGGGAGCTTATCCTCAATGAACATGTAAACATGCCCGTACGTGAAAAAGAGGAGCAGGAACAATACTGAAAAGAAGGCTGCCTTATGTGTTTTACGAAACACCATCCGTGCCAGCAAAAACACGATCATACTAAACAGGGCAGAAATCAATAAAGGTCTCAGCGCAGCAACCGACTCAACCTGCCCGGCATTCGCGGAAAGCAATGCCAAAATCGGATAAGCGCCAAATACAATCGGGTACCAAGGTGCGTTAAAGAATCGAGCGATAAAGTTTTTCATCACATCCACTTTTGAAAATTATTTGCAAATATTCTGTTCGATCAATGCCTTTACATCCCCGCTAAGCGACACGCGCGTCATTAAATCCGTCATCGAATTGCAAACTTGCAACCGCAAATATTTATCCGCAACCACCAATTTGAGCATGGATTGGATTTCTTCCAGATTTCCCTGCACAGCATATGCCTGCATAAAAGGCATCCACTCCAAACCGTCGTTAGGGTAATAGCCCTTGTCCAGGGCATCATCGAGCAAAACAGGAATCGCATCCCAATCGCCGCGTTGGCGGGCAAGGTTCGCTTGTTGGTAGGTATAGCACCAGCCGCGCTCTGGTTCCGCACCAAAAACTTCCACGGGCACAGCAGGCACATCGCCTTCCGTAATTACCGAAACCAGCTTGGAATACGGCGCGATCATGGTCACACGCCCGTCGTCATACGAGTTCAACTCTGGCGACTTGCCATCGATGAAACGTACGCAACTGTTGCTGCTCGATTGCACCATCACCAACACATTCCCAAAATCGCGTTCCAAATAATTGCCACGCCGCAGCGGAGTTTCCACGCCGCCGTTGGTCGTGATCTGTGTCACTGTATTGCCATTCAACACCGCCGCAGGCAACTTCACGATTAACGGATTGCCGGTTTGTTTTTCTGGATAGTAAATAAAATTTGCGGGACCCCAAATGAAATAATCTTCCGCCAATGGGCTTCCGGGATACATCGCGATCAACGTCACCCCTTCTTGAATCTTCGGCGCGCGCCACGCCACCTGCCACCAAAAATTACGCGTCGCTTCGGTTTCGTCCGCCACGCGCACGGCATTGCCATGATGTGTCAACACCGAAACGCCCAACAAGAAAGCAATCAAGCCGGAACGTAATGAAATAGTATTTACACGTTCAAAGATAACCGAGAATAAAATCCCCACACCCACAGACGGCGCCAATGCATAGCGCGAATAATCCGGCAGGATGACATGGCGATTGACGAGGATGACCGGAATGAGACACGCTACGATGGTGATGAACGCCAACCAGATCTGTTCCCGCATCTCGCCCGGACTGTTGTTTGATTCATCGTCCCCGTTCTTTTCACTACTCTGACGTAGAAAGAGCAAAAGCAACACCACTGCCAACGCCGACAACCCCAAGCCAAAGAAAGCATCGCGCAAACGCAGAGAGAAACCAAAGAGATTCAGCGGCACGGTCCATGCCACCATGATGACCTTGAACACATCCTGAATGAGATAGTTCAACCACCACAGAATAGTCAGCGGCGTCTCAAACACAGACCGTAGCTGTAAGCCGACATCCGTCGCCTTGCGCTCGGCTTCGAAGAAGAACAAGCGCCAGACTAAAAATCCGCCCATGCCCGCCAAAAACGGAAGGGATGTCACAGCAACAGATTTCAAGCGTGAAAAAACAGGTTGTCCGGTTTGGCGGAGGGACAAAATGACGATCATGGCGAAACGCAAAGCTTCAAAGCCCAGGAAATACTCAACCAAACCAAGGTACACCCATGCTAAAACGACAGAAGCAATGATATATACCCAACGCGCCGCAGGTGTCCTTGCCTGCAATGCCTTCAACGTCAATGCCACAGAGACCATGCCGCAGGCAAGGCTGAAAATCTGCGATTGATAATCGATAGGGTTGACCTGCGAAAGAAAACCGGGATACACCAGAAAAAGCAACGCCGCCAACCAGTTATAGGCAACACGGCGCGACCAAAGTTGATTGCCGATCCAAAACAAACTTACCGCGCTTATCACGCGGAACAAAAACGCGCTCAAATGGTAGTACAGCGGATTCATGCCAAACAAGGAGAATGCCGCCTGCATTAGATACCCACGCAAGGGACGATCTACGATAAAGACATCATGGAAGAACTTTGCCCCGCCAATGTACCCGTCGAACATCAGGTACCAGTCATCGTTGATATAGCCCATCCGTGCTGCGAGGGGCAGGTAGGTTACTACGCCAAGGATGGTGAGGAACAGAGTGCCGAACCAGAATGTGCCAAGTGTTTCTCTAAGTTTTTTCATATTATTTTGTTGTGAGAGGGTGCGTCGCACCATGTATAAGTGGATTCATCCAACCGTAGACTCTGCTTATTAAACAAGCAAAGCCCACCCGTTTGGTGCGACGCACTCCACGCTACAGTCTCTTCCTCATCAAAAAATCGGCGATCTCAAAATCCAACTCCTCGTCGATATCCCAGGCTTCGTCGGCGTCGATCTCAAACATCAATGGTTTATCGCCAATGCGGTGCTTCTTGCGCTCCAGGTTCTCGCGCGTGAAAAGATAGATGCAGGAATTCTCTTCGTACACAGGCGGGAGGTCTTGCGTTTGCAAAAGTTCAAGCGGATTGTGGTTGATGGCGCGTCCATCCTGCCAATAGAGGCGGGTTTGCAGGCGCGTTACCGAAAACAACGAATCATATTTGGGATAATCGGCAAGGAAGGCTTTGATTCCGCGTGAGATGGTTTCGGCTTTCAGCAATGGATTCGTCGAATGGGTTTGCAGGTAAAAATCCGCCTGAACCTGCGCTGTGTCGTAAAGGAGAATGTCGTTCATGGGGACATCGTCAGCGCGGAGATGCTCGGGGCGTTGGATCAGCTTCACGTTAGGAAAGCCTGCGCTGAGCCCAGTCGAAGCGAGGCGGCGCACTCCATCCAGTACCGGCTCGGAGTCGGTATCCACGATGACTGTGTCAATTTCTGGTACAGATTGCAACGTATCCAAAATATGTTGAAAGAGGGGTTTGCCCGCGAGGGGGCGATAATTTTTGCCAAGCACGCGCTGGCTGTGATGTCGCATGGGAACAAGGGCGGCTAATTTCATGCGCCTATTTTATCCCACCACGGAGAACACGGAGCGCACAGAGATTCTCTTTTTTCTTTTCTCCGTGATCTCAGTGGGCTCCGTGGTAAAAGCTTTTACAACGTGCGCGACATTTGCCACTGCGAAAGCGACTCGCGCTGCATGCCAACATGCTCAAAGACGAAGCCTATTTCTTCGGGGTAGATGGGCGAGACATGCCAGACTTTATTGGGGAATTTCGCGAAGAGCGCGCGCATCAATACCACACTCAAGCCTGCCCCGCGTGACCGAGATTTGACCAACACCGACTGAATGGCAATGTCGGTCGCATCGGGGTTGCTGATGAGGCAGTAGGCGTCGTTGAGGCGAAAGGCACGCGATGGCGGCGTGTGTTGCATGATGGTCGTGCCCGAAAGCTGCCATGGCAAATCTTTCATGCCGTGATAAGTGACCATGCGCGCCAGTTCGCGGATGTCGATCTCTTCAATATCATTTTGTCCGCTCAAGCCGCCGTACCCATTCTGGGCACTTTCCTCGGCGGCGGGGACGCCGCCTTGAGCAAGGTTGGTATCGAGCTTGTAACCGATCAACCTACGAATGTTAGTGAAGCCAACCTTCTCGTACAATTTCACCCCTGCTATGTTTTGCTCGATGACTTCGAGCAACATTTCCTTTTCATCGCGTATTTTGGCTTCTGCAATGAGTTGTTCCATCGCCCACGCTCCCACGCCGCCGCTGCGGGCATTGGACGTGATACCCATCGCCGCGAGTCGACTCGTCCAACCGCGGCGAGCGATCATTGCCAGCCCAACAGGTTCATCATCTTTCATGAGCACACGGCTGGCGGTCAAGTCGATGCCATCGCGGCGGATCATGGTATGCATGACCGTCTCGGTGATGTTGATAGGGACAAGATAACCTTCGAAACTACGCGTCATCAGGTCCGCGAGGAAGGGAATGGGATGGTCGGAAGCAAGGGTGAGGGAGAGGGAGGGCATGATGAATTATTCTTTTATTCCAAGGCTAAATCGAGCCGTGGTACGAAAACTTTTGCAAGTCTTCAAAGCATTTTTGGCACTCACGATGTCTGCTGATGCCCCGGGATATCGGAACTCGACAGCGTAATCGGTCAACAGGCGGAATTCCTGTTCATAGCTTATCCAAAGAGGTTCGATCTCTGCTGCCAAATCAAGCAAGTATGTAAGATCATGAACTTTTCTGAAATATATATCTGCTTCGACAAGCCTGGCTTTTATGTATTTTTCCACGCATTGTTGGGCAAAGAAACAGGCAGCATCATAATTTGGATTGTTGCGCGCCCGGATTTCGCGGTGCAAGGAAATCCAGTCGCTTTCCGCCTTATCCACCCATTCACGCGTGAGCGGCTTCATACAGAACTTTTCCCTTGCTCACAATATCTTGCAGAAAAAAATCCCCCATTGCAAGCCGTTTCTTTAGCTCAGATGGTTTGCGAACCATAATGTCGATGGGGAACTTGGGTTTCGTCGCCATCCAAATTTCAGTTGCTTTTTCGGGGTTTCGCCCAGAGAAGGACATCACGATCAAGACATCCACATCCGAATCCGCTGTAGGCTTGCCATACGCATACGACCCAAACAGGATGATCTTTTGGGGCTTAAACTCTTTAGCGACTTTGCGAGCAAAGGTTTGAATGGCTCGTCTGGAAATCTTTTCCATGTTTCCAATTATACCGAATCAAAAAGGTTCTTTATTCACGCGAGATTTGGAGTGGGTAGATTTGGAAGAAAAGGCAAAGGAATGTTACTTTACGCCTTTAAGTTTCAAGGGCCGATTGTATTTGTCAATTTTTTCGTCCAAACTATGCAATATCTTGGGTCCAATCTCCATTGCCCAATCTGTTGCGCGTTTATCCACATCTGCGCCATGAACGGCTGAATTTAACAATCCACTCATATCTGCAAGAGCACTGCTTTCTTCCGGGGTCAATATTTTCTCTTGATTAAGCAATCGTATCAGTTGACCAACGCTAGCCTTTGAAACATTCAAGTTATTTAACTTTGCA
>JACPVC010000355.1 GCA_016191955.1 Chloroflexota bacterium
AGCGCGGCAGCCGCCCTGAGCGGAGCGACGAGTGAACGTCGAGGAGCGCAGTCGAAGGGTGAAGGACGCAAGAAAGTGAAAATTGCGTAAGGTGAGTAATTAAATGCTCGCCCCAAAAAATCAACCCCGAGAGGATGACATCAAAATTCATGTCACCCCTTCGGGGTTCGTCTTTTCTGTAACAAAATCTATAATCATTTGCCCCCTTCGGGGTCGTTGTGTTTCCCGTCAAGGACAAAAGGGTAAGCTTAGTTGCTATCGACTATCACCGGTGTGACGTACTTTTCCAGCATCTCGTAACTGATCTCACCCGTCCATGCATAGCGGACAGTGCCTGTGCGGTCAAGGACATATGAACTCGGCAGGTTCCCATTGCGGAAGGCATTGAGCGCGGCACCATCAGGGTCGAGCCAGAGGTTGAAGGTCAGAGCGTAGTCTGTTGCAAACTTGTCCACTTCAGGTTTGCCGTCACCGGCATTGATGGCAACAATGGTGAAACCTTCTTCAACATGCGCGGCATAAAACTCTTGCAGTGACGGCATCTCTGCCTTGCAAGGCGGGCACCAGGTCGCCCAGTTGTTGACGAGGACAACCTGCCCACGAAAATCTTCAAGCGATTGCGTACCGCCCTTGACGTTTTCAAGCACAAGGTCTGGCGCAGGGAATTCCACCCCCATCGGCACAACGGAATTTAAAAGCGCATCCGAAGCGGATGCCACGTTCGGGTTTCGCAAAATGGCAAACAAGACAGCGCCAACCAAGATGAGCACACCCCCAAAAACTGCGCTGAGCGCTGTATCGTTCCGTTTCTGTTTGCGGTATTTCTGATGTTTTTTCATCGAGAGTGCCTTTACTTACTTTGCGCAACCGCGCTTCGATTGCGAGCGGGACAAGCACGGCAATGGTAGTTAATTTTGCAAAGCACGCTTGATCTCAGCCAACATTTGTGCTTCGCCAGCAGCGCCAACCACGATGCCTTTGCCAGAATCGATCACTGTTTGCGGGACTCCCTGCACGCTGAATTGATCGGACAGCTCAGGGAACTCCATCGCATCCACCGCCTCAGCGCGGATCATGGAAGGGTTTTCCATAGCCATTTGATGTGCGAGCATCACGGCTCGCGGACAGTGAGGTCAGGTAGGGGTGACGAAGACTTGAAGGTGGAGGGGTTTTGTCAGCGTTTGCAAAAACTCACGGGTGGCCGCACCCAGCCCCGTCGTCTGCTTTGAGGCGAGGATGATGTCATTGATCAGGGTGCTGAATTCGTATCCGGCGGGAATCCCGGAGAACTGCACACCAAGGTCGATCACCTGGTCGCCGTTTTTCGAGGCGAGCACGATCGCAGGGACCTTATCCACGCGATATTGTGTAGCAACGGCGGCATCTTCCTTCAGGTCGTGAATTGAAAGATGAAGGCGGGAATCGAGCGCGCTGAGTTCTGTCAGCATCTGTTGGGTTTCGCCGCAATAATCGCAACTCTCCTTCAAGCCGAAGAAGAGCAGTTGCACGGGGTTGGCAAGTTCGGCAAATGCCTGTTTGATCTGCCCGGCAACTTGTTCGTTCAATAATTGTTCCATGGGGTCTCCAATGTTTGGGTTTCAGTCTTTTGATGCATGGGACGTAATAAAGTTACAAGAACTTTTGTCTGTGATGCGTATTGATACTCTTGCTCAAAGCGGCACATCATGAAGGTGATTTCCCGTCGCCGAGGATTGCGGCGGGAGCACTTATGCAAGAGGTATACTTAGTCTGAAACTTTTTGACACAGATCGCATCCAATGAATATCTCAACAACACACGATTTTTCTCTCGAAGCCCTACGCGCGGGTGACCGTGCCGAATTTGCCCGCTTGGTGGACGCGTTCTCTGCGCCGATCTACCGCCTCGGGCTGAAGATGCTGGGCAACACGCAAGATGCGGAGGATATTCTCCAAAATACCTTCCTCAACGCGCTGACTCACCTCTCCGATTTTGAAGGACGTTCGAGCGTTTCCACCTGGCTGTATCGCATTGCGGCGAATGAGGCGTTGATGCTCATCCGCAAGCGCAAGTCGAATATCAACATCGAGGACATGCAGCCCGAAGACTCGGATGATGTTCCCCTGCCCGAAACTTTTGTGGATTGGAGCATTCTCCCTGAAAAAGAGCTGCTTACCAACGAGAGCAAGAGCGCCATCGAGACAGCGGTTAAAAAACTGCCCGACTCGCTGCGGATGGTCTTCATCCTGCGCGATGTGGAAGACCTTTCAATCAAAGAGACTGCCGAAATATTGAACCTGACTGAAGTGAATGTGAAGACCCGTTTATTGCGCGCCCGCATGGCTTTACGTGAACAACTCTCCTCTTATTACGCGGAGCGGACACGCAGAAAGGAAACCCAATGACCGACCTCACCCACCAGAATTGCCAGGCTCTTTTAGGCTCCTTATCGGAATACATCGACGGTGAACTGCCGCCCGAATTATGCAAAGAGATCGAAAAGCACCTCGAAGGCTGCGATAATTGCCGCATCGTGCTCAACACCACCCGCCGCACGATCGACCTTGTGCAAATCCCCAGCGAAGAAAATCCGCTGCCCGATGAAGTGCGCGAACGGCTTTTCAAGCGGCTCAATCTTGACGATTATTTACATGCTCGAGAATAATTTAAACGATGTCCCCAAAGATTGATTTTGGGGACATCTCTTTTAAACCCATATTGAGCTCTATGGGAGCACTCAAAGGTTGTTAGAAAATGGCTCAACGCCGCCGAGGACGGCGAAGGGAGCAAACTCATCTACAAACTTTTAGTACACCCGCTCTATATTTCAAACACTCTCCCCAACTACTGACGCTATAATACGTTGTTATGAAACCATATATTTCTGTTGTTCCTCTTGCGCTGATGCTTTTAGCCTGTCAGCCTGCTACAGTAACTTTTATCGGCGATTCCACAATAACTCCGGCTGCCACCGCAACTGTTCCGTCGTTCACTCCAACTTTACCCCCTACCGCAGTATACACTCCCACTATCCCTGCTTCTGTTGTTGAACTTGAAGGGACAGTTCTTCCGCCAGGGTTTTCCATTCTTAAGTTTGCAACCATATATCGCCCCACGGCACTGACCTTCGACTTGCATGGAAATGTCCTGATCGCCTCAGCAGACAGCAACATCTACACACTCTCTGACGAGGATCAAGATGGACACGCCGACTCTCAATCCATCTTTGCATCAGGGTATTACATTCCGCTCGGGTTGACAGTACATCCCATCACTGGTGACGTATATGTATCGTATCAAGGCGCGATTGCGATCCTGAAAGACTCAGATGGAGATGGAAAATCTGATTCAAACCATACTTTGGTGGAAAACCTGCCATCTACGGGGCGTCATCAAAATAACAACTTGGAATTCGGCGCAGATGGCTGGCTATACATGGGGCTTGGTTCCACCTGTGATGCATGTGCTGAAGCGGATGCAAGAAACGCCACTATTATGCGCTTCAACATCGAAACTGGAGAAAAAGAGATCTACGCAACTGGGTTACGCAATCCGTTCGATATTGCGTTTTATCCTCTCACTGGTGAGTTGTTTGCCACCGATAACGGACGTGACGATCTCGGTTTGGAAGCGCCCCAGGAAGAATTAAATCTCATTATTCAAAATGGAAACTACGGCTTTCCTAATTGCTGGGACGAACAGACCTCACTGGGCTGCGAAAATACGATCCCTGCTGTGGCATTTTTCGAGCCTCATTCCTCGGCAGATGGTTTGGATTTTTACACGGGAGACCAATTCCCGGCTGAATATCAGAACAATGCCTTTGTAGGTATCTTCGGTTCATGGCTCAACCCCGCCCTCGAAACTGGCGTCAAACGTGTCGTTCTCACGCCTGAAAATGGGACATATACAAGTGAGGTTACCTGGTTTACCCAATTTCCAAAAGGTGTGATGCCTTTACCGCTTCAATTCAGCGCGGATGGCGTATTGTATGTTGGCGACTATATCAATGATGCTGTATATCTTATCCGTTATGGCATTCCATAGTCGGAAAGTTGTCAGCATCTACTGCTTTGTTCTCGCAACCAGTCCTCTGTAGAAGTACCTGAACTGGACAACAAAAAAACTCCCTCAATGAGGGAGTTTTTAGCTGGGGATCAAGGATTCGAACCTCAAATTTCGCGTCCAGAGCGCGACGTGATGCCATTTCACCAATCCCCATCATTTCCAGCGGGCGGTATTTTATCACGCCGCCCCAGAGAGGGCAAGCCCTATTTCCCGCGGGCGGCGCGACGGGTGTTGTCTTCGATATCGAGCAGAATAAGAAGTCCCTGCGCGATAGCTTGCAGGGAGGCAAAGAAGATCAAGCCAGCGAGGCTTGGCTGCACCTGCCATGAAAGCTGCAAGAGAAAATCGGTAGGACCACCAATGTAAACCAATCCGCGAATCAGTTGCAGGATGAAAATCCCAAGATTGAGGATCAACTGGTAAATATATACGCCCGCCACGATCCACGAGGCGATCTTTAGAAAGCGAGATAGGCGTAATACAACGTCTTTGTCGAAGTAGGTACCTGCAAAATTGGACTTATTTTGATCGGATTCGGTCATGGGTTCCTCCAGAGTTTAGTCATTATACTTTGTTATAATTGACACGAATACAACGCTCCAGTGTGGATAAAGTTCCTGAAATGCTGACAGGCGTCGGCTTATACTGAGCCGTGCCGAAGTGTTAGAAATACAACGGCGACATTTATCCACATAAATCCATCACGAAGGTTAAGTCAACGAATGAGTCCTGAAGAAAATAAACCGTCTGATTTTATCCGCGAAGCTGTTGCGGAAGATTTGAAGAATGGACGCTTCAAAACCGTCCGCACGCGCCTGCCCCCCGAACCGAACGGATATTTACACATTGGGCACGTCAAGGCGTTCATGATCGATTACCTCGTTGCAAAGGAAAATGGCGGCGAGTTGGTTTTGCGTTTTGACGACACTAACCCCGCCAAGGAAGAAACCGAGTTTGTGGAAGCCATCATGGACGATGCACGCTGGCTCGGCATCGAGTGGGTCAAGGTGACGTATGCGTCTGATTATTTCGATGAGTTATATGAGTGGGCAAAGAAACTTGTTTTGATGGGCAAAGCCTATGTGGACGATCAATCTCCTGAAGAAGTGAGCAGGAACCGCGGCACGTTGACCGAGCCTGGGGTGAATTCTCCATTTCGTGACCGCGATGTGGAAGAAAACATGGACTTGCTTGAGCGCATGAAGAATGGCGAGTTTCCCGAGGGTTCGCGTATTTTACGCGCCAAGATTGACATGGCGCACCCGAATATCAACATGCGCGACCCGGCGATGTATCGCATCATCCACAACCCACCGCATCACCGTACCGGCGACAAGTGGAAAATTTACCCAATGTACGACTGGTCTCACGGGCAGAACGACTCGATGGAAGGCATCACTCATTCGTTGTGTTCGCTTGAGTACGAGAATCATCGTCCCCTTTACGAATGGTTCCTCGATCAACTCGGTGTGTTCAAACCGCGTCAGATCGAGTTCGCGCGCTTGAATATGAACTACACCGTGATGAGCAAGCGCAAACTGCGCCGCCTTGTGGAAGAGAATCGCGTCAACGGCTGGGACGATCCGCGTATGCCCACCCTGCGCGGCATGCGCCGCCGCGGGTACATTGCCGAAGCAGTTCTGGAATTCATCCGCCGCGTGGGCGTGGCGAAGAATTACAGCGTCAGTGATGTGGCGTTGCTCGAAGAATGTGTGCGCGATGATCTCAACAAACATTCCTTGCGCCGCATGGCGGTCATCCGCCCCTTGAAGGTAATAATCGATAATTATCCCGATGACCTCGTCGAAGAAATGAATGCGGTCAATAACCCGGAAGACTCGAATGCAGGCACGCGTAAAGTTCCGTTCTCGAAGGTCATTTACATCGAACAGGACGACTTCCGCGAGACGCCGCCGCCCAAGTATTATCGCCTCTTCCCCGGCAACGAGGTGCGCCTGCGCTATGCCTACTTCATCAAATGCACGCATGTGGTCAAGAACGATGCAGGCGAAGTGGTGGAAGTCCATGCCACGTATGACCCAACCACCAAAGGCGGTGACGCGCCTGATGGGCGCAAGGTCAAGTCAACGATCCATTGGGTTTCGGCGAAACATGCCAAGGAAGTGGAAATTCGCATGTATGACCGCCTTTTCAGCAAGGAAAACCCCGAGGAAGGGGAAGAAGGATTCCTCAATTGCTTGAATCCCAACTCTTTGGAGATTCTTACTGGATATGTAGAACCGGCTCTCGCCTCCGCCGAAGCTGGTTCACGCTTCCAGTTTGAGCGTCTCGGATACTTTTGCGCAGATAAAGACACAACACCCGATAAGCCCGTCTTCAACTTGACCGTGAATCTCAAGGACACTTGGGCGAAGGTCGAAAAGAAAACAAAGTAAGCATAGGAGAAAAAATGAAATTAGACGTTTTTCGCAGTACAGTGATAGTCCTTCTCGTTACAACTGTCATTGCTGCCTGTGCTCCGCAAACCCCAGCCACACCGACGGTGGACGTTATTGGCACAACTGCGGCTCAACTCGCAGCCGAGATGTTAACCCAAACGGCTGGCGCAGTTACACCTACTCCTATCCCGCCCACCGAAACAGCCACGCCCGCGTTTACCGATACTCCCTCCGCGCCTACTGAGAAACCTCAGATTAACCCGCCAAGATTGATCGCTCAAACCGGCTGCTGGACGGGACCCGGCGACTCTTATACATTAATCAGCAACATCGAACTTAACCAACAAGGAAGGAAGAACGTCATCATCCTTGGGATTGGTTCCGAACCAGGCTGGATCGTGATTAGAAATCCATACTTCAACAATCCATGCTGGGTTAAGCTGGAAAGCATGGAAATCGATCCAAATATGGACATGACTCAATTCCCGGTTATGACGCCGGGACCGTAAAATCCATCGGTGCTATAATTAAAAATGGAAAAGGAGTAAGCCATGAGCGAGGCAAAACGAAAATCGATGAAAGATAAACTTCCGCCTGAGGCGTTGGA
>JACPVC010000368.1 GCA_016191955.1 Chloroflexota bacterium
ACTTGACCGGGGCTTGATTCTGCTTCGGGACATTCATCCTCACTTTTATTTTTCCCTGCCAATCTTTGATACAATCTCGAACATGGAATCAACCCAACCTGCCTTCACCGTTCAGGATATGGACTTTTACTATGGCGCATCGAAAGCGCTCTCCACGATTTCGCTTGAGATCCAACCTAAAAACGTAACAGCCTTGATCGGTCCTTCCGGCTGCGGAAAGTCCACGTTCTTGCGCTGCCTCAACCGTATGAACGACACCATCTCCGGCACACGGGTGGATGGGAAGATCCTGCTTGAAGGAGAGGACATCTACAGCCCCAGCATGGACGTGGTCACACTCCGCCAACGGGTGGGGATGGTGTTCCAAAAGCCGAACCCATTTCCACAATCCATTTTCGATAATGTGGCATTCGGTCCGCGGGTGATGGGCATGGATGTGAATCTAAATGAAGTGGTGGAAAAATCCCTGCGAGCCGCCGCGCTTTGGGATGAAGTGAAAGATGACTTGAAATCCGATGCAATGGGATTGTCACTGGGGCAACAACAGCGGCTGTGCATTGCCCGCGTGATCGCCGTACAGCCGGAAGTTATCTTGATGGATGAGTCCACGTCAGCGCTGGACCCCATCGCTACTCTTCGTGTTGAAGAACTCATTGCAGACTTGAAGAAAGAATACACCATCGTCATTGTGACGCATAACATGCAGCAAGCCGCGCGTGTTTCCGATTTCACCGGCTTCTTCTGGCTCGGTGAATTGGTCGAGTTCGCGCCTACGACTCAGCTGTTCACTGTGCCGAAGCAGGAATTGACCGAAGCGTATATTACCGGAAGAATGGGGTAGATAGTAAAGTACGGCGACATTCACGTCGCTTCTACAAAGGCGACATGAATGTCGCCGTACTTAAAAGAAACGAGTGGATGAGATGTCTCATCCACTCGTTTCTTATCTCTCGTTACTTGTTTTTCTTTTGTTTTTCCCAAAACTCATCATCGCTTGATTTGATCTCGCTGAATTCGCCCGTCGCGATGAAGACGGTCCGTTCGCAGATGTTGGTGACGCGGTCCGCGACGCGTTCGAGGTTGTGAGCGACCCACAAAAGCCAGTTGGCGCGTTCGATATTCTTGGGGTCTTCGATAATGAAGATCATCAACTCGCGGTAGATCTGGTTGTAGAGTGCATCCACTTCATCGTCTTCCATGGGGATGGCGTTGGCTGCTGCCACATCTTCCTGCACGAAGGCGGTTAGGGAACGGTGGAGCATGCTGGCGCCAATTTCTGCCATGCGCGGAATGTCGATCAGCGGCTTGAGCAGTTTTTCTTCGCCCATGCGGACGTTGATATTGGCGATGCCTTTGGCGTAGTCGCCCATGCGCTCCAATTCGGAGATGATCTCCATGGTGGAGGCGAGCAGGCGCAGGTCATGCGCCATGGGCTGCTGGGTGGCGATCAGGACCATCAACTGGTTTTCGATGGCGAAACGCTTCTTGTTGATATCCTTGTCTTCGGCGATGATCTTCTCGGCGGCTTTGATGTCGCGCTTCTTCAACGCCTCCACCGAGCCGATAATGGCGTGCTCGACCATGGAGCCAAGCGCAAGCACTTCGTCTTTTACCTGTTGAATGTCACTCTCAAAAGTTTTTCGAATCATAAGTCCTCTTGGGGTTGGTTGCGTTCATTTTACTACCGATGGGGGAGATGTAGACAGGTATATGAGTACACAAGTCGACAAGTAGATAAGTAGATAAGTATACAAGTAGACAAGTAAGGATGGTGTACCTGTTTCCTTATCTCCTTGTGTACTTTCCTTGTATCTATCCAAATCTGCCTGTTACGTAATCTTCGGTGCGCTTGTCCTTCGGGCGGGTGAAGATATTCTTGGTGTCGTCGAATTCGATCACACCGCCTGCGCGTTGGTCGTCGATCATCATCATGGCGGTGTAGTCGGAGGCGCGCGCGGCTTGCTGCATGTTGTGGGTGACGATCAGGATGGTGTAGTTCTTCTTTAACTCTTGCATGAGTTCTTCGATGCGCAGCGTGGAGATGGGGTCGAGCGCCGAGGCGGGTTCATCCATGAGGATGATCTCGGGTTGGATGGCGATGGTGCGTGCAATGCAAAGACGCTGCTGTTGACCGCCGGAGAGCGCATAAGCGCTTTCTTGAAGTTTGTCTTTTACTTCGTCCCAGAGGGCGGCGCTGCGCAGAGACTGTTCTACGAGTTCATCCATGTTGCCTTTGAAGCCGTTGATGCGCGCGCCCCAGGCGATGTTTTCATATATCGATTTTGGAAAGGGGTTCGGCTTTTGGAAGACCATGCCGATCTTGCGGCGCACTTCCACGGGGTCGATGTCTTTGCTGTACAAGTTCTGTCCCTGCATGAGCAGTTCGCCGGTGGCGTGACAGCCGGGTACGAAGTCATTCATGCGATTGAAGGAACGCAGCAAGGTGGATTTGCCGCAGCCGGACGGTCCGATGATGGCGGTGATCTTTAGTCTTTCGATCTTGAGGTTCACGCCTTTGACAGCAGTGAAGGCTCCATAATGAATGGAGAGGTCGTTTGATTCGATGGCGTAGGATGGTGAGTTTTGCATATTTACTTCCTTGATATGACGATCCCGCAAGGGGACGGTGTGGACGAAAGTTGTAGGTCACGTTTGTAACGTGACAGGGTATTGATGGGTTGTCACGCTAAAAGCGTGACCTACAAATGCTTAATATTTTCTCTGATAGCGATTGCGCAGCAAAATAGCGCTTGCATTCAACGTAAGCAGCAAAATTAACAGAACAATGATTGCGCCTGCGGCGATGGCGTGGAATTCAGATTGCGCGAGGGTCGTCCATTGATAAATTTGGATGGGCAGGGCGGTGAATTTCGAGAAGGGACCATCTGGGTCGATGCTGATGAAGGTGGATGCGCCGACGACGATGAGTGGAGCCGACTCCCCGAGCGCGCGGGAGATGGCGAGGATGCTGCCCGTGAGAATGCCGGGAAGCGCGTTGGGCAGAACGTGATGCCAGACCGTCTGCCAGCGCGTCGCACCCACGCCGTAGGCTGCCTGCCGCAACGAGTCTGGCACAGCTTTGATGGCTTCCTGTGCGTTGATGATGATGAGTGGCAGGACGAGAGTGCCCATCGTCAAACCGGCGGATAGAACCGTGCGCCCGTTCGAGTCGGTCACGCCGAACATGCTTCCGCTGGTGAAGGCTTCGAGCGTGCGGACGAAGACTGCCAAGCCGAGCATCCCATACACGATGCTGGGCACGCCCGCAAGGTTATTGATGTTGGTTTGAATGAGGCTGGTGAACCAACCTTTGGGAGCATACTCTTGCAAGTAAATAGCTGCGCCTGTGCCGATGGGCAGGGCGAAGAGGATGGCTAGCCCCACCATCCACAGCGAGCCGAGGATGGCGGTGCGGACTCCTGCAAACTCCGCTTTGGAAGACATGGGCGTGACGAGGAATTGCGGCGTCAGCCACGAGCGGAATTCCAGTTTGGCGTTGGAATATTTCTCTTTTACTTCGGCTTGGATTTCTGCCTTGTGCAGGAGCGAGTCGGTCATACTCCATGTCCCTTTGGTGTCGATGCGCACGAGTCGTTCGAGGAAGAGGTTGAGCAAGTCTGCCTGGGAACGTTCTTGCATGGGTTGTTCGTTATTGAGTTTGTTATATGCGCCCGAGGAAAGCTCCTCTTTGAGGATGACGAGCAATTCTTCTTTTGTCAGCTCGTTGACCGGTGTGGGCGTGAATTCGGCTGGGTCATCTTTGTATTCATAAGCGATGTAGCCGAAAGCACCGTCCACCACTTTATAGAGCAGGGCGGTCAGGGCAACGATCGCGATCAGCAAAGCTGAAAGGAAGAGAATCTGCCAGATGGTGGCAACCCGGTAACGGGTCCGGAGGGAGGCGTGGAAGGCGTCGCCTTGGGGGTAGGGGGTTTGTGTTTTCATGGTTTATGGTAAGAAAGTAAACAAGTACACAAGTAGACAAGTAAATACTTGTGTACCTGTCTACTTGTGTACTTCATTCATACCTCTCCCTAAATCTCCCCACTATCCATTGACTGATGAGGTTCAGCACGAGCGTCACGAGGAACAGCATCAACGCGATGGCGAAGAGACTGGTGTAGTCGATGGAGTTGTAAGAGAGGTCACCGCCGCTGATGCGGGCAATGTGCCCGGTCATGGTTTCGGCGGCTTCAAGCGGATTAAAGGAGAAATTAGGTCCGGCACCCGAAGCGACAGCAACGATCATCGTCTCACCGACGGCGCGAGAGATGCCGAGGATGAGTGCCGCGCCAATGCCGGAGAGGGCGGCGGGCAGGACGACTTGCAGGCTGCTTTCGAGTTTGGTTGCGCCCATGGCATAGGCGGCTTCGCGCAGGGAACGCGGCACGGCACTGAGCGCATCTTCACTCATGGAGGAGATAAGCGGCAGGATCATGATGCCCATCACCAAACCCGCAGAGAGCATGTTGTAGACTTGAATGTGATCGCCGAAAAAACTTTTCAAGATCGGTGTGACGAATAACAAGGCGAAGTATCCGTAGACCACGGTGGGGATGCCGGCAAGAATTTCCAAAATCGGTTTGAGAATCCCACGCGCTTTCGGCGAGGCGTACTCGCTCAGGTAAACGGCAGCCGCCAGCCCAAGCGGAAGCGCGATGAAGATAGCGATGGCACTGGTGGTCAGTGTGGCAGAGACGAGCGCCCAAATGCCGTAATTGCCGATGCCCGGCTGCCATTGAGTGCCGCCGAAGAACTTGGCGAAGGTCACATCGGGGTTGCCAAAGAACAGCATGGCTTCCTTGCCCAGTTCGTACACGATGGCAACCGTGGTGACAATGGACAAAATCCCTGCGAGGAACAGCAGGGATTGAATGGCGCTTTCGCCGATGCGGGTTTTCTTTTTGAGGTCGAAGGATTGGCTCATGATTTTAAAACACAAAGGACACGAAGTACGCAAAGGGATTGAAAAAACTTCGTGCCCTTTGTGTACTTCGTGTTTAAGTGTTATTGACCTACAGCGGCTTCCCAGGCTGCCAACGCGGATTCAATGTCAGCAGTGGGGGCGGGGAAGTAACCAACATCCACGATATTGTCATCGAGATTGATCAGGTAGAAGTAGATGAAGGCGGCGACCTGCGGCTTCTCCTGCATGATCTTGGCATCCGAGTAGATGAAGAGCGGGCGGGCGAGCGGATATTCACCAGCGTCTACGTTTTCCTGATTGGGTTCCACACCTTCGATATTGACCGCCTTCAAAGCGCCGGAGTTCTCACTGAAGTAGGCGTAACCAAAGTAGCCAATGGCGTACGGGCTGCCTTCCACACCCTGAACGAGGACGTTGTCATCTTCAGAGAACTGGGCGCCAGCCACAGCAAGCAGGGCTTCTTCACCCTTGGCATTGTCAGCTTTGCCTTCAGCGTTGGGGAAGTGCGGTCCGAGGATGGCTTCGACGAAGTAGTCGAAGGTGCCGCTGTCTGCGCCGGGGGAGTAGACCTGAATGGCTTCAGCGGGGAAGGAAGGATCGACCTGATCCCAAGTGGTTACTTCACCAGAGAAGATGAGGGCGAGTTGTTCCTTGGTGAGGTCGGTGACGAAGTCATTCTCAGCGCTCACAACCACGGCAAGGGCATCGGTTCCAACGCGGAACTCAACCGGCTCGCGGCCAATGGTGGCGCAGGCTTCCTTCTCGTTGTCTTTGATGGCACGAGAAGCGTTGGAGATGTCAGATTCACCAGCAACGCAGAAACGCTCGAAACCAGCGCCAGTGCCAATGCTATCCACGGTCACGTTGCCGGTGAAGCCTTCCTGTTGGAAGAGTTCTGCCATGCGCTCAGAAACGGGGAACACGGTGGAGGAACCAGCGGTGATGATGTCGCCTTCCACGGCGTCGGGGGCGTACATTGCCATCGGGTCTTCAGTGGCGGTAGCGGCGGGAACTTCAGTTGCAGCCTCTGTGGCGACAACGGCTTCGGTGGCAGGTGCTTCTTCAGCAGGCGCGCCGCATGCGGCAAGCACGAGGCTCAAAGCCACCATGAGGAAAAGGGATACACGAACGATTTTGGACATTCTCTAATTTCTCCTTTGTTTTTATACGTTCGTGATGGTATCAACGCGCTCTTAAGGTCAATGGAAGAATGGGTTAACGTCTGGTTAAGGGCGGACGATGGACCGTGGACGATGGGCGATGGAAAAACACTTTTATGGGTGCGTCGCACCAGACAGGTGGGTGATTCTGATTAATGAGACGAGTCTACAGGTAGAGAGAATCCAATTAAGTCTGGTGCGACGCACTCCGCTTCCGGGTAAAATATCCCCATGAACAAGACTCCCTTCTCCCTCGCGCCCGAATATCGTGACTATGTCTGGGGCGGATCGAGACTCCGCTCGGAGATTGTCCCAACCGCTGAGGCTTGGATCATCTTCGCAGGCAACCGCATCACTTCTGGACCTTATGCCGGGCGTGCCCTCTCAGACCTTGCTCAAGAATTTGGCGTTGACCTGCTCGGCTCGCGTGCCATCGCGCAGACGGGTAGGCGCTTCCCTGTGTTGGTCAAGATTCTGGATTGCGCTCAATGGCTGTCGTTACAAGTCCACCCGAACGATGAGCAGGCGCAGCGATTGGAAGGGGAAAGCTTCTTCGGCAAGACCGAAGCCTGGCATGTGCTCGAAGCCGAGCCGAATGCAAAACTGGTGGCGGGCATCAAGCCGGATGTCTCCGCCGAAGAATTGAAAGCAGCCATTCAAAGCAAAAGCAAAGCGATATTAGACTTGGTCGAAATGGTGGAAGTGAAAGCAGGCGATACACTGTTCATGAATCCCGGTACTATCCACGCATTGGGACCGGGCATGCTTATTTATGAAATCCAACAAACATCCGATGTGACGTATCGTGTCTACGATTGGGGACGCCCCGAAACAGAGAAGCGCAAATTGCACATCGACAAGGCAATCGAAGTGTCGAACCCGAATGCCTTGTCACTGGTGGTCAAGCCGCCGCATATCAGCGACGGCGAAGTGCAGACGTTGACGGAATGTCAGTATTTCAATTTGGATGAAATCTACGTGGAGCATAAAACTGTCAGCCTCAATACGAGGGGCGAATCCTTTCACGGGTTGACCGTGATCGAAGGGCAGGTCCAAGTCTCGGCGCAGAGTGAGGCGTTTATCCTCGGTAAATTCGATACACTCTTAATCCCCGCTTGCTGCGGTGCATACCAAGTCCAGCCGTTGAAAAAGAGTCGAGTTCTAAAAGCCAGCACTTAAAAGCTCTGGTCGGGGCTTAGCCCCGACCAGAGCTTTTTTTATTTCCATTCCCAGGTGCTGACGTCGGACAATGCACGGTACGCCGTGAGATCAAGCTGCAGCGGCGAGACGGAGATGAAGCCCTCCGCCAGCGCGCCAACATCGGTGCCAGATTCAGAAACACCGGTGGGCGCGTCGCCGCCGATCCAATAGTAGGGGCGGTTGCGCGGGTCGAGGCGTTCGTCGAGGCGACTGTGATAGACGCGCAGTCCCTGACGGGTGACGCGGAAGCCTTTGACCTCTTCCTTTTTCAAGAACGGAATGTTGACGTTGAGCAGGGTATCTTCGGGCAATCCATGCGCGAGGACATTCTCCACAGCAACGCGGGCAGCATATGTCGATGCAGTGTAATCAACGGGTTGGATGGTGCCTTCGGGAATCTCGAGTGAAACTGCCACACCGGGTATGCCGGTGATGACCGCCTCCATCGCGGCGGTGACGGTGCCGGAGTAAGTTACATCGTGCCCGAGGTTCGCGCCCACGTTGATGCCGGAGACGACGAGATCGAATTTCTCTTTGAAATAACCGAGCAAGGCAAGCGCCACACAATCGCTGGGTGCGCCGTCGCTGGCGAAGGCTTGAGATCCGTCTTCGAGGCGGAACTCGCGCACGCGTAGGGCACGGTCCAGGGTTTTGACGTGACCGCCGCCAGACCAGTTTCGGTCAGGAGCGAGGATGGTCACATCGCCAAGTTTGCGCATTTCCTGGGCTAGGGCGAGCAAGCCGGGGGCAAGCACGCCGTCGTCGTTGGTGACAAGGATTCGTTTAGTCATGATGTTATTCCTTAGAATGTTGTCTTTATATTTTATATTGAAAAGACTTTAATGCAAACGACGCGAAAAAGGCAAAATGCGCGAAAGAAATTGCGTCATTCGCCTTTTCGCGAAATTAGTTAACGTGAATAATGGATAACAGTCTAATGTCATGCTGAGGGGCGCACTTTGCCCCGAAGCATCTCTACCTGATTACGCCAGAGATCCTTCGGTCGCAAAGAACATGCTCCCTCA
>JACPVC010000369.1 GCA_016191955.1 Chloroflexota bacterium
CCCAAGCCGCAGTCCCGAATCACAACAGTGGGGGCTGAAATATTGGTTTGGCGACCCGAAGCATACCATTGAAGAATGTGTGGAACGCGATCTTACCTACGCGAGTCCGCTGTATGTTTCCGTTCTTCTTGCTGGTCCAGATGTTCCCGAGCCCATCAAACAGGATATCTTCCTGGGCGACTTCCCCGAGATGACTGACAAGGGCACCTACATTGTCAATGGAACGGAACGCGTTGTCGTCTCGCAGTTGATTCGTTCTCCTGGCGTCTATTTCGAAGCCCCCGCAGATCGCGCTACGGGACGCCTGCTCTCCATGGCCAAGCTGATTCCTGACCGTGGAGCTTGGATGGAGTTCGAAACCCGCAAGTCTGATTACATCATCCTCAAATTCAACCGCAAACGCACCGTTCCGATCACGGTCTTTTTGCGTGCTCTTGCTGCCGTCGGCGACGGGATCAAGGACTCTCCCATCAAGCATGGCACGGACGAGGAAATCCTCTCCCTCTTCAAAGATGTGGATAACAACCCCGAGCGCATGTTCATTGCTTCCACTATTAAGCAGGAGCCTGATTGGGATCTGAGCAACCACACCATTGCTGAAGCAGCTTTGATCGAATTCTTCAAGAAAATGCGCCCCGGCGACCCCGCTACATTAGATAACGCCCGCCAGTTCCTTGAAGAGCAGCTCTTCGACCAGCGACATTACGACCTTGAACGTGTCGGTCGTTATAAACTGAATCAGAAGCTCGACCTGAACATTCCCATCCCACACCGCACAGTATCGAAGAGTGATATTCTGCGCCTGATCCGCCGTATGATCCAGATCAACAACGGCTCCGAGCGCTCGGACGATATCGACCACCTCGGCAACCGCCGCGTCAAGACGGTGGGTGAGTTGATCCAGAATAAACTCCGCATTGGTTTGCGCCGTATGGAACGCGTTATTAAGGAACGCATGTCCATCCGCGATCAGGAACAACTCTCGCCTGTGACGCTGGTCAACATCCGCCCGGTTGTGGCTGCATTGCGCGAGTTCTTTGGTTCTTCACAGCTTTCCCAATTTATGGACCAAACCAATCCGTTGGCTGAGTTGCGCCACAAGCGCACGCTCTCCGCGCTTGGTCCTGGCGGTCTTCGCCGCGAACGCGCCGGCTTCGATGTCCGCGACGTTCACCACTCACACTATGGACGTATCTGCCCGATTGAAACGCCCGAAGGTCCAAACATTGGTTTGATCGGGCGCCTGGCTTCGTTTGCTCGTGTGAATGAATACGGCTTCATTGAAACTCCGTACCGCAAGGTTTACCGCGCACTTCCATCCGACAGCGAATTGCTGGAAGGTCGTACTTTGCGCGAAGATGTCTACGACCCCAAGTCTGAAGAGCTTCTTTTCAAGTCTGGCACCGAGATCGATTCGAAGACCGCAAAGCGTTTGGGCAGAATCGATGGCGAGATCGCTATTGTCCCGTTTGTCTCCGACGACATTACCTATCTCTCTGCCGATGCCGAAGACAAGTACACCATCGCGCAGGCAAATGCCGCGTTGACCGAGAAGAAAGAATTTTCCCGCGAACGCATTTCCTGCCGTTATCACTCCGGCTTCCTGTTCTCTAACGCCGAAAGCCTGGACTTCATGGATGTGGCACCTCATCAGGTTGTGGGTATCAGCGCTGCGTTGATCCCCTTCCTTGAACATGACGATGCCAACCGCGCGCTCATGGGTTCGAACATGATGGCTCAGGCGGTTCCGTTGGTGCGCCCTGAAGTTCCGCTCGTCTCTACGGGCATGGAACGCCATGCCGCGATCGACTCCGGTCAGGTCGTAGTTGCTGAGGCGGATGGGGAAGTGGTCTCCGTCACCGGCTCGACCATCACCGTCAAAGAGAAACGCACGGGCAACCGTGTCTATCAACTCCGCAAGTATCAGCGTTCCAACCAGAGCACTTGTATCGACCAGCGTCCTTCCGTGGTGAAGGGACAGTTGATCAAGGCTGGCGACATCATCGCCGACTCTTCCTCGACCGATAATGGTCAGTTAGCTCTCGGTCAGAACGTGGTCATCGCTTTCCTCTCATGGGAAGGCGGCAACTTTGAAGATGCCATCCTGCTCTCCGAACGCCTCGTTCAGGAAGATCGCTTCACTTCCGTTCATATTGAAAAATATGAAGTTGAAGCCCGCGATACCAAACTTGGACCTGAAGAAATCACTCGCGACATTCCGAATGTCGGTGATGATGCCATCAAAGATCTTGATGAAAACGGCATCATCCGCATCGGTGCTGAAGTTGGTCCGAACGACATCCTCGTCGGTAAGATTACGCCGAAGGGCGAAAAAGAACTCACTCCTGAAGAACGCCTGTTGCGCGCCATCTTCGGTGAGAAGTCTCGCGATGTGAAAGATACCTCTCTGCGCATGCCTCACGGTGAGCGTGGCAAGGTCGTCGATGTCAAAGTATTCACCCGCGAAGAGAATTCCGATCTTGCCGCTGGTGTGGATATGATGGTGCGTGTCTCCGTTGCGCAACGCCGCAAGATCACCGCTGGTGATAAGATGGCAGGTCGCCACGGTAACAAGGGTGTGGTTTCCAAGGTTGTGCCTGTGGAAGATATGCCCTTCCTTGAGAACGGCGTGCCCGTCGATATCATTCTCAACCCGCTCGGCGTTCCTGGTCGTATGAACATCGGTCAGGTGTTGGAAGTTCACCTTGGATGGGCTGCCAAGCGTCTCGGATATCGAGCCGTGACTCCCGTCTTCGATGGAGCCAGCGAAGAACAGATCGAAGCCGAACTCGCGCGCGCATGGATCGTCGATCAAGCATGGAAGGAAGCGGGTATCCGCGCCTGGGAATGGCTCAAGGAACAGGAATACGACCCGACCACCATCGAAGATGACGATGAAGTTCGCCGCCTCTATCTTGAGGGATGGTTGGATAAACGCCGTTACGATATCTACAGCTTGAACGACCCGGCGTACGCGCATCGCGCCACCGCCCGTGAATGGCTGCGCGAAAAGGGCTATACCGACCCTGACGAAATTCTGCTTGAAGACCGCAAGGTCGCTCATGACCCGAAGTTGGATGATTTGGCGATCATGGCTTGCTTGCGCTTGTGGCTGGAGACTAACGGCATTACCCGCCGTGTTGCTGAAGATAAGGTGTATGAAACTGCTCAGGAACTAGCGAAGGAAAAAAGCATTCCGCTCCCGATCCTCGGCAAGCAAACCCTGCGCGATGGCAAGACCGGTTTGCCCTACGACCAGCCTGTGACTGTCGGTGTAATGACTATCCTCAAACTGCATCACTTGGTTGAGGATAAGGTCCACGCACGTTCGACGGGTCCATACAGTTTGGTGACCCAGCAGCCGCTCGGTGGTAAGGCGCAATTCGGTGGTCAGCGCTTTGGTGAAATGGAAGTGTGGGCGTTGGAAGCCTATGGCGCCGCGCACACCTTGCAGGAAATGCTCACGGTCAAGTCCGACGATGTTCAGGGTCGTGTCAACACCTATGAAGCCATCGTGAAGGGTGAGCCCATCGAAGAGCCGAGCATCCCGGCATCCTTCCGCGTTCTGGTGAAGGAATTGCAATCCCTCGGTTTGGCTGTGGAAGCGATTAACGAGAACGGCGATGTAGTCAAGTTCGGCAAGGATGAAGAGAAGACGCATCCGCCAAAACACGACACCGGCTTGCTGAGTCTGGGTGAGGGTCAATCCAGAAAAAAGCAGTAAATTCTATTGACTTGGCTGGTACAGCATGATAAAATGTTGTGCCTTTGTCAAGAAAAAAGAGCGGCAATTGTAACCCCGCTCCGAAAAAAATTGGCAGCTACAGATGAGGCCATCAGGGAACGAGTTGATGGTCTCATTTCTTGCGAATAAATAAAATAAATCGTAAATCATTGAAAGAATTTGTAATCGGAGGCTGATCGTGCCGACAGTAAATCAAATGGTCCGCAAGGGCCGCAAAGATAAGAAATCCAAAAGCAAAGCGCCTGCTCTGCAGTTCACGTTGAACAGCTACAAGCAGCGCCGGTTCCGCCAGGATAAGGGTGCGCCCCAAAAGCGCGGTGTTTGCACCGTGGTCCGCACCATGACCCCCAAGAAGCCGAATTCCGCGCTTCGCAAGATCGCCCGTGTGCGCTTGAGCAATGGTATCGAAGTGACGGCGTACATTCCGGGCGAAGGTCACCAGCTTCAGGAGCACTCCGTGGTGCTCGTCCGCGGCGGTCGTGTGAAGGACCTTCCGGGCGTCCGCTATCACATTGTGCGCGGCACCCTCGACACCACCGGTGTGGCCAATCGTAAGCAGGGCCGCTCAAAGTACGGCGCGAAGCGTCCCAAGTAATTTTGATGGAGTGATTAAGCATGCGTAGAGCTAAACCTGAAAAGCGGGAGATTCTTCCCGATGTCCGTTTTAATAGCATTAATCTCCAGATCGTGATTCAGCATGTGTTGAAGAGCGGCAAGAAAAGTGTTGCCGTTGGTCTGGTCTATGATGCGATGGATTTAATCAAAGAACGCACCGAGAAGAATCCGATGGAAGTCTTCGATGCTGCGCTTAAGAATGTCGGTCCCGTGATGGAAGTCCGCCCGCGCCGTGTGGGTGGTGCGACCTACCAGGTCCCAATGGAAGTTTCCGCTGACCGCCGCACGACC
>JACPVC010000370.1 GCA_016191955.1 Chloroflexota bacterium
ATCGAATACAACATCCACGGCATTCACCGATGTAAATACCACCCAGGCATAACAATGCAATTGATCGAATGCCTTATCCAAAGCAATATTATTTTCAATGGGGCGGATTTCGATCACAGGGAAATAAATCGGCTCAAAGCCAGCGGTGCGCAAGGCTTCGCCAAAATATTCTGATTGCGGACGGGGACGAGTGATGAGGACTTTCATGGAGAAAGAGATTAGGGATTGGAGATTGGGAGGATTGAGAGAATTTCGTTTGCGCCTTCAGCCAGTGCCTGTTGCGCGAGTTGATGACCAAGCAGGCGGGAATCCGATCCCCGACCTGTGACCTGGATTTTCCTCGTTCCATCTGGCGAGATCACCAAGCCAGTGAGTTCTATCTCTAATCTCCAATCTCCAATTCTCCGCGCATACGCTGCCACAGGCACAGCACACCCACCTCCCAAGCCTTGAAGGAAGGCGCGTTCGGCAGTAACCGCTTTGCGTGTGGATTCATCTTCGAGTTTGGCGAGCAATTCGAGGGTAGTCTGATCGTCGGTTCGGCATTGGATGGCGAGAGCACCTTGCCCAGGAGCAGGGAGCATGACCTCGAGCGAGAGCCACTCCGTGACATGAGAGTCCAAACCCAAACGAGTCAATCCTGCACCTGCGAGAATGATCGCGTCGTATTGACCGTCCAAGGCTTTGCGCAGGCGGGTATCCACGTTGCCGCGCAGGGATTCGGTCTTAATGTCTGGGCGGAGGGAAAGGATCTGGGCAGCGCGGCGCAGGCTCGAGGTCCCGACAGAGGCGCCCTTCGGAAGCGTGGAAACGGTATATCCATTCGCAGAAATCAGCGCATCACGCACTTCCGCGCGGGCGGGGATGCATCCAACAGTTAATCCCGCAGGGTTTTCAACGGGCAGGTCTTTGAGCGAATGTACCGCGCAGTGGACTTCTCCATTGAGTAGTTCGGATTCAAGCTCCTGCGTGAAGAGTCCCTTACCGCCAATTTCGGGCAGCGGCTTATCTAAAATTTTGTCGCCTTGCGTGGTGATGACCTTTTCTTCGCATTGAAGATTCGGGTGCAGCTTTTGCAGGGCGTTGATGACCCATTGGGTTTGCCAACGGGCGAGCGCGGAGGGACGGGTGGCGAAGGTTAGTTTCATTTTTAATCAGCTGCGGTGGATGTGGGATAGGCGTGCTCATCGGACAAGTTGAAGAGCGCGCGCACGACTGCCGCGTATTCAGACGCGCGAGACGTGCCCGCTTCGGCACGTAAGCGGTTGGTTGGGGTGTGCAAAATTTGCTTGACCAACGCCTGAGTCATAGCTTCGATTCGGCTGCGCTCGGTCTCGGTCAGGTCGGGCAGGCGGCGCAACGTTTTTTCGAGCATTTCCAGGCGGATGCTTTCGGCATGTTGACGGATGTCGGCGATGATGGGGATCATCTCCAACGATTTAAGATACTCTGAAAATTCTGCGGTCTCTTCATCGAGAATGGCATGTACTTGGGGCACTTCTGCCATGCGTTCGGCAAGCGCGCCTTCGAGTTTTTCATTCAGGTTATCAATGTCGTGCAGTTTGACGTGGGGGATAAGTGCGGCATCGGGGTCGATGTCGCGCGGCACGGCAATGTCGATCAACACGAGCGGACGCTGTGCGCGTTTTTGCATGGCTTCCTTGACCTTCTCCGCAGACAGAATCAAATGCGGCGCACCCGTGGACGAGATAAGAATATCTGCCGAGAGCAGTGCAGATTCAAGATTTTCAAACGTTGTGATGTCTGCCCCCCAACGATCGGCGATGGCGTGAGCGCGTTCCAGCGTGCGGTTGACCACAAGGATCTTTTGCACGCCGCGTTTGCGTAAAGCTTCCACTGCTAGTTCCGCCATTTCACCCGCGCCAAGGATAACAACCTGCGCTTCGTCGATGGGATGGACGACTCGCTCCGCCAGCGATGCAGCCAGCGACGAGACCGAAGCAGGGTTACGGCTGATGTGTGTTTCGGTACGGGCGCGTTTGCCCGCATGAATTGCGGATTGGAAAAGTCGGTTCAATACGGGACCCGCCATATTTTGTCCGCGTGAGAGTTCCAGCGCACGGACGATTTGCCCCAAGATTTGCGGCTCGCCGATGACGAGCGAGTCAAGTCCCGCGGCGACATCGAAGAGATGGCGAGCGGCGGTCACTTCCTTGAAACGATACAAATGCGAGTGGAATTGCTCCACAGGCACGCCGCTCACTTCCGACAAAAAAGCCTCCAGGTCGGTGAATGTCAACTGATTGGAGGCGGCATACAGCTCAACTCGATTACAGGTTGAGATGATGACAAGTTCGGAAATGGCTTTGTCAAGCTGCCCACATGAGAGACGGCTTAACGCGGTGCTGACAACTTCTTCTTCAAGCGACAGTTTTTCTCTTAAGTTGATCGGAGCAGTGGTGTGATTGAGACCGATGGAGAGGATGTTCATGTGTGATGGCTTATTAAAAAGATGTTTCAACTATATAGCCGACACGTTTCATCCACCAGATGGGTTTATAAAGAATTCAGTGAGCAATGAATGAGAACTTGAGATTTTTGGTTCTACATGGTTGCCTAAATTTGCAGATTTGTGCTTTTTATCATACGTGTGAAGATGAATGTCATTCATGCAAGCTGGGGTAGTTGTCTCATTAACTGATGTTACGCGATTTCTACTTTCTTGCATCCCTTGCCCTTCGACTGTGCTTCTCCCGCTCGTAGTCGAAGCGCAAGTGCGTAACAGTGTGCAAGCAAAGGTTGTCAGCATCTCTGCTCAAGCCGCCGTCCTCGGCGGCGTTTTATGAGGGAAATCCCGCGCCGAGGACGGCGCTGGGAGCATATTACCTGACATGTTTTGCTTGCACACGCGTAACATTAGTCACTAATTGCTTTGACCTGCACAGTTATAATAACGAGATAGGATTCATCACAACCGCCATGCATAAAGCCCATTTCATTTTCTACGTGAAAGATCAAGCCGGGAGCACAGCCTTCTATACGCGAGTACTGAACCGTGAGCCGTCCCTGCACGTGCCGGGAATGACCGAATTCCATCTATCCGCTGATTGCATTTTGGGACTCATGCCACGAACGGGGATCAAGCATTTGCTGGGGGCGCGCCTGCCCGACCCTGAAGAAGGCAATGGCGTCCCTCGCGCCGAACTATACCTGCTGGTCGACGAGCCGCAAACCTACCACGAGCGCGCGCTCGCCGCCGGTGCGACCGAGTTAAGCGAATTGACCGTGCGAGACTGGGGACATCGCGCTGCCTACAGCCTCGACCCCGATGGTCATGTTTTAGTGTTTGCAGAACTGCTCGAATCTGCCGAAGAGATATAGAACACAATTACGTTATGCCATTATTAACCAGAACCTTCCTGAAAGCCGCGTTCGTGTACCTGATCCTCGCCATGTGTGCGGGGATTCTGCTCGCCCTGCCGGGTGACAATCTCATCTCAGGCTTGTTCCCTGCTTATTTGCACATGCTCACTTTTGGCTGGCTATCGCAATTGATCTTCGGCGTGGCATTGTGGATGTTCCCCAAATTCAACAGTGACAAACCCCGCGGTTACGAATGGATCGGCTGGGTCACATTCATTTCCCTCAATGCCGGTCTGGCCTTGCGCATTATCTTTGAGCCACTCCAAAGCATCAAGCCATCCTTGTTCGGCGGTTGGATGCTTGTGACGGCGGCAATTTTGCAATGGCTTGCGAGCATTGCTTTTGCGATCAACACGTCGCCCCGCGTGCGGGAGAAATAATAGATGCCGCGTCTCAGCATGTACTTTGTCCGCGCCTCGCTGGTATACCTCACCCTGGCTGCCACGATTGGCGGATTGCTATTGGCAAATAAAGGCATCATGATCTCGCCCGCCATCTGGTCGCTGCTTCCGCTTCACATTGAATTCGCCTTCGTAGGCTGGATGATCCAACTGGCAATGGGCGTTGCGTTTTGGATCCTGCCGCGTTTTTCTCACGGGGCGCTGCGCGGCGACGAACGATTAAGCTGGCTCGCCATCACTCTGCTCAACACAGGGATTTTCTTGCTTGTACTGCAAAGCCTGCTTGGGTCCGATTGGCTGGCTTTTGCAGGACGAATTATGGAATTACTGGCGCTTACAGCCTTCGCCATCGGCAACTGGAAGCGAATCAAACCAATGGGCGCATGATCGGGGATGAAGAGCATTCGCTTCTTTCCGCCCCTCTGCCTGATCCCGTTATCAAAAACATTGGGCTTCGCTGTCAGCGGGGAGCATGCAGGTTCGCGCCGCGCAAGCTCGGGTCCAGAAAGAAGCGCGGGAAAATAAAATTTCCACACTCTGCAACCAGTCCACATTCAGTTCGTAGAAAAATCATCAAAGCCAAAGGAGTAAAAACAACAATGCAACAACAATCCACAAAATCGTCCGTCCAACTTGGCTTCTGGTCGTCTGCCGTTGTCATGCTGATGATCGCGCTGTTCTTCTTCTCGCTGGTCATCGGCAACCAGAGCCTGATGTTCGCTTCGTCGTTCCTGCTCGCGCCCGCCTTCGTGGCGATGATGACGAGCATTCACCACTACGCGCCCGCCGAAAAGAAGGTGTGGAGCCAACTCGGCTTGTCATTTGCCATCATCTACGCGGTGATGTGCGCGCTGACCTATTACATCCAATTGACCTTTGTCGCCAACAACTACCTGCCCGTTGCCGAAGAAGCGGCTTTACCTTTCGTCTTCATCCCTGGCACACCGCTCTTCGCGCAGGACATGCTCGGTTATGCTTTCATGACTGCCGCCACCCTCGCCGCTGCGCCCGCCTTCGTTGGCGGAAAATTGGAGAGTTGGATCAAATGGCTGTTCATCTTCCATGCGATTTTGTTCTTGCCCGCCATCGTGATTCCCGCCATACCCATGCCCGTCAATGAAACAGGCACGGGAGTCGGCAACCTGGTCGGCAGGTATGCCAACATGGTATGGTGTGTTTATTTCGGGACGGCAACGACCCTCGTGACTTTGCTCTTCAAGCGCATGAAAGAATCGAAATAAAAGACATGTTCCATACTATCCGCCCATCCATCGTTGAGCGTATGCGCTTTTTGGAGCAACGCGACGCGCAAGACCGCGACGATGGCACGCCGCGTATGCAGCGTTTGCGCCAGATCCCGCCCGAGACGGGGAAGTTCATCGCTTTGCTTGCGGCAGGTGCGCCGGAGGGTCGCATGATTGAAGTAGGCACAAGCGCCGGTTATTCCACACTCTGGCTCGCGCTTGCGGCAGAAATGCTCAGCAGGCGCATCTCCACTTTTGAAGTGCTGCCGGAAAAAGTTCAACTGGCACGTGAGACCTTTCAACTGGCGGGCGTGGAGAACTCCGTTGAATTGATCGCAGACGATGCGCGCGAGCATATTGCCAAATACGACCAAATTTCCTTTTGCTTTTTGGATGCAGAGAAAGAAGTGTATGGTGAGGTCTATGAAATGGTCATTCCACGCATGGTGAAGGGTGGAATTCTTGTGGCGGATAATGCCATTAATCATCGCGAGGCGCTGCAACCCATGCTCGATCGCGCACTGAACGACGAACGCGTGGACGCGTTGATCGTGCCCATTGGTAAAGGGGAATTGGTCTGCCGGAAGCTGTAAGAGTTCCAACTCGATGGATCAATCTGAAATCTTTACGCAATATCATTCTCTATTGTTTTCCATCGCCTATCGCATGTTAGGCAGCGCGATGGAAGCGGAGGATATGGTTCAGGAGGCGTTTTTGCGCTGGCACAATGCGGCTGATGCCGTCATAGAGTCTCCGAAAGCGTATCTCACAACCGTCATCACGCGGCTGTGTATTGACCATTTACGCCTTGCGCGGGTAAAACGCGAGGAATACATTGGTCCCTGGCTTCCTGAGCCGCTTTTCGTTGACCCGGCTCAGGATATAGGCAAAGGTATCGAAGCCCACGAATCGCTTTCATTGGCTTTTCTATTGCTCATGGAAAGCCTCACGCCAATGGAGCGCGCGGTCTTCCTGTTGCATGAGGTCTTTGCCTACAGCCATACCGAGATTGCGGCAATGGTCGAGCAGAGCGAAGCCAACTGCCGCCAAATCCTGCATCGGGCGAAGCATTCACTTGAGAGGAATAAACGCCACATTCAGGTATCGCCCGAGGATCAGAAGAGATTATTCTCCCAGTTTCTTCAAGCGAGTGCGAATGGGGATGTGCAGGGGCTACTGTCCATGTTGGCAGACGATATTACGCTGTATTCCGACGGAGGCTTCGCGCGGCGTCCGATTTATGGCTCGAAAAATGTGGCGAACTTCATTTTCGGATTGCTTCGCAAGGCTTCCCCGGGTTTGGAGCTAGTCGTTTCAGAAGTGAATGCTCAGCCTGCACTCCTCTGCTATGTAGATGGAAATCTTTTCGGCGTGCTGACGCTGCATGTCTCTGCGAGCAAGGTCAAGGATGTGTACTTTCAGTTAAACCCGCAAAAACTCACTACAATTCCACCGCGTTCGTAATAGCCTGTCACAAAAGATGGGGGATATCCGTCTTCTGTTATGAAAAGGAGACACAATCAATGGTTAAGAATAGATCGAAGTTTACGAAGTGGGTATTTATCTGGTTGATTGCCAGCCTGGTTCTTTCTACAGGCTGGCAATCTCTTGCAAGCGCCGCTGACCTAAAAAGGTATCCGCCGCCGGGTCAGATGGTAGATGTAGGGGGGCATCACCTGCATATCCATTGCATGGGAACTGGCGAACTAACAGTTATATTGGAGGCGGGGATGAGCGGCTGGTCTACAGATTGGGTTTTGGTGCAGCCGGAGATCGCAAAAATAACCCGCGTGTGTGCCTATGACCGCGCAGGTTACGGCTGGAGCGAGGCGGGGCTCGGTCCGCGCGACAGCCGGCAGGTGGCGACTGAACTGCATGTTTTGCTGTCTGAGTCTGGAATTGACGGCGACATCATTTTGGTTGGGCATTCGCTCGGCGGGTTGTTTGCTCAATATTACGCGTGGACTTACCCACAGCAAATTGCCGGGATCGTTCTGGTTGACTCTGTCCACCCTGAACAATCTCTACGAATGAAGGAAGATGTGCGTAAAAAGTATGAGGGGAATTTGAAGACACTGACCTTGATGACAAGTGTCCTTGCACCAACGGGTTTGCTTCGGCTGGCGGGTCAATCTGAGACGATCATTGCTGGCAAATTACCGGATGAATATCAAGATATGGTCCGGTCGCTGGGCTTTCAATCGAAGGCATACCAAGCTTTGAATGAAGAAATGGCTTCGTTTGAACAGAGTCAGGCTGAGGTCCAGGATTCTGAGGCGCTTCTCGATATCCCCCTGGCTGTGATTAGTTCATCATCCCTTCAGGATTTTCCGCCGGGTTTTTCGGGAGACTACATGAAGAATCTTTGGGATGAATTGCAGACTGATCTGAATAAATCAGCTACGCTGCCACAGGTCGTTGCTGTAAATGGCGGGCACTATATCCACATCGATCAGCCGGAGTTGGTTATCCAGGCGGTCACAAAAATGGTGAACGCGCTTCAGGGAAAATGAAAGCAAGCGAAAAAAGATTTCAAAGAACAGCGCGGGAGTTCATGGTGCGCTCAAGCTGCCGTCCCCGGCGGCGTTTTTCCGAGGAACCCTTGCGCCGGGGACGGCGCAAGGAGCTATTTGTAAGAGCAGCACGGGAGTTCATGATGCGCTCAAGCCGCCGTCCCCGGCGGCGTTTTTCCGAGGAACCCTTGCGCTGGGGACAGCGTAAGGAGCTATTTGTATTTTTACGGTAGAGAAGCCTGCTTCATGTTTTGTAGGATAGCTTTCTGTTTGGTTTAAATAGATTTAAATCTCCCTTGTAAATTTTCTGGGAGGGAACCATATCCCTCTGTCACATCCCATGTTTCTACATGCGTAACTGATGCTCCGGGGTTTAACTTGGTCAGTGGACCCAGGCTTTCCAATTCCACAAATTGTTCGTTGCAGTAAATTTCGGCGTTGCAGTTGTTGTCGGGGTGATGAGCGAGGGGTTGAACATGGAATGTCTTGCGGAAGAGAATCCCATCGACATGGTATGCCAGCCAGCCGTGTGAGTTGAAGTACCCGAGCTTGAAGGGCGGCAAAGCGTCAGCGTGGAAAAGGATGTAGTCATCACTCAGTTTGAGGCGCGGGTCATTGAGGCGGGCGTAGGGCCAGAAGGTAAGGCTGCGGTTAGGTAAAAGCCCGGAGGGATCCACGTTGCCAACAGGTAAAGGCAGAATCGCCGTTCCTCCCAAACGAAGTTGAGTGATCGTCCACGGCGCAAGTTCGACGTGCCACAAGCCGTCGTTTATGAGAGTGTGTGTAAGCGCAACAGACGGTTTATCTGCTGCCATCCGAATCTCGATGCGTTTGCGAATGCCCGTGCCGGGTTCGGTGTTTGTTTCGAGGATCACGCCGTCGGAGAGGTCTGTGATTTTTAGTTCGCCTGTGTCGGGCACGTAAGTGCGCGGCATGGCTTCGGGTGCATGCCACAAGCGATGCCCACCGCGAAAATAAAAATCACCATACGGTGTGGAAATCGGCGGCTCACCGCTAAGGTCTGCGAGCAGATTGCTCTTGCCTTTCGGAGTCAGCCCGGAGATGCGCAGCGAATCGGCGAGATATTCGAGTTCGAAAAAATCGTTTTTGAGGGTGCGTTTGTTCATGGATGAGTTTACCAATAGTTGTGAACCAAACTGCGGATGCGAGAGTTGTACACCGCGCGAATTTTCTCCATCGCTTCGTGACTCAGGGATGGCAGGTCCGCCGCTTTGACATTATCTTCGGCTTGAGTTGGATTCTTCGCGCCGGGGATCGTACAGGTGACAGCGTCGTGCATTAAGATCCAACGTAAGGCGAATTGCGGCATCGTCCACCCGGCAGGGATGAGCGCGCGTAGTTCCTCCACGGCTTGCAAACCGGTTTCGTAATCCACGCCGGAGAAGGTCTCGCCGCGGTCAAAGGATTCGCCGTGACGGTTGAAGGAGCGGTGATCGTCTTTTTCAAAGTTGGACTTGGCGGTGAGCTTGCCGGTCAGCAATCCGCTGGCGAGCGGAACTCGTGCAAGGATGCCCACATTACGGCGCAGGGCTTCCGGGAAGAATAACTCCACCGGACGTCGGCGGAAGATGTTGAAAACGATTTGCACAGTTTGCACGTTGGGATATTCCATTGCCTTGAGCGCTTCTTCCACTTTTTCCACGCTGACGCCGTAATAACGCAGTTTACCTGCATGGACGAGATCATCCAACACACCGAAGGTTTCGGGCATATAAAAGACTTCGGTGGGCGGGCAGTGGAGCTGCAATAGGTCGATAGCTTCAGTATTCAAATTTTTCAAACTGCGCTCGACAAAGGCGGTGAGATTGGTGCGGTTGTATCCATTCGCTACATGCGGGTCGAGTCGACGTCCCGCCTTGGTTCCCACATAGATGGTTTCGCTGCGCTCTTTGCGAAGCTGCGCCACCAAGCGCTCCGAGCGCCCATCGCCATAGACATCGGCTGTATCGATGAAATTCACGCCGAGATCAATCGAACGATGCAGGGCAGCCAGCGAATTTTTATCATCTACATTACCCCATGAGCCGCCGATTGCCCATGCCCCAAAAGAAACTGTCGAAACCTTCCAGCCTGTACGTCCAAGTTCGCGATATTGCATGATGCACTCCATGTTGAAAAAGTGTTTTTTATCGGTTGTCGATCTTCAAGTCGAGCCAGTCCATCTCCTGCGGGGTCAGCCTGATATTTGCCGCCTCGATGTTTGCCGCAAACTTACCGGCGCTATGCGGACCCACCACTGAAAACATATTCATAGGTTGATTTATTACATATGCCAGGGCAATATGCGCGGGGGTGACTCCCTTTTCGCTGGCGAGAATGGCTGCGCGGTCGAGGCGTTGAAAATTTGTTTCTTTTGCATACGTGCGCACCACGACTTCGTCCCACTCCCGTTCGCCAAAAGCATGAAGGTTGTCTCGTTGAAAACGCCCGGAAAAGAAGCCACTTGCCAGCGGCGACCATGCCAGCAAAGGCATTTGTGTTTTCTCATACCACTTTCGCGCTTCGACCCCGTTGACGCCGCTGATGCTGATGCAGAGCGGCCACGGCTCCGCATGTGACTCTGCCAGGCTGTACTGTGGGCTGCTGGCAACGAAGGATGCCAATCCGTTTGTCTGTGCGTATGCTGAAGCGGCTTCCATTCGTTGATGCGACCAGTTCGAGGTTCCAAAGGCATGGATGCGACCTGCTTGCTGGTGTTCATTCAATACGTTGATGATGGGTTCAACGGACACATCCGGGTCATCGCGATGAAGCAGGTACAGGTCAATGTAATCTGTTTTGAGGCGTGCCAACGAATCGAACAGGTCCGAGGTGATGTCAAAAGGTGTCATCCTGCGACGGTCTTCGGAGTGGGCTCCGCCTTTCGTGATGATGACCATTTTGTCACGGAGTCCACGAGCTTGGAGCCACTGTCCGATCACACGCTCGCTTTTGCCGCCGCCATAGACATGCGCTGTGTCGAGCGTGTTACCGCCAAGTTCATAGACCTGATCCAGCAGGGCAAAACTCTCCGCATCATTCAGATCGCTGCCGATCATGGTCGTACCTTGAATGATGCGGGCAACTGGTTTATGGATGCCGGTGATTTCTTCGTAGATCATTTTGCCTCTCAACCAACTTTAATAGTGAGGATGCCATTCAAAAGTATATGAATAACTCACCTTACGCGATTTATAGTAGGGGCGACCTGTCCGGGTTTTTCAAGCTGCAAAACCTTAAAGGGAGGGTCGCCCTTGGACAAGAAGGCTTTCAGGGAAAAGGGCGACCCTCCCTTTGCGCAACATAGTTTCCTGCTAATTTTGACGGGTCGCCCCTACTGCATAACATCAGTCAATGAATTACTGCCGCTTACAAACCTTTATTCAAGTGATAGTACAGGTCGTTCCAGCGTAATTTCTCGCGGAATTCCTGCACGCGGGTGTTTTCATCGATGACCAGAAATTCGATGCCTGCCATATCGGCAAAATCCTGCAAATGTTCGGCAGTGACCGAGTAACTGAAACTGGTGTGATGCGCTCCACCGGCGTAAATCCATGCCGCGCCTGCTACTTTGAGGTTCGGGCGCGGAATCCACAATGCGCGCGCAACGGGCAATTTGGGCAGTGGCGCATCGGTCGGGACCACATCCACGACGTTGGCGACCATGCGGAAGCGCCCGCCCATGTGGATGATCGAGGCTCCGATGGCAGGACCCGTTTGAGCGTCGAACACGAGGCGGACGGGGTCCGCTTTGCCGCCGATGCCGAGCGGATGAATTTCCAGCTTGGGCTTGCCCGTCGAAATGGTTTCACAAATTTCGAGCATGTGAGCGCCGAGTACTTTATCGCCCTGAGCATGCATGTGATAGGTGTAGTCTTCCATAAAACTGACGCCGCCCGACATGCCGTGGTTCATGACCTTCATGGCACGCACTAACGCGGATGTTTTCCAGTCACCTTCCGCGCCAAAGCCGTAGCCGTCGCGCATTAAACGCTGCACAGCCAGACCGGGCAACTGGTTTAGCCCATGTAGGTCTTCGAATGTGGTGGTGAAGGCTTTGAAGCTGCCCGCCGTCAGGAAGTTGCGCAAACCGATCTCGATGCGCGCGCCATCCCGCAGGGACGCATGCTTTGCGCCGCCAGGTTTGAGGTCACCGACGACTTCATATTCATCGATGTAGGTCTTGACCAGTTTGTCCACGTCTGCATCACTGGCTTGGTTGACGTACTTGACCAAATCGCCCACGCCATAGCCATACACTGAATAACCGAGTTGAATTTGTGCTTCGACCTTATCCCCCTCCGTCACAGCCACGTCACGCATGTTGTCGCCGAAGCGGGCGATCTTCGCGCCTTGCCAATCTGTCCATGCGGATGCAGCGCGCGCCCACACGCCAAGTTCGGCTTGGGTGCTGTCGTCCTGCCAGTGACCGACGACCACCTTGCGTTCGATGCGCAAGCGGCTGCCGATGAAACCGAATTCACGGTCACCGTGCGCGGCTTGGTTGAGATTCATGAAATCCATGTCGATTTCACCCCACGGAATTTCGCGGTTGTATTGCGTGTGCAAATGCGCGAACGGTTTCTTGAGCAGGGTCAAGCCCGCGATCCACATCTTGGCGGGGGAGAAGGTATGCATCCATGCGATCAGACCGATGCAGTTCCTGGATGAATTCGCCTCCAAACATAATTCGCGGATGGCATCTGGTGTAGTAAGCACGGGTTTGAAGACCATCTTCACCGGCATGTGCTTCGATGCTCCCAATGCTGCCGCGATCTCGCGCGAATGTTCAGCGACTTGCTCAAGAGTCTTGGGACCATACAAATGCTGGCTGCCGGTCACGAACCAAATTTCATATCCTTTCAGATCGATCATGATTGCATCTCCTTATATATTTTCCACGTCATTGCGAGGAGCGTTCGTTGCGACGAAGCAATCTCCAACATTGTCATGAGATTACTTCTTCGGGCTGCCGCCCTCCTCGCAATGACGGATGATTACTTTTGTCCGTAATAAGCGTTTGCGCCGTGTTTTCTCAAATAATGCTTATCCAACAATTCCTGCTGCATGGGTTGAATGCCCGGATTGAGCATCATGGTATGCAGGTTCATGAACGCAACTTCTTCCATCACCACCGCGTTGTGGACGGCATCCATTGCGTCTTTACCCCAAGCAAATGGACCGTGACTGTAGACCAGCGCACCAGGAATCGCATCGGGATTTTTATCTTTGAAGGTTTCGATGATGACAAGCCCCGTCTCTTTCTCGTACTCGGCTTGAATCCCTTCAACAGTCATTTTTCTTGTGCAGGGAATCTCGCCATAGAAATAATCGCCTTGCGTAGTACCGAGCGCCGCAATGCCACGACCTGCCTGCGCAAAACTCGTCGCCCAACGGCTGTGGGTGTGGACGATGCCGCCAATATTGGGAAAGGCTTTATACAGCTCAAGATGTGTGGGCGTATCGGAGGAAGGTTTGAGTTCGCCTTCCACGACCTTACTTGTTTCCAACTCCACTACCACCATGTCTTTGGATTTCATTGTCTCGTAAGCAACGCCAGAAGGTTTGATCACGATCAATCCCTTCTCGCGGTCAATACCGGAGACATTGCCCCAAGTAAATGTGACCAAGCCATGTTTGGGCAGGAGTAGATTTGCTTGAAATACTTGCTCCTTCAATTTCTTCAACATAATTTCTCCAATTCGTAGGTCGCGTTTGTAACGTGACAGTCACGCTAAAAGCGTGACCTACTTTAACCCTTCCACAGCCGCCCGCTCGATGGTGAGACCATTTTTGTAGCGTGCCATGAATGCCGTGAAACCATTCACATCGTTTTTATCGGGCGAGATCGTGGAGCCTTTTTCTCCGGCAAACACCTTGCCAGAGAGATAGGCTTCCAAGGGTTCACTTGCTCCTTTGCGAAGCCTATAAGAGGCGAGCAAAGCAATGCCCCATGCGCCGCCTTCACCCGCTGTTTCCATCACAGAAACGGGGACGTTCATCGCCGCCGCCATCATTCTTTGCCCCACTTCCTTGGTCTTGAAAAACCCACCGTGACCGAGCAACTGGTCGAGCTTTACTTTTTCCTGCTCGAACAGAATGTCCATGCCGATCTTCAACGCGCCGAGTGATGAAAATAAATGCACGCGCATGAAGTTCGCCAAATTGAAGTGGCTCTCCGGTGTGCGGACGAACAACGGACGTCCTTCTTCGAGGTGGGTGATATGTTCGCCGGAGACATAGTTGTACGCCAACAACCCGCCGCCATCTGCATCACCGGTCAGCGCTTTTTGATACAGCGTTTCATACAGCTTGGATTCGCTCACGTCCATGCCGAGCACCTGTGTGAATTCCTGAAAAACATCCACCCACGCGTTCAAGTCGGATGTGCAGTTATTGCTGTGTACCATGGCAACCGGTTTGCCGGTGGGTGTGGTCACCATGTCAATTTCGGGATAAAGTTTTGACAGCGCCTTTTCGAGGACGATCATGGCAAAGACGGATGTGCCCGCTGAGACGTTCCCGGTTCGGACTGCGACGCTGTTGGTTGCCACCATGCCCGTGCCTGCATCTCCCTCAGGCGGACAGAGCGGAATGCCCGCTTGTAGTTGTCCGCTGGGGTCGAGCAGTTTTGCGCCCTCACCTGTGAGCGTTCCTGCGGCATCTCCGGCAAGGAGGACTCTCGGCAGGATGTCTTGTAATGTCCATGAAATCTTTTCTGCTTTGAGCAGTTCGTTGAATTGCCCAATCATTTGTTCGTCGAAACCATTCTCCTTGCTATCGATGGGGAACATACCCGAGGCTTCGCCCACGCCCAACACCTTTTGACCCGTCAACTTCCAATGGACATAGCCCGCCAATGTCGTCAGATGGCTGATGTCTTTGACATGCGGCTCTTTGTTCAAAATTGCCTGATACAAATGGGCAATGCTCCAACGTTGGGGGATGTTGAATTGAAACAAGTTCGTAAGTTTTTCTGCTGCCTGCCCAGTGATGGTGTTGCGCCAGGTGCGGAAGGGGACAAGTTGTTTGCCATCCTTGTCGAATGCCATGTAGCCATGCATCATGGCGCTGAAGCCGATCGCGCCGATGGTCTTGAGCGTCACGCCGTATTTTTCCGAAACGTCTTTGCTAAGATTGCGATAACTATCCTGCAAACCATTCCAGACCGCTTCGAGGCTGTACGTCCAGACGCCGTTTTCGTATTGGTTCTCCCATTCATGGCTGCCAGAGGCGAGCGGCGCATGGTCTTCACCGATCAGCACGGCTTTGATGCGGGTCGAACCGAGTTCGATACCAAGGGCGGTCTTGCCGCTTTCAATCGCTTTTTGGATGTCAGTCATGTTTATCTCCTGTCATTTTGAGCATTCGCGACATGAATGTCGCGGTACGGTTATCCCGGATACCAAATCTTGCGCGGGTCATCCTTTGCGCGTACGTAGTCAAACGCCGTGTCAATCATCTTTTTCAAGTCATACTCAGGACGCCAGCCGAGTAAAAACTTCGCTTTCGTGTTATCCAGCCAGGTGGAGTGAAATTCGGTCTTGATCTCCACGGTGGGGAAGCCGCGAGTTGAATTCAAATACTTGCCCATCTCGCCGTAGTCCACGGGTTCGTCCATGCAGATGTTGAATAATTGCTGGCGCGCTTTAGGATGATCAATGACTGCCAGGATCGCGCTGACCAAATCGTCAACGTGGACAAAGTTTCGTTTGACGGGAACAGCTTCCAGATTAAGCATGATCGGGATGGTCTGCGTCCGCACATATTCATCCGCAGTTTTCTCATCCACAAAATCACGCCAGCGCGGACCGCCGAAGACATCCTCACCGAACGAGAGTTGATATTTGAAATCATCTTTTTCCATAATCCACGGCGCGCGCAGGCAGCAGCCGTTGAAATCATATTGGATGTAGTACTGCTCGAGCATCACTTCTTCGAGAACTTTGGAAAGCGCGTAACAGCCTTGATACGCGGAATGTTTTTGAGTTTCAGTGACGGGGATCGGATGCGGATAAACGAAATGCCCCACGCCTGCATCGCCGCCGACCATGATGAACTGCTTGAATGTGGAACTGGTGCGACAGGCTTCGAGCAGCCAGAACAAGCCTTTGACCGCCACATCCATAATTTGCTCTGGCGTTTCTTTGACGGTTGCCAGATGCAGAACATGCGTCACGCCGTCCATCGCTTTTTCGACAAGGTCGCGATGTTCGATGGAGCCGTGAATGTTTTGAATGCGTGGGTGGGGAGGAAGTTCGCGGTTATGGCACAAGGCGCGAACAGTGAATGAATTGAAACGTGAATCGTTCAATAGGCGATTAATGAAAGTTTGCCCCACCTTGCCCGTTGCGCCAGTGACGAGGATGATGTTAGACATCGCGCATCCTTTTTTCACCACAGAGAGCACGGAGTTCACAGAGATTTTTAAAAGAATTTCTCCGTGCTCTCTGTGTGCTCAGTGGTGAAATTAACACTTTGTCCACTGCCCATTCGCATCACTGGATACAATGACGCTATCCACAAAGCGCACGCCCATCAAACCATCGAAGGAGTTGGGGAAGTATAGCGCGAGCAGGTCTGCTTGTTTGCCTGCGCGACGCGCGGCGATGGCTTCGGCGGCATCGGAATAAATATTTGCAAAGCCATCAGGGAAGCCTTCAGGATGACCCGCAACGAGTCGCGTACAGCGGGCGGATAAGGGCAATGTGCCGGGTCCGTTCGGGGTACGATTCTCAGAAGGTCCTTTCAGCGGTTTGAACGTCAACGCCTGCGGGAATTCCTGCATCCATTCGAGCGTGCCTTTGGTTCCGCTCACGCGAATGTGCAGGCAATTCTCCACACCTGCCGCGGCTTGCGTCACCCAGAAACTGCCGCGAGCGCCGTTATTGAATCGGAGCAGCGCCCCGCCAAAGTCATGAATGATGCGTTTGGGCACGATGGCTCCAATTTCGGCAGAGACTTCGTCCACTTCCAATCCGGTAATAAATCTTGTCAGGTTATGCGCGTGCGTGCCGATGTCGCCCATCACGCGCGAAGCTCCGCCGCGCACCGGGTCAAACTTCCAGTTATCGGGTGTGAATGTTTTTTCTTCGTCCGCCTTGCCACCCTGCACATACTCGACTTGCACGAGTCGAATCGTGCCGAGTTGCCCATCCATCACCATCGCCTTCGCCTGTCGCACCATCGGGTAACCGGTATAGTTGTGCGTGAGACAAAACACCAAGCCCGTCTCTTGGATTTTCTTGTGCAGAGCTTCGGCTTCTTCAAGTGTGTTGGTCATGGGCTTATCGCAGATCACGTCGATGCCGCGTTCGAGCGCCCACATCGAATAATCAAAATGACTGTCGTTCGGAGTCATGATGGCAACCGTGTCGATGCCGTCTTTTCTGGATGCTTCGCCGTCGAGTAATTCTTTGACGTTGGCATAGATACGGTCTGACTCGATGCCAAGCTCTTCCGCATCTTTCTTCGATTTGGCTTGGTCCGACGAAAAGATGCCTGTTACTATCTGATAACGGTCATCGCGCCGTGCCGACTGCCTGTGCATCGCGCCGATGAATGACCCCGTCCCACCGCCGATGACGGCGAGGCGCAGTCTGCGACCCAACATATCTATCACTGGATTCAATGACATCTTATTTCTCCTTGGCGAGAAACTCGCGAATGGATTGCACGACGAAGCGGTGGTCTTCCTCCTGCGGAAGCCCCGAGACCGTGACGGTACCGATCATGCCTGTCTCTTTGATGATGATGGGAAAACAGCCGCCGTGCGCCGCATATTCACTTTCAGAGATCAGATAACTTTCTTCGATGCGTTTGCCTTTGTGCTTAAGCATTTGCCCCATGTAAAACGAGCTATGCCCGAAGCGATTCACCAACCGCACTTTGCGTTTGACCCATTCATCGTTATCCAACGAGGTGCCCGGCATACTGTAATGAAAGAGTTGATGTTCGCCGCGCCGAATGTCGATGGTGACGGGGAGATTCTCGCGCATGGCATGTTCCACCATCTGAGTTCCGAGCTGCCAGGCAGTGGTCTCATTGAAGCGGGTGAACTGAAGTTCCTGTTCTTCCTCGAGTAAATTCTTCAGGATTTCTTCCATAGTCTGATCCTTTACCGGGTTCTTTTGCCCGAATTTTGCAAACAAAACCAAAACGATAACTTAATTCGCTTTATATCGACCTGATATTGGGTAGTTTGGAAATCTAAAAGTCTGTTGGTTCGTTTCGCCGGATACCAAGCTGTAATGATCGCCGATTACACACTCTTGTTCTTGTTGTATACGTCGAAGAAGACGGCGAGCAAAAGGACGAAACCCTTAATGGCTTGCTGCCAGTCGATACCGATACCGAGGATGGACATGCCGTTGTTCATCACACCGATGAGGAACGCTCCGACCACTGCGCCGATAACCTTGCCGACACCGCCGCTCGCGGATGCGCCGCCGATAAAGCACGCCGCGATCACATCCAGTTCGAAGCCGACACCTGTTTTGGGGGTTGCGGTGTTCAAACGTGCCGTCACGATCATGCCTGCCAATGCGGCGAGCACGCCCATGTTGACGAAGGTGCCGAACAGCAGGCGCGGGGTGTTCACACCGGAGAGACGAGACGCTTTTTCGTTACCGCCCATTGCATAGATGCGCCGTCCGATCACGGTTTGGCTGGTTACAAACGCATACCCTGCGATCAGAATGAAGAGGATGACAAGCACGTTCGGCAAACCTTTGTAGGATGCCATCAGGTAACATAGCCACATCACTGCGGCGATGATGAAGACGTTCTTGAGCACAAAGAAATAGAAGGGAGTGACTTCAAAACCATACTTCTGCTGATTTTTTCTACCACGCCAATCCAACACCGCCAGAACAACCGAAAGCACGACGCCGATCAAAACCGTTGTGATGTGGAAACCTTCGTTATGGAAGAAGTCTGGAATAAAGCCCGTGCTGAGACGTTGGAATTCCATCGGGAAAGGACCGACCGCCTCGCCCTGTAGGATGAGCAGGGTTAGACCGCGGAAGATCAACATGCCCGCCAGCGTAACGATGAACGCGGGGATTTTGATATACGCTACCCAATATCCCTGCCAGACGCCGACCAGCCCGCCGATAAATAGACAGATCAACATTGTCAACGCCCAGTGAACATCCAATTTCACCATCAACACCGCGGCTATTGCGCCGATGAATGCCGCGACCGAACCTACGGAAAGGTCGATCCAGCCGGCTACGATGATGAGCAGCATGCCCATTGCCATCACGATAATGTAGCTGTTTTGCAGGACCAGGTTGGTGATGTTGATCGGTTTCAAAAGAATGCCTTCAGTTTGATACTGGAAGAACAGCATGATGACGATCAATGCAATCAACATGCCGTATTCACGGACATTGCTCCTGAAAAGAGTTACCAGAGTTTTCATTGTGCCATAACCTCTTTTTGAGACATGATGAATTTCATAATGGTTTCCTGTGACGCCTCCCTTGCAGGAACTTCACCGACGATTCTTCCCTCGCTCATCGTGTAAATGCGGTCGCACACCCCCAAAATTTCAGGCAGTTCAGACGAGATGAGAATGATACCCCTGCCCTCGGCTGCCAGACGATTGATGATGGTGTAAATCTCGTACTTCGCGCCCACATCGATGCCGCGGGTGGGTTCGTCGAGAATGAGGATATCCGGGTCTGCGAACAGCCATTTGCTCAGCACTACTTTTTGCTGGTTGCCGCCGGAGAGATTGAGCGCCAACTGCAGAATGCTGGAACATTTAATGTTTAGACTGTCGCGATATGTGGAGGTGACGCTGATCTCCTTGGGCTCGTTGACCACCAGGCGCATATCGGCGATCTTGTCAAGATTGGTCAGGGTGATGTTATTTTTGATCTCTTCGATCAATACCAGTCCATACGCTTTGCGGTCTTCCGTGGCATAGGCAATGCCGTTGGTAATCGCTCTGTCGATTGTGCTGACGTCGATTTCTTTGCCGCGCTTAAAAACCTTGCCGGTGATGTTCGTGCCGTATGCCCGACCAAAAATACTCATGGCAAGCTCGGTGCGCCCCGCGCCAATCAGACCTGCCAACCCCACCACTTCTCCGGCGCGCACGGTCAGGTTGATGTTGCTGCTAACCTTACGACCCTTATGAAGCGGGTGGTCCACGTTCCAGTTGCGCACTTCAAAGATCACTTCGCCAATATTGGATTCACGCGGCGGGAAACGGTGGGTAATGTCGCGTCCCACCATGCCGCGGATAATTCGATCTTCAGTGATTACATCCTTGTGGCAGTCGATGGTCTCGACCGTGGCGCCGTCGCGCAGGATCGTGATCGAGTCCGCCACTTTGGAGACTTCGTTGAGTTTGTGAGAGATCAAAATGGATGAGATGCCATGTTCTTTGAATTGAAGCAAAAGTTGAAGCAGCTTTTCGCTGTCGCTTTCGCTCAAGGAGGCAGTTGGCTCATCGAGGATGAGCAGCTTGACTTCCTTTGCAAGCGCCTTGGCAATCTCGACCAGTTGCTGTTTGCCCACGCCCAGGTCTGTGATTAGGGTGTTGGGAGATTCGTGCAGCCCCACTTTATTTAGCAATTCCTTGGTCTTTGAAATAGACTCGTTCCAATCGATGATGCCGTTACGCGCCTGCTCGTTGCCAAGGAATAGGTTTTCGGTAATGGAAAGGAACGGGATGAGCGCCAGTTCCTGGTGAATGATGACAAGACCTTCTTTTTCTGAATCTGTAATGTCGCGAAAGATGCATTCTTTCCCCACGAAAAAAATGTCCCCGTCATAGGAGCCGTGTGGATAGACACCGCTCAATACTTTCATCAAGGTGGATTTCCCCGCACCATTTTCCCCGACCAGGGCATGGATCTCACCTTGTTGTACGCTAAAGCTGACGTTGTCGAGCGCCTTTACACCTGGGAAAGTTTTGGTGATGTTGCGCATTTCCAAAATGACATCAGACATGATTTCTTGTCCTTGGTTGGATGTGTAAACGATACTAGGTTTCGTGCTATTTTACCCCCCAGTCTCATATATTCGAGACGGCGGGTCAATCTTGTGACAAGTTCGATCAATGAAGGCAATCGAAAAAAGAAGGGTTGTGGATGGGCGCAAACCCATCCACAACCCGGTCTTGCATATTACTTCAGTTGGTCGGCGGTGTAGTAGCCGCTTTCAACCAGGTACTTCTCGTAGTTGGTGGCATCTACGCTGAAGGGGGTCAGCAGGTAGGAGGGAACGATCTTGACACCGTTATCGTAGGTTTCGGTGTTGTTGATCGGAACTTCCACTCCCTTCAATGCAGCGTCCACCATGGCGGCGGTCTGCTTGGCGAGTTCGCGGGTGTCCTTGAACACGGTGTAGGTCTGTTCGCCGGCGATGATGGCTTTGACGGAGGCGATCTCAGCATCCTGACCGGTGATGACTGGCATGGACTGGTCGGCGGTGCCGTACCCAACACTCTTAAGAGCGGAGATGATACCGATGGAAAGGCCATCATACGGGGAGAGGACGGCGTCCACGCGCTTGTCGGTGTAGAAGGCGCTCAGGAGGTTTTCCATGCGAGACTGGGCAACGATGCCGTCCCAGCGCAGAGTGGAAACCTTGTCCATACCGGTCTGGCCGGACTGAACGACAAGTTTGCCGCTGTCGATGTAGGGCTGGAGGACCGACATGGCGCCATCATAGAAGTAGAAGGCGTTGGTGTCGTCGGGGGAACCGCCGAACAGTTCAACATTGAAGGGACCGGCTGCATTTTTCAGGTCGAGTCCTTCTTCGATCTGCGAGCCCATAATCACACCTACTCCGAAGTTGTCGAAGGTGGCGTAGTAGTCAACGTTTTCGGTATTGACGAGGAGGCGGTCATAGGCGATCACGAGCACACCGGCTTCCTTCGCCTTGGAGAGCGTGTCGGTGAGGGTGCTGCCATCGATGGCGGCGATCACGAGCACGTCCGCGCCTTTGGTGATCATGTTCTCGATCTGGGCGAGCTGGTTCGGGATGTCATCATCGGCGAACTGGAGGTCGGTTTCGTAGCCCATGGCTTCGAATTCCTTGACCATGCTCTCGCCATCAGAGATCCAGCGGGTGGAGGTCTTGGTGGGCATGGAGATGCCGACAATTTTGGTCTCGGCGGCATCCGTTGCGCTTTCAGCAGTGTCACCGCCTGAAGCGGGGGCACAGCCAGCCAGCACGAGGCTGACCAACACGAGAACTGCCAACAGGTTGTAAAGCAATTTCTTGGACATTTTTTTCTCCTTGGTGGAATTGTTTTATAGCTGGCGTAAAACTAAAGTTTGGCAGAGTTATGGGTTTTCAGCATGACGTGCTCCTGCCTGGAAGGATGCATCCCAGACGCCAACTGCTGGCATGCATTTCCTTTATGCTCAAGATAAATTGTCGTGCCTGCCTATCACCTCCTTCCAGTTCCGCTGCTTTGTGCTTGGACCGTTTAAATCAAGCCCAAAAGACGGAAGGAAAGGTCAGACCAGGCTTGTGCTTTCACGGACGGTCAAATTTGGTTGAATGAACCGTGATTGAGTAATGAAGGAACGATTCTCCTGCCGCGCCTGGATCATCTCCACAATATATTGAATGGACTGTTCGCCTAGCATTTGTGGGTTTTGAAAAACTGTTGTGAGGGAGGGATAGAAATAAGCCGATTCGGGAATCCCATCGAACCCGGCTACAGCCAACTGTTCTGGGACCTTGATCTTCCTGCGGTGTGCTTCACGCAGGACACTCAACGCCATTTGGTCGTTGGCGACGAAGACTGCATCGAGAGTGGGGAAGGTTTGCAAAAGTTGAAGGAATGCCTGTTCGCCGCTCGCGGAAGACCAGTTCCCCTCGGCGCAGCGATTTTCTGAGGCGTCCAGCCCGGCTTTGATCAGGGTATCGCTCCAGCCGCGTTTGCGTTCCTTGGCTTCCCACCAGTCCATTGGACCGGAGATATGACCGATGTTCTTATACCCGCATTCCAATAGATGCTGGGTGGCCATGACTGCGCCTGAGTAGTTGTCGGTGGCTATGCTTGGGACGTTGGCACGAGGCTCCATGGTGAGGAACAGGACCGGCACGGGAATGGAGGCGAGGCGGTCGGTCAACCAGTTGCGGTTGTCGCCAATTTCCGGCACCGCCCACAGGATCCCATCCACCTGGCGGGCGAGGAGGGACTCGATCACTTCTTCGATAGACTCGGTGTCCAAATCGACCAACTCTTTCATCAAGAGCATGTAGCCAAGTTCGTCTGCCATGTCGGCGATGCCGTTCAGTGTGCGGGAGGGACCAATGTATTTCAGCCCGAATGTGACCACCCCTATGGTGAAACTCCGCTGTTGGATCAAACTTCGGGCAAGGGTACTGGGACGGTATCCCAATTGCTCTACAACCACTTCCACCCTCTGACGTGTCTCATCAGAGACGTAGGCAAACTTATTCATTACACGCGAAACCGTCTGGGTGGATACTCCAGCCGCATGTGCTACATCTTTAATGGTGATACGTTTCTTTCGCTCTGGTTGAGTCAAAATGGGTACCTTTGTTCCATTATGTTATCGATAACATGTTATCGATAACATAATACCCACTTTATTACCCAGAGTCAAGAGGGAATTTAAGAACTAACGCCTCACCCCCTCCAGATGGGCGGGAGCAGCTCACCCCGAGTTCCTATCACGGGTAGGCTGTGCGGGCGCAAAACTGTCAAATGGGTGAGCAGGGATTACACGCCGTGCGCGAATCATTGGAAGTGATTCTATAATCTGCTGAACATTGGGAGAAAGTTGAATGCGACAATACCCGCTTTGCGGATGAAAGTCCAAATTTATACCCCCGAAGCAATTTTGATTCGACTGCTACATATCAACGCTTTATATTTTGAATTAGCCAGTCAATCCATGCGTCGAGTCCTTCGCCCGTGCTGCACGAAACCGGGAATGTGATCACGCCCTGGTTGAGGGCTTCGACGCCGCGCTGAAAGAAATCCATCTTGAATGGGATGTATGGCAGAAGATCAATCTTGTTGATGACCAGCGCATCCACTCCGCGATACATGCCGGGATATTTATATGGTTTGTCGTCGCCCTCAGGGATGGATGCGATCAGCACGGATTTATGTGTGCCGAGGCGGAAATCGGCAGGACACACCAAATTGCCGACGTTCTCGACGATGAGCAGGTCGAACTGCTTGAGATCAAGTTGATTGAGCGCGCCATGCAGCATGACCGCGTCGAGATGACATTCGCCGCCCGTGTTTATTTGAATTGAGGCTTGCGCGCCAGCCGCGGCGGCGCGGTCGGCATCGAGCGAGGTGGCGATGTCGCCGTCCACGACCGCGACGCGAAATTTATCCGTGAGGCGCGGCAGGGTTTTTTCGATAAGGGAGGTTTTGCCTGCGCCAGGTGAAGCCATCAGGTTGATGGAGAACACACCCGCAGCTTCAATGCGGCTGTGATTCTCCTCAGCGAGGCGGTCGTTGGCGCTCAGAATATTTTCCACGATGGGAACGTTTAATGGCATATTATTTCTCCGTCTCTTTTAGCCTTCCACTCCCAAAGGGAGCGGGGATGGAGAGCTTGGGGTTTCAACATCAATCGACTCGATGCGAAACTCTTCCCCTGCGACAACTTTCACGCGTGTGCTCTGGCAATTTGGGCAAGCGAGTGTTTCTCCATCGGGCGCGTAATGCTGACTACAATCGAGGCAAAGAAGCTCAGCGGGTACGCGTTTGAAATGCAAGCGCGCGCCTTCGGCAATCGTGTCTTTGGCGATTGTGTCCCAATAAAACTGGACCGAATCGTCCATGACATAGGAGAGTTTGCCGATGACCAGATGGATGTCGCTGATGCGGGTCGCGCTGACCTTTTCAGCGTGGCACAGGGCGATATTCAGAATCGATTCGGCAATGGACAGTTCATGCATTCTGGCTTACTTCTTCGTGATAGTTCATTCGAGTTTCCAGTATTCACAATTTTCGCCAGCTTGCACAGTGATAATCTTCTGGTTTGAACCGGATAATTGTTTGAAGAATCCCTCAAAATGTCCGATTAAGTGGATCTGACCCGATTGCGAGTTTGACAGGGGCGCTCCTGGCTCTTCCAGAAACTGGATGTTTTTCACCCAAAATGATGATGAAAGGTATTGACGTATTAAAGCCGTTGGGAAGTACAATTTGACGGAACGGATGAGTTTATCCATGAGGACTGATACCATAGACGAGCAATCACAGGAACGCGAACGCCGCCGCGATATTGCGGAGGGTCTGCGCGGGATTCTTGCAGTCTTGAATTCCAACAAGCCATTGGATGCGATCCTGGATTACATTACTTTGTACTCCTGCCGCCTGCTTGAAGCGGACGCGGTCGCAATCTATCGGTTGCAGCCCGAAACCAATTTGCTGAAGATTCAGTCGTCGCATGGGTTGAGCCGTGAATACCTGAAGTATTCCACGGTCATTTTGGGAGAGGGACCGACGGGGCAGGCCGTGAACCAGGGTAAGCCGGCTGCCATAACAGATATCACTCATGCTATGGATGGGTTGACCGAGCCTCTCGGTCCGGAAATGACGCGGTTGTTTAAAATCCTTTCCAAACGTTTTCGTTCTGAATTATCTGTGCCACTCATTATCAGGCAGGACATTATCGGCGCTCTGAATCTGTATTATGTCAAACCGCGTGTTTTCACTCAAGACGATATTGATCTGGCAGTATCGTTTTGCGACCAGACTGCACTCGCCATTGAGAACGCACGCCTGCGCGAACACGCCCAGGAGGAGGCTGTGACGGCGGAACGAAATCGCCTTGCACGGGAATTGCACGACTCGGTTACGCAAACGATCTTCTCTGCCAGCCTAATCGCAGAGGTCCTGCCGACGATTTGGACGCGCGACCCGGATGAGGCGCAACATGGCTTGGATGACCTGCGTAAATTAACAAAGGGTGCGCTGGCTGAGATGCGCACGCTGCTTCTCGAACTACGTCCGGTCGGTCTTGGGGATGTTGCGTTGGGGGACCTGCTCAAACAATTAGCTCAAGGCGTTTCGGGTCGCGTTCGCGCTCGGGTAAACGTTCACGTTGAGGGAACGGCTGTTCTGCCAACCGAAGTGAAGTTGTCGTTTTACCGTATTGCTCAAGAAGCATTAAATAATGTGGCGAAACATTCCGAAGCAGACCAGGTTGAGATCGACATCAAATCTGTTCCAAGCTCGCCTGCACGAAGACGAAAGAAAGCAGATTCCAATCCATCGACGTTTTCGCGATCGGTTTTGTTGACGATCCGAGACAATGGCCGCGGCTTCGATCCCAAGTCGGTGATGAGCGAACATTTGGGGTTGGGAATTATGCGCGAACGCGCTTCCAACGCTCAGATCATGTTATCGGTGCGGAGCAAGCCGGGTCAGGGCACTGAGGTGTTGCTTCGCTGGCCCGGGGGAGCATTGATGACTGATGTTACGCAGTAGGGGCGACCTGTCAGAGTCCAATGAAACCTTGTTGTGCAAAGGGAGGGTCGCCCTGTTTGCGAAAAGACTTCTTGTCCATAGGCGACCCTCCCTTTGAGGTTATGCGATCTGAAAAACCTAGACAGGTCGCCCCTACGGAAAATTGCGTAAGGTGAGTTGATGAATCTATTTTTGAAAACGGCAGAAAACATGAAGGGAAAAACTTATCTCCCTCGTGTATATTGTGACCTGGTGTTTAAGATTTTTACGATGAGGCAGGCAGAACCATGAAAAAAAGACAGATACGCGTCATTGTTGCAGATGACCACGTGATGGTACGCAGCGGTCTGCGTCTCTTCTTATTGGCGTTCGAGGATTTAAAACTGGTGGGAGAAGCATCGAACGGAGAGGAGGCAGTGCGCCTCTGCCACCGTGAAAAACCGGATGTGATTCTGATGGACATGGTCATGCCGGTGATGGATGGCGTGCATGCCACGCTGGAAATCTGTTCCCAATTTCCGCACACGCGAGTCATCGGCTTGACCACGTTTTACGAGCCGGAGATGATCCAAAAAATGCTGGACGCGGGAGCCATTTCTTTTTTGTTAAAAAGCATTTCTGCCACCGAGTTGGCTAAAGCTATCCGGGATGCGAGCGATGGCAAATCCACGATTTCATCGGAGATTCAAGATCTGCTTAAGGGCCGGCGCCCATCCTCGCTCCATCTTTCTGAATATAATTTGTCTGAGCGGGAGAGGGAAGTGTTGGCTTGCATTATGAGCGGCATGAGCAATGCGGAGATCGCACGTGAACTCATAATCAGCATCTCCACCGCCAAGTTCCACGTCAGCAGTATCCTCGACAAACTGAATGTATCCAATCGCGCCGAGGCTGTCTCGTTTGCCATGCGTGAAGGTTTGATCAGCTCATCCGATTCAAAGGAGAGCCGAAATTAAAGCCCAGTGATTTCATCGGCGGTGTGTTCGATACGAAGGTTGGGGGCTGCTCCCCATTGGCGGCAAATGGCTTGTTTCCTGCGTTATGGACAAAACTGGTCGAAATTCACCCAGTCTTAGTGCCATTTGTCAATTGACAGTGACATCCCCTTCGCGATAATTGATCTGAAGACGATAGACCCAAAAACCGCCGGCTGGAAAGAGGTCAAGATGGATGTGCCCCCAGTTTCTCACCCTATATGGAGCAATATCATCACTGGCAAGGTCCGATATCAATTTGAGTTCCTGGCGACGAAATTTCTTTTGCGATATTTGTCTCTGCAGGTGAATAGGGATCCGTCGTCGCATACCATCGAGAGGTCTGCACAGGACCTCCACGACATTTTCGTCCGCAATGCGGACCTGATTTCCGTACAGCATGACCTGATCAAAATTTTCGGCAATGACTCGGTGCAGGGATACATGTACGACATTCTTGAGGTCAAAGCCAAAATTGCTCACGGCGAGAGGTTGCTGCTTGCCGGGGATGAAAGCTTGCTCAAATCGCTGCCAGCGGGGAATTGGATTGGCGGGTCAATCCCATACTTTATGACCGAACAAGGCGGGTTGACTACGCGGCAAAAAATCTATGTCACTACACTGCCGGATAGCGTCCTTGACTTTTCAGTGAAAGTCTACGATGCGGCAACACTGGATAGTATTTATACCGACATGACCGGGAAGGGCTTTAGCATTATTATTATGCCGGGTTCGTCCAAAACCCACCTCGCATTCGCTTTGCGTGCTCCACAATATCCAGGCTTTGGGCATAGCCCTTTAATCGGTTGGATCGCGGGTGTTCACCTCGATAATCTGGGAAAGATCACACCTAAAATATTCAACGGACAGACACGGGATATGCTGGAAGATGGGGCGGTGGTCATGCATTGCCTATTGCCCTCAACTCACATTGCTGAAGTAGGCTACCTGAATATCTTCGAGCAGGGGAACGGCGACACGATTACATTCGGGCAGGACGGCTTCAGCGCGCGTGAAGCGTATGTCAACGGTAAGCGCACCAATTTTGTAGACTACGTGACGCAGCAACAATTGGATACAAGACTTCCACTTGTGGCAGATTACTTTGGTTCGATGGTCAATGTGAGTTTCCAAAGCGTGGATACGGAAAACCAGAAGGTGCGGTTCTATGCGCCGGTCTTTGCCGGAATTCCTTATAAACACGCCCAACCTTTCAAGGATTATGCCCAACAATTCAACGAGAAGACACCGATGCATTTGGACAAACATCCTGCTTTTTCATGCAATTGCATATTGAATTATTTGTATTCAGAATTGGAAGGGAAGCGCGTTGGGAATATTACGGGTCCCACCACGTTTGGCGAAGTGGTCTACCAATTATTGAATCAAACCATGGCGTATCTGACCATCACAGACCTGACTGAGAATCAACCGGCTCTGTGAACGATTGACTGCAAAGTACCCGGTAGTATTTAAACAATCTGTATGATCTTGCTCCACTAACTTGCCGAGCGCAGCTCGGCAAGTTTTGATTCATTTTGTACCTTTCGCATCAATTTTCTCGATTGAATTGACCTGGCCTAAAGTACAGGTAATTCAACTGTGGTTTTGGGGGAAGTCTCTGCTTTCAGCCAGACCATTGGCTGCGTGATTACCCTATACTATTTATTAGTTAAAAATGGCACAAACAAAACGATGATGATACATGTGTTTTTGTATGGTTCCTTGGCGCGATTCGGCGGAAAGCGGTACGTTGCCCAACTTGATGTCGAACTAAAACCGGATTCTGGCAAGATGGAATTGCTGGCTCAGATCGGCATTCCAAAGGAGGAGAGGGGATACCTATTCATCAATGCTGTGCTTTGTGAGGTTCCCGGAATGGAAAGCGGTTCCAACGAACCTCTCAACGACGGGGACCATGTGGGGATTTTCTCGGTTGACCGTTTGTGGCCCTACCAATATCGAGACGGGATCCGAATGTCCGATGGACTGATGAAGGCGCTGGCAGGACGCGACGCCATGCACCATTCCTATAACTAGACATCCAAACAATAAGGCAATCAAAAAAAACAATCAATCAGTTCGCAACAAAAAGGAGTAATCGCAATGGCAAAAAAGATTTTGAGAATCAACATGAGCACGTTGAAAGCCTCCTATGAAAGCATGCCGGAAAAATGGGCGCGTTGGGCTGGCCGTGGTCTGACCTCGGCTATAACCTGCGACGAAGTGGATCCGTTGTGCCATCCTCTCGGACCGAACAACAAACTCGTCATCGCGCCGGGATGGGTGACCGGCACGCCCGCCGCCCCCAGCAGTGGACGCACTTCGTTTGGCGGCAAAAGCCCGCTTACCGGCGGCATCAAGGAATCCAATGCCGGTGGTTTGAGCGGACAAATGATCGCCAAACTCGGCTTAGCCGCCATCATCGTGGAAGGAACACCGGCGCAGGGGAAGTGGTATACGCTGGTGGTCAGCAAAGACGGCGTCAAGTTTGAAGACGCTGTTAATTTAGTGGGGAAGGGCATGTACGAAGTAGACGAAATCCTGTGGGAGAAATATCCCAAGACCGCCGTGATCGGCATTGGTCAAGCCGGCGAGATGAAACTTTCCAACGCGGGCATTTCAGTCAACGACCCCGAAAATAAACCGGGTCGCTATGCAGGGCGCGGCGGCATGGGTGCTGTGATGGGCGCGCGCGGTGTGAAAGCCATGGTCATCGTCGATGCGGGTGGACCTGGAGTTGGCATCGAAAACATGGACCTTTTCAAACAGGGTCGCAAGAAACTGACTGAATCCATCCAGGAACACGGTCTGACGAAAAAGGGCGGCGCATTGAACTCCTTCGGGACCGCCGTGCTTGTCAACATCCTGAACGAGGCTGGTGGTTTGCCCACTCGCAATTTCAGCGCAGGTCAGTTCGAAGGCGCCATCAAGATCTCCGGCGAGGCAATTGCCGAAGTTTGCGAGAAACGCGGCGGGGAGGGGACGATGGGGCATGGTTGTCACCCTGGCTGTATTATCAAGTGCTCCAACATCTACCCCGATGCTGAAGGTAAAGCACTAACCTCCTGCATCGAATATGAAAGCACTTGGTCTCTGGGTGCGAATTGCGGCATCGATAACCTGGAATTTGTAGCACAGATGAATCGCGCCTGCAACGATGTCGGCGTGGATACGATTGAGGCGGGTAACGCCATTGCTGTTGCGATGGAAGGCGGGCTGCTTCCATTTGGCGATGCGGAAGGCGCGCTGAAGACCTTCGATGAAATTCGCAAGGGGACGCCGCTTGGTCGTATTCTCGGACAGGGCGTGGAAGCTACTGCCAAGGCGTTCGGCGTGAGCCGCGTGCCGGTCGTCAAGCACCAATCCATGCCCGCCTATGAGCCGCGTGCGGTCAAAGGCATCGGCGTGACGTATGCCACCACTCCCATGGGCGCGGACCACACTGCCGGTTACACCATTTGCCCGGAAATCCTTGGTGTCAGCGGCAAAGTGGACCCACTTTCCGATGAAGGCAAGGCTGAAGCATCGCTCACCTTCCAAGCCGCGACCGCTTTCATTGATAGCACAGGCTACTGCCTCTTCATCGCTTTCCCGATCCTCGACATTGCCAAGGGCTGGGAGGGCATGGCTGAATCTGTTGCGGGTGTGACCGGCATGAACGTTACCGGTGCCGATGTTGTCCCGCTGGGCAAGGAAATCCTCAAGATGGAGCGCCTCTTCAACGAGCGCGCCGGTTTCACCGCCGAGGATGACCGCCCGCCAGAGTTCATGCTCAACGAAGCTCTTCCGCCTCACAATGTGAAGTGGACGATCACGAACAGTCAACTTGACTCTGTGTTTGCCTGGGTACATGACGGGCAGCCAGCCTAATATCAAAGTAAGGGGACAGTCATGGCGCAAGGGCGCCATGACTGTCCCCTTTTTATGGTCTTGAATGTCCACTACCTTCAAACAAATCCTCTGGGGATACGAACTGACGTATCCTGATTCGTGGAGTCACCAAACTGTTCAGGATGCCGATGCGTTCACCGAGACGTTGGATCCGCTCACCTCGGACCTCGGAGCGGACTCTGCCCATTTGCTGGTGCGCGGCGAATGGAATTGGCAGCGCCAGCCGATCAAGCCGTTGTGGAATCGCCACATCGGAATGTTGGCAGGCATGATGGGCGCGAAGGAAATCGGCTCAGCTCCGTGGAAACTCGGTGACGCGCTTGGTCTCGAAGCGGAGATCGTCCTGCCGAAAAAAGACAATCGCCGTTTGTGGACGGGTATTCTCATGCACGACTTCCGCGTGCTGCATCTTATGGTCACACACCCAAAGGAAGTGCGCGAAGCCTTCGAGCCCCTTGCAACCAAGGTCGTTGCCAGTTTACGTTTCCTGTTTCGAATCCATGGAATTCGAGTAAGCCGTCATGGAATCCCTTTGCCGCCGGAGTATGAAGCGGTCGATCCCAGGACCATTATGAACGATATTCCCGACCCGGAAAATTGGCGGGCATATTCAGGCAAAGCCGGCATTGGAGCCTTGCAGGCATTCTATTTGCGAGAAATCCCATTCCATAATTGGGATACGGAAGAATATGTGCCTTTTCCCGGTTCATCGGAACTGGGTTTTGCGCGCCTCCAACTGCGCCGCGGTGAGACCAAAATCCTGCTCGGGCTGATGCCGTATGATGAGTCTGGCACCCTTAGTTCTTCCAGCCCGGCGAATGTCGTGTTCAAGATTGCATAAGAGGATATGAATATGCGCGTGACTGTGAAGCTCTTCGCTACCCTCGTTCGCTTCAAAGACGGCACGCGTGTGGGGAAGGCGTTTGAAATAGAACTACCCGAAGGTTCAAACGTGCGGAATTTGATCGATGTTCTGAATATTCCAATGGAAGAAGCGCATATCGTCTTCATCAATAATATCATCGAAGAGATTCAATCGAAGCTCAAAGACGGCGACGTGGTGGGAATGTTCCCGCCGGTAGGTGGAGGCTAAATGACTCTCATCGATCGTTTTGGGCGTCCCATCACTTATCTGCGCATTTCGGTCACCGACCGCTGCAATCTTCGTTGCGTCTACTGCCTGCCGGAAGAAGGCATCGAGTGGCTGCCGCGTGAGAATCAATTGTCAGCGGAGGAAATTGCCCGGGTTGTTGAAGCCGCTGCGCAGGGCGGAGTGAGGCGTGTGCGTCTCACCGGCGGCGAACCGCTTGTCCGCCCGGATATTGTCGAGATCGTGGCGCGTCTTGCATCCATTTCTGGAATCGAAGAAGTCAGCCTGACGACCAATGCGATGCTGTTGGAACGGCTGGCGCATCCATTGGCAGACGCTGGACTCAAGCGTGTGAATATCAGCCTCGATACGCTGGATGAGGACAAGTTCATGCGGATCACCCGCGGTGGAAGTATTCAACACCTCTGGAACGGAATCGCGGCGGCGGAGGCGGCGGGTCTTACGCCCATCAAGCTGAATACCGTTGTCGTGAATGGGCTCAACGCTGACGAGATTCTTGAACTCGCGTTAATGACCATCGAGAACGCGTGGCATTTGCGTTTTATCGAACTGATGCCGGTGGGCAATGCTCAAAATTGGGGTGAAGGTTTCCCGGTGCTGTCGGACCGCTATATCTCGGTACACGAGATGCAGGAATGGCTTTCAAGTTTCAGTCTCCAGCCTGAAACCGCTCCAACGGGCAATGGTCCTGCTCGCACATTCCGTATTCCCGGCGCGTTGGGAACGGTTGGATTTATTTCGCCGCTTGGCGAACATTTTTGTCAGAACTGCAACCGCCTGCGCCTCACCGCAGACGGTTGTTTAAGACCCTGTCTTTTACTGGATGGTGAGATCAATGTACGCAATGCGTTACGCGCAGGCGAGCCGATCCTTCCGTTGCTCCAAAATGCTGTGGATTCCAAACCTGAAGGTCATGAATTATTCCTACAACATTATCCCGAATCCCGCCGCATGGCGCAAATCGGAGGATAGCATAACGAACCCATGAATCAGAAGCACCTTATTAAAGCCCACATCGACGAACATGGACGCATGATATTTCCTCCTGAAATCGCCGCCCGATTTGGAATCAAGCCGGGTGTTGAAGTCCACCTGGACGAAGGTAATCACGAGCTGCGTTTGCTGCGGCCCGTTTCACACCTGGCAAAGATATACATTGAGGTCACCAATCTCTGCAACCTGGATTGTGTGACATGTATGCGGAACGTGTGGGGAGAACCGCCTGGCAAGATGAGCAACACAACCTTTGAGCGCATCTTTGAAACCGTGAAGGGGATGTTGCCATTGCCGACCATCTTCTTCGGCGGATACGGTGAGCCGCTCATTCATCATAAAACGGTCGAGTGGGTCAGGCGCTTCAAGGCGTTGGGGTGCCGCGTCGAGTTAATCACCAATGGGCTGCTGCTTACCGAGAAACGCTCGTTTGAATTCATCCGTGCCGGGTTGGATGTGCTGTGGGTTTCGCTGGATGGCTCTTCGCCCGAAAGCTACGCGGAAGTACGCCTGGGTTCGTCGCTTCCGAAGGTGGTCGAGAACCTGAAGACCTTGCGCCGAATCCGTTACAAAGCCACCGACATCGATAACACCAAGCCAAATCTCGGCATTGCCTTCGTTGCCATGAAGAGCAATATTGCCGAATTGCCCGATGTTCTGCGGCTGGGAATCAGCCTGGGCGCGAAACAATTTTCGATCAGCAACGTTTTAGCGCATACATCTGAACTGCACGAAGAGACTCTTTACAAACGAACGATCTTCAACACCGGTACACGCTTGAGCACTTCCCTTCCGCTCGTCAACCTGCCGCGTATGGATTGGAACGAACAGACAAAAGACGTGCTCGCGGAAATTTTCGCGCGCAAATACCGTTTTGAGCAAGCCGGCTATGAATGCAACCGTGCCGTGGATAGCTGTCCGTTCATCGAGCAGGGCAGCACTGCCATTCGCTGGGATGGAAGCGTTCATCCATGCCTGCCGCTTTTGCACACCAATCAGGATTACTTTGGAAAACGCCTGCGCCGGGCGCGGGCGCATATTCTTGGCAACGTGCTTGAAAAGAATTTGCTTGAGATTTGGAACGATAAAAATTATGCGGGCTTGCGCGACCGTATTCAAAGCTTCGACTTCTCGCCCTGCACTTTCTGTAGCGGCTGCGAGCTTTCCACAGATAACCAGGAAGATTGTCTGGGGAATATGGACCTCGCCTGTGGCGGCTGTCTGTGGGCACAAGGCGTAATTCGCTGTCCTTGAGTTGTTTCCGGCAGCCTCTGGAGTCTGGATGAGCAATATACAAACCATTACCATAATCACCGAAGACAAACTTGACTTGAATGATTTACTTAAACGGATCGCGTTGCCCTCCGACGGCGCGGTTGCCATGTTCACCGGAATGGTGCGCGGCATCACCACCCGTGACAATGCGCACGAAACGGACTACCTCGAATTTGAAGCCTACAAACCAATGGCTGAAGCAAAGATGAAGGAAATCGCCGATGAAATCCGCGCGCGCTGGAACACCGTCGCAGGGATCGCCATCGTCCAGCGCATTGGCAGGTTATATCCCTGCACGCCGGTTGTATTGATCGCCTGCGTGTCGTCGCATCGTGACACGGGAGTCTTCGACGCGGCTCGCTATGGTATTGACCGGCTCAAGCAAATCGTCCCGGTTTGGAAAAAGGAAGTCGGTCCGACCGGTAAGGTGTGGGTGGAAGGGGACCATATTCCCGAAGCGCCGAACGGACCTGTCGTCAGTTACACAACCTCGCAGGATATTCCATAACCTAGTATCGAAACACGGTGAGAATGTAGGGCAATTTGCTAAATTGCCCGGCAAGATGGCATCTTGCCCAACATTTTTACAAGTTGTTGCGGTAGTTTCTACTTTTATGCGCCAAGCTATTCAGGACGAATGTGCTCTTTTTATTGTGAAAAAAATCACATATTGAATTATAGAGATGACGATATGCTCACTATCTGGATGGAGATGACTTAATATGATCGAAAATTTCTACTATTTGTTTCTAAGCCTCGTCGCAGGATTCTGCGCGTACCGTGCCATGATTTCCAAGCAACTTTTGCCTTCGGCGTTGTATCTGGCATGTGTTAGCGCATTGGTGAGTGTGATGCTGTACATGCTTGGCGCGCATGAAGTCGCAGTGATCGAATTAAGCGTCGGCGCGGGGCTGGTCACCGTTTTGCTGGTGTATGCGCTGAGCGTGATTGGCGACGATACCTATGACCCAACATCGATTATTCCCAAGCCGTTGGCGTTCCTGTTGGTTGCCGCTACCGCGCTGCTCGTTGGATGGATGGCATATCCATTGGTGAGTCAGCCAGCGGCAAACGGCGAAGTGTTGCTTGCCAACGTGTTGTGGAAGCAGCGCGCCCTCGACGTTTGGGTTCAGGTGGCGTTGATCTTCTCGGGCGTGATGGGCGTGCTCGGATTGCTTTCAGAAAAAACCCACCCACAGGAAATTCATCCACACGAGACTCAAGCCGCGGCGGAGGGTGAAGCGATTGCGGTTCAAATCGAACGGGAGATTCACGTATGACTCTTAATCCCTTGAACATTATTCTATTTGGGGTCGTGCTGTTGCTGGCGGTCGGTTTTTATGGTTTGCTCATCACGCGCAACCTGATCAAGATTGTGCTCGTGCTGCAGATCCTCGTCAAAGCCGTGGTGCTGGCGCTTGTGCTGGCGGGCAAAGCCAGCGGCAACCTGGGTCTGGGTCAAAGCATCGCCGCGACCGTGATCGTGGCAGATACGATTGTGGCTGTCGTTGCGCTGGCGTTGGCGGTGCAAGTGCGCAGGCGCGCGGGCACGCTCGACATCGCCAGAATTTCAACGTTACAAGGTTAACATGGCAGCCATATTGATCGGACTCGTGATCGGACTCCCCTGGTTGGGAGCCATCGTTCTCTGGCGCACGCGGGATGAAACCCCCCGCCTCCAACACACACTGGCAGTTGCTTTTTCCATCGCGGCCGGAGTCGCCTCCTTAGCCTTGATCCCCTTCGCCTCTGCGGAGACGGTTATCAGCTTCCCGATGGGACGTTTCTTCGGCAGCCTAACCTTCACCGCAGACGGACTCGCCGTCACTCTGACTGCGATTGCCTGCGTGATCGGTTCGCTGGCGGTCGTCTTTTCGGTAGATTATATGCGCGGCGAGGAACAGTTGAGCCGTTATTACGCTTTCGTGCTGCTGTTCATCGGCGCGATGACGGGGTTGCTGTTGAGCGGCAATCTGCTCTTCATGTTCTTCTTCTGGGAGATCACCGCGCTATGTTCCTATGCTTTGATCTCTTTCTACAACGATGACCCGAAGGCTGTGGCGGGCGGCATCAAAGCCCTCATCATCACCCAGGTCGGCGGCGTCGGTTTGCTGGCGGGCGCGTTGACAACGTATGCAACGCTTGGCAGTTATCAAATTTCGGATTTACTTGCCGATGCGGGTAAGATGCCCGCGGGTATTCTCGCTTTGGTTGCCTTCGGGGTTTTGGCAGCGGCTGCTGCAAAGTCGGCGCAGTTTCCATTTCATACCTGGCTGCCAGACGCGATGGAAGCGCCGACACCGATCAGCGCCCTTATCCATGCCGCCACGATGGTCAACGCGGGTGTGTATCTGCTGGCGCGTTTTTATCCGGCATTCGAGCACGTCCCCGGTTGGAAGCTTTCCGTAACCGTCGTTGGTTTGGTCTCCGCATTGATAACAGCCTTCATGGCGTTGACCGCCACAGATTTGAAGCGCGCGCTGGCTTATTCGACCGTTAGTCAACTTGGGTACATGGTGTATGCGATTGGGGTGGGGGGCGTGTTTGCCAGCCAGTTCCATTTGTTGAGCCATGCGGTTTTCAAAGCCTTGTTGTTCCTCTCCGCGGGAGCGGTCATCCACTCGGCAGGGACGCGCGACATGCTCCGCATGGGCGCGTTGGGGAAACAGATGCCTTTCGCGCGCAATGTGTTTATTTTGGGCGCGCTGGCTCTGGCAGGTTTGCCGATCTTGAACGGCTTCTGGAGCAAGGAATTAGTTCTCGAAGCAGGTTTGGATAGGGGACCGCTGTGGGCGTATATCGGCATGCTGCTCGGCGCAGGGATGACCGCCTTCTATACCTTGCGAATGACCTGGCTGGTCTTCTTCGGTGAGGTGCGTGAATCGTTACACGTCCATGATGCGGGGAAGGCGATGAAGGTCTCGCTTGGCTTGCTCGCCGTTGGGACGTTGACGACCTGGCTGCTGGCGGGTCCGTTCGGTGAAATGCTACATGAGACGCTGCCCTTCCACTCGATTCACAGGTTGAACCTCTCAGAATTGGCGCATGAAATTTTCACCGCTCCCGCCACATATGTAGCATTGTTGGTCGTCGCTTTCGGCTTAGTCATATTCTGGATGGTCAGGAACCAGCCAACAGTTAAGAACGAAGCGTGGATGGACTTCCTCAGCCGCGAAAGTTTCGGCTTCGATTGGTTGAATCGCCAGGTCGCGGCGCGGACCGTCCAATTCGCATCTGTTTTACAAAAGACACAAACGGGTGTGTTGAGTTGGAATGTGGCGGGCATTCTCGGCGCCCTGCTGGCTGTATTGATCTTTTTGGTTTGGAGTGTGAGATGAACCCGACATTATTTACGTGGATGATTGCCTTGCCGTTGGGCGTTTCGCCGCTGGTGTATCTGGCGGGGCGGCTCGGCTCGCACAAAATGGAATTAACGAATATCCGTTCGTGGCTGGTGCGCGGGTTGGCATTGTTGACCTTGTCTGCAACCTGGCTATTATTCATTTTGAGTTGGGACAAGTTTATTGGCTCCAATGAAAATTTACAGTTCAATCTTGAATCCATCTGGCTGCGTGCCGATGGGGTGAGCTTTTTGTTGGCAGCCATGGTGTTGGGGTTGGGAACATTTGTGGTTTTGTTTTCGGGTCCGTATATCGCAGGGGAAGTGGGCGAGGAAAAATATTACGCGATGCTGCTGGCGATAGTGGGCATCATGATCGGGTTGGGGTGTGCCCGCGATCTGTTCAATTTGTGGATGTGGTTCGAGGCGATGGCGGTTTCTTCCTATTTGCTGGTTGCGTTTTATCGCGAGCATCCTGCATCACTCGAAGCGGGTATGAAGTATCTCGTGCAAAGCGCGACCGGCTCGGTGCTGGTGCTGTTGGGAATCGCATTGGTGCTCGGCAATACCGGCACGCTCGACATGGACAAAATCCGATTGGCGATCTCCGCTGCATCTTCGACCCCACTTGGGTTGGTGCTGGCAGGCGCGTTGTTTGTCATCGGCTTTGGAGTGAAAGTGGCGTTCGTGCCTCTGCATACCTGGCTGCCCGACGCGCACTCGCAAGCCCCAAGCGGGATCAGCGCCATGCTTTCGGGCGTGGTTATCGAAGCCGGTTTGGTGGCGATGCTGCGCGCGCTTTCCACGTTGGGCGGTTTTTCCGTTTCGTGGGGTATGCTCCTGCTTGCTTTCGGCGCGTTGAACATGTTCTACGGGAACCTGATGGCGCTGCGGCAAACACAGATCAAGCGCATGCTGGCGTATTCGAGTTTGAGTCACATCGGCTATATCTTGATCGGTCTGGGTATTGCGCTGGTCAACGGCAGCCCGGCGGGGGCGCAGGGCGCGGCATTTCATCTTTTCAACCACACGATCATGAAGGGCCTGGCATTCCTCGCGGTCGGCGCGTTGATGTTTGCGCTGCTCGATCAAAACGGGATCCATCGTCCGCTCGAAGTGAACGATCTATCCGGCGCGGCGCGTAAGTATCCGCTTGCAGCCTTGGCGCTCAGCATTGCCTTGCTGGCATTGGGCGGGCTGCCTCCGCTGGCAGGGTTTATGTCTAAGTGGCAGATTTTTGTCGCGGGGTTTCAGGGTTCCAATCCTTGGTTGATGGGGTTGGTGATCTTCGCGGCGTTGAACAGCGTTCTGTCGTTGGCATATTACGCGCCTGTGGTCAACATGCTCTACCGCCGCAACGTGGGAGCGGTTGTGGAAGGCGGCGCGTCGATCCCGCTGACGATGAACATTCCGCTGGTCATCCTGGCTTTGGCGGTCGTTGTGATCGGTCTCTTGCCCTCGCTGATGAGCTGGTTGACCGAACCCGCCGCGCAGGCGTTCTTGGTTATGTTTGGAAAATAACTATTTTCGGTAGTGGCTTTTCGTAAATGATGTAGCAGCGAGATACTATCTCGCTCTACGGTCACTATCATTTGTTACGACCCACTACCCTATTTTCGTCCTAAGCGAAGCGTAGCGCAGTCGAAGGATGTATCGCAACGACGCTTCGACTACGGGGCTGACGAACACAGCCCCTCCGCTCAGCGCGAATGAATAAGGAGATTTAAATGGCAGATACACTTTTATCCCCGCTTTTTGCCTTCGTGATTTATGGACTGTTGGTCGGCATTCTTTCATTGGTCAGTAGGGCGGTTGCCATGCGTGGCAAGACGAGTCATGTAAAAACCAGCAGTTATGCCAGCGGCGAAGAGCATGATGCCGAACCCGCCGCGCCGGGGTATCGTCCGTTTTTTGTGGCGGCTTTGTTCTTTGCGGTTTTGCATCTCGGTGCGTTGATGTTGGGTACAAGCGGACTTGCACCGGTCAGCCTCGTTTATCTCGGCGGATTGTTGCTCGCCTTGCTGGCGCTCATTCTTGGTTAGGAGTCGATTTATGAATATTTCACAAAATTATGTCGATCAGATCATACAGAAGATCAGCACCTGGGCACGGGTGAATTCGCCCTGGGCGATTCATTTCAACAGCGGTTCATGTAACGGATGCGACATTGAAATCCTGGCGACGCTCACCCCACACTACGATGTTGAACGCTTTGGGATCAAATTGCGCGGCAGCCCGCGTCATGCCGACGTGTTGATCTGCACTGGTCCCGTTACGCGGCAGGCGCGCGACAGGTTGATGCGTATTTACGAACAAATGCCTGAGCCGAAATTTGTCATCGCCGTCGGTTCGTGCGGAATTTCTGGCGGCGTATTTCAGGGCTGCTACAACGTGGAAGGTCACATCGACGAGGTTCTGCCGGTGGATGCGTTCATCCCCGGCTGCCCGCCGCGCCCGGAGGCGATCATCGATGGAGTTATCAAATTGCTGACACATATTCAAAACGGCACACGCCCGGCGCTTGTCATCAAGCCTGGTATTAAGGAGGCTGTATGACCACCGAAGCTTATCTTCAACGCGCCGGGGAAATCCTTGCTCCATTTGCGAAAGGCACGAACAATCCTGAATCGAATCGCCTGGATGTGCAGATTGCCGCCAGCGACCTGCCAGCCGCCGCATCCGCATTGACGGACGCCTCGTGGGGGTATCTGGCTGCCATCACCGGCATGGACCATGGCGCGGAAGCCAATGAACTCGAAGCGCTCTATCATTTCTGCGAGGGATCGGCGGTCACAACCCTGCGCGTCCGTTTGCCGCGCGTGGATTGCCCCGAAATCCCATCTGTCAGCGGGATGATCCCGGTCGCATCTTTCTTCGAGCGTGAGTTAGGCGAAATGCTCGGCGTAACAGTCGTCGACACGCCGGATGCGTCGCGTCTCTTTTTGCCGGACGATTGGCCTGATCGTGTGTATCCGCTGCGGCAGGGATTCAAACCGGAACAGGCGGCTTCGATCCAGCCGAATAAAACGCCTGAGCCGAGTAAAGCCGGAAATAAATTCATCGTCCCCATCGGACCGCAGCATCCCGCCTTGAAGGAGCCGGGTCACTTTGAATTCACTGTGGATGGCGAGATCATTACCGGCGCGCGCATGCGTTTGGGATACGTCCATCGCGGCATCGAAAAAGCCACCGAAGAACGCAATTGGATTCAGAATTTGTATCTGTTGGAACGCATCTGCGGGATTTGCTCGCACACGCATACCAGCGCCTACAGCCAGGGTGTGGAAAAATTGGCGCAGGTGGAAGTACCCCACCGCGCCCTTGCCATTCGCGAATTAGTTGCCGGTCTCGAACGCATCCATAGTCATTTGCTTTGGTTGGGTGTGGTTGCGCATGAAGCCGGGTTCGATACGCTCTTCATGTACTCCTGGCGCGACCGCGAGACGGTCATGAACCTGCTGGAAGAATTGACCGGCAATCGCGTAAATTACTCGATCTGTGTGTTGGGCGGCGTTAAACATGACATCGTTGCGGAACATTCTGCCTCGATCCATAAGGCATTGGATTTTCTCGAAGAGCGCATCCGCTATTATCTCGATATCGTCACTTCCGATACCACCTTCCTGCAACGCACACGCGGGGTTGGCACCATGACTCATGCCGAAGCAATACGCTTCGGCGCTTTGGGACCCACCGCTCGCGCTTCGGGAGTCACTCGTGACATCCGCCTCGATGCGCCATACGGAGCCTACAAACGTTTCCCCGTCAGCCTCATCACCGATGAGCGCGGCGACCTGGAGGCGCGTTTTGTCGTGCGCATGAAGGAGTTGCTGGTAACCTGCTTCACCATCCGCACCATTGTGGATAACATGCCGTCTGGCGAGATTGCCGTCAGGTTCCCGCGCAAAATCCCGGCTGGCGAAACCGTCAGCCGTGTAGAAGCGCCGCGTGGCGAAGCCTTCTACTACATCAAAAGCGGCGGCGGTGAAAGCCCGCTTCGTCTGCATATCCGTACCCCAAGCCTGTGCAACTGGACCTCGGTCATCAATAAAGCGGTTGGGCACCAACTCGCCGATGCACCGATGCTGATCGCCGGAATGGATCCCTGTTTCTCGTGCAATGACCGCATGGTCACCGTCCGCAGGAAAGATGACATGAAGACACTCTCATGGTCAGAGTTGCGCGAATATGGCATTAAAAAATATGGGCAGAAAAAATAAGGATTGCTAACAAGATGACACCCCTGACTGCTCTACTTTCCATCATGTTCTTCCCGGCGGGTCTCACCCTCATTTTGAGCGGGATGCTCTACGAATGGGCGGACCGAAAACTGGTGGCGCGCTTCCAGAACCGCATCGGACCACGCTGGTTCCAGCCTCTGGCAGACACCATCAAACTGCTTACGAAAGAGGAAATCAAACCACAGGGCTTGAACTATATTCTTTTCTACGGTCTGCCCATTGTGGCATTGACCGGCGCATTGACCGCCGCCTTGTACGCGCCTGTCCTTGGCTTGCCTCCCATCTATTCCTTTCCCGGCGATCTCATCGTTACGCTTTACCTGCTATCCCTGCTGACGATGTGTACGGGTCTGGCAGGCTGGAACGGCTCCAGCCGCTTCAGTGTGATCGGCGCGACGCGCTCCTTCACGCAACTCTTCGCCTACGAAGCGCCCTTCCTGCTGGCGCTGCTGGGTCCCGCGATGGCTGCCAATTCCTGGGTCATCAAAGATGTGGGCGTGTACGCGCAAACTCATTGGATGATCTTCACACAGCCGGTGGGCTTCATCATCGCCCTGATCGGCTTGATGGGCAAGCTCGAACTCCCGCCTTTCGACGCCCCCGAAGCCGAGACCGAAATCGTCGCCGGCGCATTGACGGAATATTCCGGGCGCGGACTGGCGCTGTTCCACATCGGCAAATCGGTGGAGCTGGTCGTGGCGATAAGCCTCGTGACCGCATTTTATCTGGGCGGCATCGGGAACCCATTCCTCTTCCTGCTCAAGACGTCGGTGATTCTGCTCATGATGGCAATGTTACAGTCCATCCTGACCCGCCTGCGCATCGACCAGACCGTGGGTATGTGGTGGCGCTTCGGAGCGCTGCTGGCGCTTTTGCAATTTCTCGTCATGGTTCTCTTGAAAGGATGGCTGGCATGAAAATCGGATCGATGTTGAAAGATGTTTTAATTTCTTTTTTCTCCGCGCCGATCACGGAGAAATATCCCTTCGAAAGACCGGAGACCGCCGACCGCTTCCGGGGCAAATTATTTTACGACCCCGCGAAATGCACGGGCTGTAATTTGTGTTCCAAAGACTGCCCGGCAAAGGCGCTCGAAATCGTCGTCATCGACCGCGCCGCCAAACGGTTCGTCGCGCGGTACGATATGGACAAATGTGTTTATTGCGCCCAGTGCATTCAATCGTGCAAATTCAAATGCATCGGCATGTCGAACGAAGATTGGGAACTGGCGGCGCTCACCAAGGAGTTGTTCACGGTCACCTACGGAAAGGAAGAGGATATTGCCCGCCTCCTGGAAGGAAACGCTCTCCCAAACGCTGAACCGATCAAGGCGGGATGACCGCCTCACCCTCCCTCGAACCTGCCTCGTGGGAGTTGGCAGTGACCTACGCGGAGACGACTCCGCCGGGCTGATGGCGGTGCGCGCCTTGCTTGAATATAAAAGCATTGCAAACGCGCCTCATCTTCTTGTCTTGGAAGGCGGTCCCGCCCCTGAAAATCACACCGGCAAAATTCGCGCCTTTCAGCCTGAACTGGTTCTATTCATCGATGCTGCCCACATCGGCGAGTTGCCTGGCACAACCCAGTGGATTCCGCTCGGTGACATTGACGGAATGAGCGCATCATCCCATTCGCTGCCGCTTTCGATGGTGGCGAATTATCTCAAACTTGAAATCGGTTGTGATGTTGCAGTCTTGGGTATCCAACCAGAGCAAAATGAGGTCAGTGGGGAGCTGAGTCCCCTGGTCCACGCGGCGGTGGATGAAATCGTTACTGAATTACTACGGGCATTGTGTTCGTCCTGAGCGGAGCGACGAGTGAACGCCGAGGAGCGCAGGCGAAGGGTGAGGGATGCAAGAAAGTAAAATCGCGTAAGTTGAGTAATTAATGGAAGTTGCCACCGTGCTGAATTTTCGCCAGTTTTAACGCACACCTGCTCTGGCGGGCGGTGCCAGGGAAGACGCAAAGCCGCAAAGAAAAAGCATTAAATCTTGGCGCCTTCGTGTCTTTGCTTTAAGAATTTCGATTAAAAGTTCAAGAAATAAAGGTAGAAACTTGAGCTAATTATTGCCGTAATATCTGGCGTTGTTTTGCTGTTCCTTTGCCCGCGCGGGGATGAACCCCCGCGCTATTCTTACAAAGCCCGCTAAAGCGGACTCGGATTACGGTAATTATTTTTAAAACTTTATCAGTCGTTACTTTCCGAGGCAAATCGCGACTAAAGTCGCTACTACGCCATTAAGCAATCAAGATGATCCTGAATAAGACTTTGATCTTGGTTTCATGCCTGTTAACCGGCTTTGCTACAACCATAGGTACTGCCAAGGCAGGAAGGACTACAAGCCGTTATTCAAGTGATAGTACAGATCATTCCAACGCAGCTTGTCTTTGAATTCATCTACTTTGGTGTTCTCGTCGATCAACAGGAATTCAATGCCAGCTATCTCAGCAAAGTCGCGCAGATGCTCAGGTGTGACGGAGTAACTGAATCCCGTGTGATGGGCGCCGCCTGCAAAGATCCACGTTGCCGCCGCAACTTTGAGATTCGGGCGCGGCAGCCACAACGCGCGTGCCACGGGCAGTTTCGGAAGCGGCTCGTCGGTTGGGAGGACATCCACCACGTTCGCAACGAGGCGATAACGTCCACCCATGTCCATGATGGAGGCGCAAACACCAACGCCCCTTTGTGAGTCAAAGACCAATCGGACGGGATCCGCTTTCCCCCCGATCGAGAGCGGATGGACTTCCAGTTTGGGTTTGCCAACAGCAATGGATTCGCAAATCTCCAACATGTGCGCGCCCAACACTTTGTCGCCCGTTGCGCTGAAGTGATAGGTGTAATCTTCCATAAAGCTGACGCCGCCCGTTTGCCCAACGTTCATCACCTTCATCGCGCGCACCAGGGCAGACGTTTTCCAATCGCCTTCCGCGCCAAAGCCATAGCCATCGCGCATGAGACGTTGTGCCGCAAGCCCGGGCAGTTGCACAAGCCCATGCAGATCCTCGAAGGTATCGGTGAAGGCTTTGAAATTGCCGGCAGTTAAGAAGTTTCGCAAACCGATCTCGGTCCGTGCGCCATCGCGCAGGGATGAATGCTTTGCGCTGCCGGGTCGGAGTTCTGCGGCGACATCGTATTCGTCCATGTAGGTTTGAATGAGTTTGTCTACTTCGGCGTCGCTGGCTTCGTTGACGAACTTGACGAGATCGCCCACGCCATAGCCGTAGACATCATACCCAAGCCGAATTTGCGCCGAGACTTTATCCCCTTCGGTCACAGCGACATCGCGCATATTGTCGCCAAAGCGAGCGATCTTCATGCCCTGTGCGTCTGCCCATGCACATGCCGCACGCACCCAAACGCCGATCTCTCTTTGCGTTTCGTTATCGCCCCAATGCCCCACCACTACTTTTCGATTCAGTCGCATACGGCTGCTAATGAAACCGAATTCACGATCACCATGCGCGGACTGGTTGAGATTCATGAAATCCATATCAATGGTCGCCCACGGAATCTCGCGCCCATATTGCGTGTGCAAATGCAGAAATGGTTTCTTGAGCAGGCTTAATCCAGCAATCCACATTTTGGCAGGCGAGAAGGTATGCATCCATGTGACCAACCCGACACAAGCCTTTGTCGAATTGGCTTCGAGACACAGGTCACGGATCGCATCAGGCGTGGTCAAGACGGGTTTGAAAACCACCTGCGTTGGAACATGTGCCGAAGCGCCCAACGCCGCCGCGATTTCTTTCGAATGTTCGGCAACTGTCTCCAATGTCTTGGGTCCATACAAATGCTGACTTCCCGTCACAAACCAGATTTCATATTGTTTCAGATCGATCATGATTGCTCCTTATTGAACATCTTCGATCACCACCGCGCTTACTTGTCACTGATATCAATCGCATAGTTCGTGAAGAGACGCGCCTTCCCAGACTCCACACTCAACATGATATACAAATTGTCGACATCCTGAGGCAGCGCGACATCCGTGGTCCATTCCGCCTTATCTCCGGCAGGGACTAGAGGTACGGTTGCGAGGTCAGGCGTTTCATAAAAGCCATACAGGATGCCATCTGAACCAATCACAGGCGGGATGCCATTGTGAACATAGGATGGATAATCGCTGGGGTTGACTGCACTCCACGTAAATTGCAAGCCGGTATCGGTGCGCTTCGCGCCAACAAGGCTGAGAACGAGCTTGTTGATCGCCGCAATCTCGATATTGGCGGGTTGAATCAATCCATCGACAGGCTCCCCGATCGGGTACGACAAATCTGAAACAACATCGTCAAGATTCAACTCAAAAGTACCTTCCGCCTTGTTCGTATCCTGTTCATAATAATTGTATTGACCGGTGACATAACTGTAATTAATGAAAAGCATGGAACCAGAAACAACTTCCGCCCCTTTGCATTCCACATAGATCATTTGCGTGCTGGGTTCGCTCTTGGTACCTGCAATATACCCGCGCATCTGAAACCCCGGAGCCAGGCGATGACCGCCGGTGCCGACATATACCGTGTCGCAATTTAATGACTTTCCGTTGGAAGTCAGTACGGCGGATTCGCCCCCGATGGTTTTCATCGCGCTCCAATCCCCTGTGTCATTCCTGACCGTGAGGTCGATATGCAAATCCCCGGCATCCGTTTTAGCCAGATTGGTTACGATGGCATTCCAACCTGTTGTGTTTGATTCCGCGGGCTCCGGTGTATTCAAATTTTCGGGCAGTACGATATAGACACAGGCATAGGTGGATATCGCATATGCCAGGAGGAACAAGGTCAATGCTTTTTTATCTTTCATTTCAGATTCTCTTTTTCCTTTATGAATGACAAGTCACAATGGAATTACGGAGCCGCCGTAAGATTAGGGAGGATCGGTCGCAGGATCGAGAGGGTATACCCATATTCGGGCTGCATATCCACCCCGCCATCCACGGCTGTTACCGCCTTTTCCTGACCGTTGTATGTTACAAGAAGATAGTGGACAAAACATTGCCTGCACGGGTTATGCCAGGTGCTGTACATATTGTCGGTGAACCAGCCATAATCGTCGCTAATAGTTTTGGTGATGCGTTCCACATCGGCAGAGGGAATCTGATTTTCGACCCGATCACTGCCATTGTCTCCCACAACCCGCCCGTCGGGGTATACGGTAAATAACTCGTCCACACAGTTGGGTCCGGCGGTACGATGATACACAATGACAGCCCCTTCGCTTACAAGTTTTTTCGCTTCATCCTCCCTGAACGCTTTTACTTCGCACTGGGCAGTACCTGAATTAGTGTTGTCGGAAGTTACACCGTTTTTGGGAATAAAAATAACTGCCAACACGATCAGAGCGACAAGTGAGCCAATTCCAAGAACCAGCCGTTGCTGCTTTTGACGCGCGGCGTTTAGCCTCTTTTCATCCTGAACTCTGTGGCTGCCTCCCTTTCGGGAAGCCAGAATGCTTTGTATGCCTATGAACATGAGCGTGAGTAAACCGATCACAATTCTCGTCCACCAGGAACTCAGCGACCCGATAAATTGAATCAATACCTGTGTAATGGAAAGAACCATGACCCCGAACAACGTGCCAAATACATATCCGGAACCACCTGTAAGCATCGTGCCGCCCATCACCACCGAGGCGATGGCTTCCATCTCTTCGCCCTTTGCATAGAAGCCATGCCCCGAAAAGACAAAGGCGCTCAATGCAATACCTGCCAGTGCAGAACAAAACCCACTGAACGTGTACACCCATATTTTGGTGGCTTCCACTGGGAGACCCATCAACCGGGCGGACTGCTCGTTCCTGCCTTCATGACCGCCAATGGCATACACAGTACGACCAAAACGCGTATAGTGAGCAATATAAATTGCCACGCCTAGAAGGAGGAAGGCAACAACCACGGATATCGAAATATAGGGAGGTGGATTTCCCTGTTTGATGGCAATCTCCGTCCAGCCGGGTATAAGGATCTTCGTCTGCCCGATGATGCGATAGATACGATTGTCAATGGCAATGGCATCGTCGCTGATAAAGAAACACATTCCCCGTGCAAACCACATCCCAGCCAGGGTGACGATAAAAGGCTGAACCTTTGTGTAGGCGATGAGGCTGCCCATCACCGCGCCCAGGCTTGTCCCCATAGCAAGCATTAGAAGGATCACGATCCAGGCATTCCATCCATCCTGAAGCAGTGCGGCGGAAGCCACGGTTATCAACGCGATCACGCCACTGACCGAAAGATCGATACCGCCTGTAAGAATGACGAACGTCATTCCAATGGCGCTGATCAGCAAAAAGGCGTTGTTGCGGAATAAATTAAAGAACACCTGTGGGTTGCGCATGCCCTCAAAGAAGAATGCCCCGGTCCCATACGCTGCAAATGCCAGTACCGCTGTGGCAGTAATTGGAATGAACTTCCGGTTGTTGGAAATGAAGGTGCTTATTTTCTGCATCATTGTGTTATGCCTTTTTCTGGATTCCAAACCCTCTGATGAAACTCCTGGCTTGTTCCGAATACAGCAGGACCACAAAGATGACCACCACAGCCTTGATCGCCTGCAATGCAAACGCAGGTACGCCGATCGCGTACATGGACGTGGTCACTGCCTGCATCACCAATGCGCCAATGATGCTGGCAAACAGGGAGAACCGCCCGCCTGCCATGGATGTCCCGCCGATCACGACCGCGAGGATGGCATCCAATTCAATATCCAAGCCAATGTTATTGGCGTCGGATGTCTTGATATCCGAACTGGCGACCAGCCCCGCAATGCCTGCGCAAAATCCGCAAAACGTGTAAACGAATAACTTGATCTTCTTTTCGTCTATGCCGCTGAAGAAACTGGAGCGGAAATTAATACCCACCGATTCGATGAACATGCCAATGGCGGTTTTACGCGTCACCAGCCAGGTTAGCGCATATACAAATGCAACCAGATATAGCGAAAAAGGAAGAAT
>JACPVC010000364.1 GCA_016191955.1 Chloroflexota bacterium
CGCCAGGAGTCGCGCTTCTGTGCGACTTTGTCCCAATGGGTCATGCGCAGTTTTTGGTATTCTTTTCCGGCTTCATCGAATGAGGAGGTTGAGTTCATGTCAATTGGTTTCTTTTGAAATATTTTTTAACATCGGCGCAAAATAAAGCGCATGAATGAAAAATGCGATGATGGTAAGGGTGAATACGATCACCTGATAACGAATGCGGATTTCGACGGGGAACTTCAGCGTATATAGCCTTCCGTTGGTCTTGGGGTCGCTATTATCGGATGTGGAGAAGAACAGGACTTTCTCTCTTAGGATGTACCTTCCTCTTCCGTATTCCGAAATAAGGGATTGACTTTCATGTGGCTGGGATAGGAGCGCGTCGTTTTCATATAGGAACGAGGGATAGTCCCAAAATTTTGTGTCGCTGAGTTTTTCGGTGCCGAGGTTGTAGACATACATAAACCCTTCGGGATTTCTGGTCTTTTCCGGGTCGAGAGTTTGTTGATCCCATGCCAGCGGGATAAGCCCGGTTGTGTGTATCAACAACAACACACCTGAAGCGATAAAGATGGCATTTAGAGAAACGAGAGGAATCATCCGGCTCGGGTACTCCAAAATTCGGGTGGATTTTATCAGAACAAACAGGAAGATGATCCACAAGCCGGCTTTGAACATGAAGGCAATTGCATTAAGCGCTTGCGGGCTGAGCACGGAAGTTGTTTGGGCTTCATAAGTTCCTTCGGAAAGGAAGTAATAACCTCCCAAGATCGGCTCCGCAACGCACAAGGTCTGGACTCCATGCCGGGGAATTTCATTGGTGACCATAACTCCGCTTGTTGAAAAGGTCGTGTTCTCAGAGTTGGCTGCAATCAAACGGACAAGGGTCAAGGTCGTGCCCGGTTTCATTTCCGCCATCAGCGAAACTGCGCCTCCGTCTGCCAGTTGATCGGGGCTGAGCAGTTTACTCATGAACCGCGAATACTCAATCGCGGGGATGTATGAACTTTTAGCTTCCCCGTCAATCGTCATGCTTGATCCGTCTGCGATGACAAGGGTGGTCAGAGTCTTGCCAGGTTCGCAGTCAATGGTGGGGTCAATCGAAGGCGTGGAACCGGTTTGTCTTAATAGGACGGGGATGATGAAACTTGCAAGCAGGACGCCGCCGCTTAATAGCGTCGGTAATTGAAGCCCACCCTTATCTTCTACCGCGCCGGAGGGTTGTTTACGGAAAAGGGCTTCGGATAAAAATCCCCCGCCTGTGACGACGATATACAAACTCATCGGAATCGTCGTCGCAAATGCGCGCATCTGGGTCGAATCGATGGGCGGCACTAGCCCGACCGAAAGCATGATCCCTGCAAAAAAAGCGAGACTGATGCTGTATTGTTTTTGCTCCCGCTTTATGACGGCTGTGATCAACCCTAAAAAGCTCAAAGACCAGAGTATCGTGTTGAGGATGTCGTTCCGGTCGCGTTTCAAAAGCAGGAAGCTGAAAGCGCCTTTCGATGCGACGAAATAATCCGAATACGCCCCTGCGATTCCCCGCGCAAAAAGAAACGGCTCATTCTTGATCTTATCGAATGCAAGCGCATAGATCTCGTTTGCGTTCGCGCCGGGATGATTGACCAATACCTGCTCCCAGCCCTTGTTGCCCACGGCGAGGCCATACAAGGTGTAGGAATAATTCGAGAACATGGCAGACGTGGGCGAATGGATCGCCCTGGCGAAAACCCAGTTCCCCGCCATTCCGATAAAGACGACTGCCAACCCCATGAAAAGAGTCCGCCAGAAGCCGTGGCTGCCGCGGAAGGTGATCGCAGCCCACAGCACAATGACCGGGAGGATAAGAAAAGCCCCCGCCCGCGCACTCAGACCGACGGTAAGAAGGAACAAACCGAAGAGGCTGTAATTAAGTCTCTGGCTGGTCGCGCCGCGTAATAGAAAGAACAGCGCCAGGTTTCCTAAAAGGAAGCCCAGGTTTTCGGTGAGGAGCGTCCCACTGAAGCGGCGAAAATAGATATACCCAAAGACAAGATAAATTGCGGAAAAAAAACTGTTTCGGAGAGTCCTGTTTATCTCAAGGGTCGTGCAAGAAACGGCAAGGGCATTCAAGCCTGCCAGAACAATCAAGACTGCCTGTAGATTCCCATTCATAGCCCACATGATCGTGGCAAGGAAGGCAGTATAGATCGGGCGAAAGGTGCTGGAACCGGAGAGGTCCATCCCGTGGATGATCGTTTGAGCCCCCTGGTAATAATCGGACGCATCGCGCACCGGGAACAACCCGCCGACCGTTGAGAAATTATCCGCGGTCTGCCATTTGTAGATCAGCGATAAGGAAAACAATAGCAGTGTAAAAGTAAACGTGATCCATTTTCCCCAAAAGCCTTCGACCCGCATCAGCAGGGTAAAAACGATCACAAGAAAAATGATGCGTTCCAACCCAAATTCATAATATTGCCGGGTGACCTCCACATTGGGCGGCGCAAGAAAGAGCAAAGCTGTGAAGCCGAATGAAATGATTGTGATGCCAACCCATTTCAGGACGTTTATGAAATTTGGATTATCTTTGCGGAAGAACTGCATGTTTATCGAACCTCTTATCGAATAAAGGGCGTACGATTTTCGACCCAAACTCGCCCCTGCGGGGAAATGTGCCCTGCCATATCGCCGGCTTGACCTTGCTTGATTCCGGGTTATAATTCAGTCACTGAATTTTGGAATTATAAATCATGACTGTTGAATCTACAAACGAAGAAATCCGGGAGCTTACCCTCCTGGAGCAGATCGAAAACGACCCCGATGTCAATCAATCCACGCTTGCCACACAACTGGGTGTGGCGGTTGGCACGGTCAACTGGCATTTAAAGCGGCTTATCGCAAAGGGAGCCGTCAAGGTCGCCCGCGCCGAGCGCAAAAAACTGCGTTACATCATCACGCCGGAAGGTCTCGCCCTGCGCGCCCGTCTTGCCGTGAATTATGTTGAGCAATCTTTTTCCGTTTACCGCCGCACACGCCAGAAGGTAAAAGATCAGCTTGTCAAAGTTCAGAAAGCCGGTTATGACCGCGTGCGCATCGTCGGTTCGGGTGATGTGGCGGACATCTGCAAGTTGACCTGCATCGAGCAGGGCGTCAGCGTGGTCAACGATAAATCTGCCCCGGCGCTTGTTTTGGATGGATACAAAATCAGACTGGAAGGCTTGGAATGACGGACCGCCATATCCTCATCACGGGCGGAGCAGGCTACATCGGCTCCCTCCTGACCTCGGAACTGCTCCGCCAAAATTACCGGGTTACACTCCTTGACTCTTTACTCTTCGGCGGCGAGAGTATCCTGCCGTACATGAGTCATCCCAATTTTCACTTCATCAAAACCGATGTGACCGAACACCGCGCCATCCGCGATGCCGTCAAACGCGACTGGCAGAAGCCGAATGCGGTCATCCACCTTGCGGGCATCGTTGGCTTCCCGGCGTGTCAGGCAGTCGGCAAGCAGGTCGCTTGGAAGTACAACGTCGAGGCGACGAAAATGGTCTTCGAGCAGTCCACAGACCTGGGCGTGGAGCGATTCGTGTTCGCGTCCACCTACAGCAACTACGGTTACTCAGAAGACGGCAAGCCCGTCACCGAAGAGACTCCCCTTCATCCCCAATCGCTGTATGCCGAGACCAAGATTGCATCGGAAGAGTATTTGCTCTCTCAAAAAGATGCGGCTTGTGCGCCGCTTATCTTCCGTTTCGCAACTCTTTACGGTATTTCCCCCCGCACCCGCTTTGACTTGATCGTCAATCAATTTGTGCTCGAAGCCTTCACCAAACGACAACTCATCATCTACCAGCGCGGATACTCGCGCTCGTTCGTTCACGTCCGCGATGTGGTGCGCGGAATTATCATGGGGTTGGAAGCCGAGCAATCGAAAATTCGCGGGCAAGTCTTCAACCTCGGTACCGAGAATGGAAATTACTCCAAGAACGACATCGTTGGCTTTGTGCTCAAGCGTATGCCTGAAACCATCGTCGAATACAAAGACCTGACCTTCGGCGGCGACATGCGCGATGTGACGGTCTCGTTCGAAAGGATCACGCGTGTGCTCGGTTTTGAGTCGACCTTGAATGTGGACGATGGTGTGCGCGAAGTTTTGTTTGCATTGAAGAGCGGTCTTATCAAAGACCCAACGGATGACCGGTATCGAAACGCGCAGTTTATTGTGCAATAAATCATGTCATTGCGAGGAGCCGCGATAGTGGCGACGAAGCAATCTCTTACTCGACTGGAGATTACTTCGTCGGGGAGAACGCCCTCCTCGCAATGACATATACAAGGAGAAAACATGGCAGAAAATTTCTGGAAAAATAAACGTATAGTTGTCACCGGCGGCGGAGGTTTTCTCGGCTCGTTTGTGGTGGAAAAACTCAAGGAACGCGGCGCGACGGATATTTTTATTCCGCGCAAAAAAGACTACGATCTGACCCAGCGTGAAGCCATCGAACGTCTATACGTCGATGCGCTCAAAGGCGTGGGCCCGAAGAACGTGGTCATCATTCACCTTGCTGCCAATGTGGGCGGTATCGGCGCGAACCGCGAACATCCCGCCGAATTTTTCTATGACAACATGATTATGGGTGTTGAGCTCATGCACCATGCTTACAAACATGGTGTCGGCAAGTTCGTCGCCACCGGAACGGTGTGCGCCTATCCCAAGTTCACGCCTGTGCCATTCAAAGAAGATGCCATTTGGGATGGCTATCCTGAAGAAACCAATGCTCCTTACGGTCTC
>JACPVC010000016.1 GCA_016191955.1 Chloroflexota bacterium
CGTAATCCTGCCACTTGTGCCCGAAAGGGTATTGCCGTATAAGTACTCAGTCGTGCCATCGCTTAATACCTGAGTCAAACCGGTATTCAAGTGGGGAGATTTCCAAGAGCAGTTTCTCTGCCCAAGAAAAGAGGAGCGCCAAGTCGCTGATGATGTGCTTCCTGGCGCTGGATCCCGGGTACTGGCAGGTTAGGCAGTCACTGAATGGGGTGAGGTGCGTGATAATCTCCTGTTGACCGGTTTATGGGAGATTATCACGATTTTCCACCAATGTAGGCACTTTTTTCTATTGGCACGCCTCAATACAAAAATTTACAGGATATATATTTCTTTCTTGACCATTGTGCATAATATATCCTCTAAACTCCCCAATCCCATTTTTAGCGGTTGCGGGAACCTCCCAAATCCATGTACAAATTCCAGATGCATCAGCTTTGATAGCAGGTAAATCTGTCTTGATCCATTCATCTTGCTGATTATAAAAACTAACACCAGCATAACAAACATCATTAGGCATAAGAGAAATGGTAAGTGCATATTGTTCATCCCGCTTCATAATTTGGGGAATATTAGCAACAATTGGCGTAGGCATTAAAGTTGGGTAAGTTTGCTCGGGTGCATAACAACCAGTGACAGTCAATATCATGGCGTAAAATATAAAGGTGTGAAAGGGTGTCTTCATATTTGTGAACCTCGTTATCCACATCCTCTTGGCTTTTATGGTGGCCCATATTTAGGAATATCATCGACCCAATCCCAGGCTCGATAGAAATCTTTGTTGGATGCTTCCCAAGTCCATCCTCCTCCACCAAAAACACCAACTAACGCATTAATATCACCAAACATTGCTATTGCACCTGATTTATTAAAAGTTATACCTACTCCAGATGAAATCCAAGAAGCTTCAAGCGACCAACTGCCATTAAGTATTATATTCTTCAATTGACTTTCTGAGAGAATCTTCCATTCCCTAGGAATATTGCCGGAGGTATTAATGCTCGCATAACCTTCCCAATGATCTCCTAGCCCTCCGGGAAACGCTACTCCACCGCCAATTGAATAATATTGATTACCATACCTATCTCGCAAGTAGCCAAAAGCACCATATCCACCTAAGAACACGCCGCCACTCATCATTACCACACTTGGCATATGAGTGAATTCAGAGAAATCACTATAAAATCGATTATTTGATTCATACCAATGATATTGTAAAGTTGAGGGACGCCACCATTTACCTGAAATGTTAGCAGACATATCTGCTTTATAACTTAAGATTTCCAGAAATTCTGGCAGGGTCTTAAAACCCCACTTATTGTTAACAAACACTAATTCGCAATTACTGTCATAAACGGCCCACTCACCCTCGAAATCCGCAGCTAATGGATAACTTGGGCCCTTATAGCTAAAATCTGCGACCCGAAGGGTAAATTTATCAAATGCAGTAGCATTTCTCAGTAGATTATAAAGCCCCCACCTTGCGACTCCATATCTTTTTCTTCCAAATGCATCTCCAAGCCGTTGACCGTATAAACTTGAATTTATTAATTCGTCAGAGAAATAGCCGCTAGGGTCAACAAATCTTAAAGGATTCCCCTCCACATACATCCACCGGTTCAGTGACAAGGGACGATTCACATCCCCGCTCCACGTATCCCGTGATTGGAATCTCCCGTCGCTGGGGTTGTAGTATCTAGCCCGCAGGTACAGCAACTGTGTGGAATCCCCATATTGTTCACCCGTAAAGCCAAATTCTGTGTGGGATGTCCCGCTGGTGGCGGTTACTACACCATAGGGATCATAAGACTGCGCGAAGACATAATCACCCGCTGCATCCGTCATCTGGCGGACGGAACCCAGCGCATCCGCGAGGAAGTATTCGGCGGTGGTGTTGACTTGCGCGATCCGCCCGTTGCCGTAGAGATAATCAGTCGTGCCGTCACTTAACACTTGGGGCAAGCCGGAATTCAAATCGAGCGTGTAATGGGTGTCATTTTCGCTGAGCCGGTCTCCAAGTCCATTGTACTGGTAACTGGTCACTGATGACTGGTCACTGGTCACGGAAACCAAGCGATTGGCAGAATCATAAGTGTAGGTGTTCACTCCATCATTGAGCAGGTTGCCATTGGCATCGAAAATGTAGTTCACGCCATTCACGGTAGACAAGCGGTTCGCGTCATCGTATAAATAACTCACAGAGGATGGCAGTCCGTTGATTGTGCTTTCCTGTGTCAACCGGTTACCTACTGCATCATAAGTATAGGTATAGGAATTCCCGTTGGAATACGAAGCATTGGTCAAACGATAAAGCGGGTCATAGTCATAATCAATTGTTGTTGCGACCGTTGAAGTCTGTTGGATTGGAAGATAATAGTCAGACCGAATTACGGGAAGAGCGGGTAGATCCAACGAAGCCAAACTAAAGGCACTCTCCGGCAGATAACCAAGCGGCGTAGGTGTCGCCGTTCCCTCTTCCAAAGGGGTAGGGGTAAGAGTCTCTGTTGGTGTTTCAGTTGGTGTTTCCGTTGGCAGGTCAGTTGGCGTAGGCGTGAGCGTAGCCTCTGGGGTCAAGGTAGGCGTTTGAGTAGGAGTTGGGGTAGGCGCAAGGGTGCCTGAGAAGTGAACCTCATCCACCAACCAAACATCTTTGGTCCAGGAACTACCCTGCGCGGCGCGGAAACGAATGGATATTGATTGCCCGGCATAGGCAGAGAGGTCCACTTCGCGCAGCGTCCAGGTTGTGGTGTTGTTTGCCGCTTTGAAGGTCGAGAGGGCAGACCAGGCTTGCCCTGAGCCTGTCGAAGGGTCGTCCGTTGAGATTTCGAGATAGGCCGTCGTATCCGAAGCCAGCGTGAACTGGTCGTAGTAACTGAGCTTGAGATCGGTTGCATCGGCGGGCAGGGTAATATTGCCATTCAATGCAAGAGCGAAGTTCGTGCTTTGCTGGTAGCCGTTCGCAGGGTTCAGGCTGAACGAGAACGAATCGTTGTGCCCGGCGGTGTTCGTCACAGCCCATTGACCATCGGGCAGCCAAGAGCCAGTGAACAGTGGGGCAGTAATCAGGTCTTCGAAGGGGAAGACGATGGTTTGAGACTGACGGTTGCCAACCCGGATATTATCGAGGTGCCAGACATCCTTCGTCCACGATGAACCTTGCACCGTGCGGAAGCGCAGGCGAATAGTCTGTCCTTTGTAGGCATCCAGTGCGACGCTACGCTCGATCCAATCTGCGCGGTTATAAGCGGATGTGAGAGCGCGAATCGGCGTCCATGTTAAACCATCATCGGTGGAGGCTTCCACTTTCAGCGTAGTATCCGAGCCGATGGTCAGGAGATCATCCCAGGTCAGTTCGGGATGCGCCGCGTCGAAGGGAATCGCAACCTGCCCGGTCAGTTCCAGCGAGAAATCGGTGTTTTGCTGGTAGGCATTGCCGGGGTTCAGCGAAAGGGCAAAACCATCTCCATAGCCGCTGTTGGAAATCGCGCTCCATTGCCCGTCGGGAAGCCAGGCATTAGTGATTTGAAGATTGGTAATCGGGTACTCGAAAGGATAAAGTAATGTGGAAGCGGCGGCATGCTCACCGATGAAGAGATCATCCAACAGCCATACATCTTTCGTCCAGGAAGAACCCTGCGCCGCGCGGAAGCGCAAGCGGATGGTTTGCCCCTTGTAAGCATCGAGCGAGATCACACGTTGAACCCAATCTGAGCGGTTGTAAGCAGAAGTAAAGGTATGGATTGTCGTCCACGTCAGACCGTCATCGGTGGAGGCTTCCACCTTGAGGGAGGTATCTGAACCGATGTTCAGGCGGTCGAAATAAGTCACTTCGGGACGCTGCGCGTCTGCCGGGACCGTGATGCTGGTCGCCATCTCCAGGCTGAAATCTGTATTTTGCTGGTAGCCATTGGCGGGGTTAAGAGACCAGGCATGAGTGGCGGAGTGCGCATCACTTTCAGCCAATGCCCATTGTCCATCCGCCTGCCAGCCAGTGCTCCCGGTTTCAAAATCGGTCGTGAACGGGAAGTTGCCCGCCTGCTGGGTCTGGCGGTCTCCGATCGAAAGATCGTCCAACCGCCAGATATCCTTGGTCCAGGATGATCCCTGAACGGCGCGGAAACGCAGGCGGATGGTCTGTCCTTTGTATGCATCCAGCAAAACCGCGCGTTGGATCCAATCCGGTCGGTTGTGCGCCGAGGTGAAAGTGGAAATCGTTGTCCAAGAGAGTCCATCGTCGCTGGATGCCTCGACTTTCAACGTTGTATCCGAGCCGATGTTGAGGTGGTCATACCAGGTCAGTTCGGGGCGTACCGCATCGGCAGGGATGGAAACCTGCCCGCTCAATTCAGCCGAGAAATCGGTGTTCTGTTGGTAACCACTCGCCGGATTCATATCCAGAGATGCCGCGCCTGTGCGCGTCTCGACTGTTCCAAACGACCATTGCCCGGCAAACTCCCAATTCGATGGCAGCCCTTCGAATCCCTCTGTGAAAGGATAAGGCAGGGCAGATGCCGCGCTTCGTTCCCCGATGCGAATCTCATCCAGAACCCATACATCCTTCGTCCACGATGCACCTTGCACAGTGCGGAAGCGGATGCGGATTGTCTGTCCCTTGAATGCATCCAACGCTACACGGCGTAAAGTCCAATCCGCGCGATTGTAAGCGGAAGTGAAGGTGGCGATTGCCGCCCAATTGAGCCCATCGTCTGTGGTGGCTTCCACCGTAAGGGTGGTATCCGAACCGATGTTGAGATGGTCGTACCAGGTCAATTCAGGTCGCGCCGCATCCACGGGGACGATGACCTCTCCGGTCAGTTCAGCAGCGAAATCGGTGTTCTGCTGGTATCCATTTTCGGGGTTTAAACTCAAGGCAGAAGCGCCGCTATGAACGTCCCCGCTTGCTTGCGCCCATTGCCCGGTCGCCTCCCAGTTGCTTGCGCCGCTTTCGAGGTCGTCTGTGAAGGGGAAGTTCAAACCAACAGGGGCTTCCCGTTCTCCGATGCGCGCATCGTCTACATACCATTGATCCTTCGTCCAGGATGTCCCTTGAACGGCATGGAATCGAATGCGGATGCTCTGTCCTTTATAGGCATCCAGCCCGACGCGCTGTACATTCCAACTCTGGCGGTTCTGCGAGGATGGGTAGGATTTCAAAACAGACCATGTTTGCCCTTCATCGGTGGAAACCTCCAGGGTGAAGGCGGAATCCGAGGCGGAATACAGCCAGGTGAAATACGTCAGTTCCGGTCGTTCGGCATCGGCGCGCACGGCAATGGACTGGGTCAATTCAAGGCTGAAGTCTGTGTTCTGTTGGTATCCATTCGCCGGGTTGAGCGACCAGGCATGGCTTGGGCTGTGCGAGTTCACATCCACCTGCGCCCAACCGCCGCTGGCGTTCCATGTGCCTGCGCCCGATTCCATGTCGTCGCTGAAGGATACCGGTTCGGGAGGCGTCAAACCGGTGACGGTTTCCACCGCCTGGGTGCGGTTGCCCGAGGCATCGTAACTATATTGGAAGGAGGATAAGACTTCCGCCCCCGCAGTATGTTGGATGGCGGTTAAACGCCCGGCGGCATCGTAGGAATAAGAGGTGTTTACATTTCCCTGCCTGGCGATCTGCACCACCCGGTTGGCGTCGTCATATTGATAGGTTACAGAAACATCCTGCCCATCGACAGCGGTCAGGCGGTTGGCAGAATCATACGTATAAGAAACCGTCTCAGCATTTGGATACACCATCCCCGTTTTATTCCCGACCACATCATAGGCATACGCCACGGTCTTGCCGAACGGGTCCGTTATGGATGTGATCTGGTTGGCGTCATTGTATGCCCAGGTGGTGGAGCCTGTCGAATCATTCATGGAAGTACGGCGTCCAGCGGCATCGTAGGTGAAAGCTACATCGTTGGTGTCTGCATAATCGATTGCCGTCAGGCGGCTGCCGTTATCGTAATCGAAAACGGTGACATTACCGTTGGCATCCGTCATGGAAACGCGATTGCCGAGCGCGTCATAAGAATACGTCCAGGTATTTCCCAATGGATCGGTTTCCGAAAGGAGGCGGTTCAAGGCATCGTACGCGAATGTGGTGATATGCCCATTGCCATCCTTGATGGTGAGGCGGTTCCCATTTGGATCATACGCATATTCGGTGCGCACGTTCGTCTGTGAATCCGGTATGGCAGCACCCTGGAAATTCTCGATGACCGCGGTCACCCTGCCCAGGGCGTCGTATTCGAAGGCAGTGGCAATCCCGTTTGCGTCCAAAACACGAATCTGGCGCCCCGCCGCATCATAGGCATAATGCGCCGAGTTTCCAAGGGGGTCGGTAACAGCAGTCTGTTGCCCAAGCGCGTTATATTCAAATACTGTCGCCTCGCCGTTTCCATTCACGCTGCGTTTTACCTGCCCTGCCGGATCATACTCGGTGGTAACGGTATTCCCCAAGGGGTCTACGACCACCATTGGGCGGTTGAGTACGTCATAGGTGATGCTGGTAATCCCACCCTGTGCATCGGTGGTTTGCAAGCGGTTACCCACTGCATCATAGGCGAAGGCCGTGATGTGCCCAAGCGCATCCGTCTGGTTTATAGTTTGTCCGAGGTTGTTGTATTCAAAAGCAATATCATTGCCGTTCGCATCTGTACGGCGGGCTACCTGCCCCAGGGCGTCGTACTCTGTCCTGACCGTATTTCCCAGTGGGTCAGTCACAACAACGACGCGATTCAGTCCATCATAAGTGAATTCAGTTCGGTTACCCGCCGCGTCAATAACGGCAATACGGCGTCCCAAATCGTCGTATTCGTATCGGGTGATATTGCCCAATGCATCCGTCACGCTCACCTGCCTGCCTGCTGAATCGTAGGCGTAGCTGGTCGTATATCCGCGGGCATCCTTTGTTTGTGTTACGCGTCCCGCCGCGTCGTAGAATGTTTCGGTAAAGTTACCGAGCGGGTCCGTAGTCTTAACCTGCCTGCCCAGGGCGTCATATTCATACGTTGTCACCTGTCCCAGCGCATCGGAGGTCGATACCAGGTTGCCTGCCGCGTCATATGTATTCAGCGTGGTCGCGCCGTTTGGCAGTTTTACGCTGGTCACTCGTTTCAATGAATCATACGTGTAAGCGGTCACACGCCCGAGTTCATCCGTCGTACTTGCGACAGTGCCATCCGGGTTGTATGCGGTCGTAGCTGCGCCGCCCAACGCGTTTATGGTTTTCACCAACCGTCCTGCCGCATCATACTGATATTGCATAACACGCCCCAAGGCGTCGGTTGTGGAGACCAATTGTCCCGCCGCATTATATGCATTCGTTGTAATGCTGCCCGCCGGGTCGATGGTCTTCACCAATCTGCCCGCATCGTCATATTGATACTGGGCAAGCCTGCCTAACGTATCGGTGACAGAGGTCTGATTCCCGCGCGGATCGTATGTGAAGACCATGACGATGTTCCAAATGTTGTCTTCGTTTTGGATCTTCGCCGGGTCGTAATTTGACGTTTGCTTGATCAGGCGTCCTGCGGCATCGTACTCGCTGTGAGTCACGCGTCCAAGCGGGTCGGTCTCGTCGATCAGTCTGCCTAGCACATCATAGGCGTACGTCCAGGTATTGCCAAGCGCATCCGTTTGAGAGATACGTTGTCCATGCGTGTCGTAGGTATAGTTTGTGGTATGCCCCAATGCGTCGGTAAACGAAGCCAGATCGCCCCCCACTGTGTAGGTATAGTTCACAGTCTGGCTCAGCGCGTCGGTGGTCGATTCCAATAATAAACCATTGTAACTAAAGCTTGTTGAATTTCCCAACGGATCAACAACCGAGGTCGGGTTGCTCAAGGCGTCGTAGGCAATATCGGTCTGGTTGCCCTGGGCATCGGTCACCTGGGTCAGGTTTCGCCCGTCCGTACTCCACATCAGGTCCGTTGTCGCGCCGTTGGCATCGGTGATAGTGTCGGGCCTGAAGTTCTCATCGTAAGTCTTGCTTTCACTTTCACCACTGGGGGTGGAGGTACTGGTCAGCGTGTTCCGGCTGTCGTATTCGTGAGTCTCAGCCTGCCCAAGCGCGTTATATACGGTTGAGGTTCCGTCCGCATTGTAGACAATATTTACCAACAGTTTGCCATTCCCGTCATATTGTTTGAAGGCGCGTCCCTGTATATCATATTCGGTCTGCAAGGTTTGGTCGCCGCTTGGGTCATTAATCCGGGTTAGGCGATGTTCAGAGTCATACTCATACGTCCAGGTTTGCCCGAGTATATTGGTTGTGGAAACCAGGTCACCTGCCGCATCGTAACTAAATGTTACCTGACGTCCGGCATGGTCGTCGACCGAAATGATTCGGTTGGAATTATCGTAGGTTATCTGGATGAACCGCGTTCCGCCATCCGAACTCACCTTAACCAAGTTACCGTCCGCATCATAATCAAAGTCAAAGGCATGTCCCTGATCGTCTGCGCGCGAGATCAGGCGGCCATTTAGATCGAAAGTAAAGGTTTCCTGGCGCGAGGTGGTCACAACGTAAGAACTCGCGGTTTTGTCGAGTGAAGCAGTCACGCCTGGTCCCGGTGTGTAGCTGCCATCAGCCTCGACCTTGAACAAAAATTGGTTGCCTGTTGGGTGTTGGAATAGTACGAAACCATCCATACCACCCGGGTCTGTTGAGAAGATCAGATTGGAAGCGTGATTGAACGTCCACCCATAACCCAATACCCCTGTATACAGGTCTGTCGCCTCCGAGGAATAGGAACGCTGGAAGATCAATTCGCCCGCGCTGGTTGGGAAAGACAAGTCTGAAATCGCTGTCGAAAATGCCCCGGTCTTTGTGTTGATCGGGTCGCCGCCGCTACCAACACAGCCGTTGGTGGTGCTTACTGAACACGCCCCTTCCGTGGCTCCCAAGCTTCCCGACGCGCCCGCCGAACTATTGAGGCTTGAAAACAGAATCGAATTGAGCCAAACATCCGTCAACCAATTGAAAACATGCACAGAACTGCAAGCATATTGACTTTGGACTATGTGAGTTGCGCTTACCTGAGAATCCGCGCAAACATAGGTCATGGCCTGGCTGATCCCGATACTTAATTGATATCCCGTCGCGCTGACGTAATGGCCCGGGTTGGGGTGCGTCGTATTCATTTGCACGGTTTGCAGCGCATTTCCCGCAACACTGCTTTGGAAGCTGCTGACAGGGATATTGAATGAAAACTGCCCGGTGGGAACTTGACCGGAATACGAACCGACTTGATATCCATTGAAGGAAACCACGCCGTTATGAGGTTGCACATTAGATTGCGGCGAATAAACAATATCCAGGCTGGCTGATGTTATGTTTTCTGGAGTGATGAATGCCGGGATTACGATCGGCGTATTGATACTTGGACGGTTGGTACAGTACCAATCCCTCGTCTCGAAGGTCATGGTGCAGTCCTGCATGACAACAGGAACAATACTTTTTCCACCACCACAAGAAACGGAGCCACTTGTGCTTTTTTGCACCCCGGAACCGCTTGCCTTGAGTTCATAATCGATTGGCGCAACTGCTGAGGGCTGCACAGTCTTTAAACTAACATTAATGTCGCCATTTGAAGATGCCAGATCGCTGTTCTGTTGCAAATTTGCAGCAACAGATTGAGCGGCATCTTCCGCTGTGAAGACGGGGTAGACCGTGATTAGAATCGACTGCCCAGCTTCCAAACGCACATGATCCAAATTGGGCTGAATGAACACTTTGGCCGGGGTGTTTGTATTTGGAACAACTGCTTCAAGAGCTAAGTCTGTGATCGTTTTTCCGTAAATGGAATTGGTGATCCGATAGGTTCTTGACAAAGTTACTTCATCGAAGGAAACTTCTTCAATCGTGTAATTTCCTTCGGATAACACAACGATATGCAATGTCATATTATCGTGCATGCCATTCCCATCCGCAACAAGGGTGGCAGTCAAGTCATATGCGCCCTCTTTGGCGTCCTGAGCATGAATGGCAAGTGTCACCTCGCGTGTTTCTCCGGGTCCCAATTCAATGGTCTGATCCACGCTTCCATCGTCCACAAAATTAATCAGGATATCATTCTGTCCGCTATAAGGATTGAGCACCGATGCCGTAAGGGTATGTGCCACCGTATCGTTGTTCCGTACTGTGACCGCAATGGGTTGATTGTTGGTTACATCGACACGTTGGTTGTAATCGTGATCAACGGTAAAACTCTTCGTCCGATTGCTCCCCGTCACAAATTCCAGCCCTTTGGCAACTGTAAATTGTCGTTCTGGCATTTCAGCCGTACCACAATCAGAAGTAATATCGACAGTCCATGTATACGTTGTATCCCAATCCAGGTTCAGGGCGACAATGGAATGGAAAATCCCTTCAGGGGTATTGTAAGTCACTGCCTCTTCTGGATGCCCAACCGGGAAAATATTCAACACTCCTGTTGTTGGGACGTCCGTTTGCCATTGAATTGACACATTACGCCCTCCCAAGGTTTGCCCACCGTATGGAACCATCCCTGAAACTTGTGGCTCGTTCGTCAATGTGATTGAAGCTGCCTTCGTCTCAATATGCTGGTTGGCAAGGCTTTCAACATGGATGTTGAAGTTCGTAGTCGCCGCCGAATCACAAGCAAGAAACTGAACAGTCAGGGGTACGGTAATGGTCTCGCCTGGCAATAGACTGACGCTGGTAAAGGGCAGGGTGTAATTTGTGGAGGACAATCCTGCTACACTCAAGGCATATGTATCCTGAACAAGTCCTATATTCTTTATGCTGAGTTCGTATTCGGTACTAGCGCCAATAGCTGCAATATGACTGGTTTGGTCAAGGTCAAATGAAAAGGCGTATCCATCCGCAATCGTCGTTTGGCCAGCATCCAGATTGTTGGATTGATTACTATCCAACTGCGTGGAGCTTACTTCCGCCAGGGTCTCAAGCACATCATTCAGCGAAACAGAATTTGAAATTTGAGTGACCAAGGCGAAAGTGACGGGGGACCCGGTTTCAATCGTCCCAAAATTCCAGGTTAAGATTTTTCCATTAATGGTTGGCGGGACCTGGGAACTCTGGCTGACGTAGCTAACTCCTGATGGAAGAGTCAATTCAAGAGTCACATTTTCCGCAGGGACACTTCCAGTTTGTGTAACGGTTATGCCATAATCAAGCGCGGCGCCGGAAACTGCAGTTCCTGGCACAGTCAGGGAAACCGATAAATCTCCACTTGCTACTTGAGTAAACAGGATTTCAGCTGTGTCGTTCAATTCAATGCCATTAACCGATGCAGTGACGGTAACAGAGCCAGCAGAGGTATTAACAATCTGCCCCGTGGTCTTCCCTTGGGAATCCGTTGGAATGGAAGGCTGGGTGATTGAAGCTCCGCCTGTGACGGATAGAACCACATTTGCTCCCGGGATTGGGTTATTTTGCGCATCATGTGCCGTGACCGTAATTGTGACTGAAGTCTGCCCGTCCGCAGGAGCGCTCAAGGGAGATGTGTCGACTTGGGAGTTTGCGGCCAATGGGCTAACCGGTCCGGAAACAAAGGTCACGGATACCGTTGAGAGTGGCACCTGCCCTGTACGGGCTATGATTTCCCGTTCGCCTGGTTGAGTAGTTTTTAGGTTTGCTGTGACAGTTCCATTTGCATCCGTATAACCAATGGCAATATACTGATTGGTTACTGCATGATTATTTATCAACAACCCTGAGCCGGAATTTATTGCAAGCTCCACGGGTTGATTGGGAATGGGAAGCCCATTGATATCTTTCAATGTAACGGTAATAACAGCGCTACTTGTGCCATTTGCAATCACTTCTTGTGGGGCAATGCTTACAGTACTTTGAGTGGGATCCAGATCGTATAATTTTACGATCCCAACGCCGCCAGATTCAAATCCCGTCCCACCTGCTACAGAAATTTGAATAGTTGGATCGATATTGTTCGCATATACCGCAATTCTTCCGCCCGCACCGCCGCCGCCATATCGACCACCCCACCCCGACCATCCCTTCCCCCCATTGGCCGTGATGCTCCCATTCCCCGTCAGGCTGCCAGCCGTGATCCAGATGCTCCCACCCGCTCCGCCTCCACCTGATCCATAATAATCAGGTCCACTATTCAAACCATTGGCTGTGATACTGCCGTTCAGGATCAAGGCATTGCTCACTTGCAGGCGGATCGCTCCCCCGCCAGCTCCGCCCTTGGAATTTTGTACATTCCCGCCATTTCCCCCGCCGCTGCCCAGCGTCACCGGCTCTTGCAGATTTCCATAACTCACACCCCCCGTCATTCCTGACTGGCTCTTGCCTCCCGTGCCTCCGTGTCCGGCTCCGCTTCCCCCTCCATCTGACATATCGTTCCCAGCTCCGGGTCCTTCACTGCTCGCATACCCCGTCCCGCTTGTTGTCAGCACCCCCCCATTCTCTATCGTCAGGTCGTCCACTTGCAAAGTTACGCCGTAATCGGATACTTCGCCGTCATAGGATACCAAACGAACTGTTGTGCCGGTCTTGATCGTCACCCTTTGGAATGTATAGATCCCATCCGGGTGTCCGCTTGCATTCGCAAATAATTCCAACCCACCGCTCCCCTGCGTGGTCAATTCGGTCGCTCCCACCAGACTGTCCGTGATGGATACGGTCACCCCCTGCAATACATAATTGGCTGGCGTGGTGAATGTTCCCACCTCAACACGCCCGCTGCCATCTCCGCTTAAGGTGGCGTTGGTTACCGTCAGGCTGTCGGTTTTCAACCGCGCCTTGCCTTTGACGTCGATGCTCGTAAAACTGGGACTGTTTACTACGGTGGTCGCGCCCGCATTCCCATTATTGCTCAACTCCAATCGATCTGTTGCCGTCCAGTAGACGGTTCCTGATCCCCCATATTCCATGCCTGCCCCACCATAGGTAGTGGTTGTTCCGCTAAAGGTGTTCGTAGTTTGGATGTCAACCGCAATCCTTCCACCTGCACCGCCGCCGCCATATCGATTCCAATCCGCCCATCCCCGTCCGCCATTGGCAGTAATATTCCCGCTCCCACTCAGACTACCGGCACTGATCCAGATGCTGCCACCCGCACCCCCACCTCCCGATCCATAATATGTCGAACCACTGTCCATGCCGTTGGCGGTGATATTGCCGTTCAATGTCAATACATTGCTCACTTGCAGACGGATCGCTCCCCCGCCAGCTCCCCCCTTGGCGTTTAGAACATTCCCGCCATTTCCTCCGCCGCTCCCCAGCGTCACCGGCTCTTGCAGGTCTCCATAGCTCGCGCCACCGATCGTTCCGGTCTGGCTCTTCCCTCCCGTACCGCCATGGCCCGCCCCAGCTCCCCCACCATCCGCCATATCGTTCCCTGCTCCGGGTCCTTCACTGCTCGTATACCCCGTCCCGCTTGTTGTCAGCATCCCCCCATTCTCTATCGTCAGGTCGTCC
>JACPVC010000351.1 GCA_016191955.1 Chloroflexota bacterium
CAGCAATTTCAACTTTCATATTCACATGCACGCAGGCGCGGGCGCATACGTCTGTGGCGAAGAGACTGCGCTGATCGAATCCATCGAAGGCAAGTGCGGCGTACCGCGTTCCCGCCCGCCCTACCCCGTCACCCACGGCTTGTGGAACAAGCCCACCACCGTTAACAACGTCGAGACCCTCGCAAATATCCCTGCCATCCTGCGCAACGGCGCAGACTGGTACCGCTCGTTCGGCACACCCTCCAGCCCCGGCACCAAGGTTTACACCATCATGGGCAACGTCAACTTCAGCGGTGTGATCGAAGTACCGATGGGCATCACCTTGCGCGAGGTTATCAACATCTACGCCAAAGGTATGAAACCTGGCAGCGTACTCAAACTCGCGCAAACAGGTGGCAGTAGCGGCTCGATCATCCCCGCCGACCTGCAGGATGTGCCGATGGATTTCGAATCCTTCCGCAAGGCGGGCGTCTCGCTCGGCTCGGGCGCGCTGCTCATCTGCGACCAACACACCTGCATCGTAGACCTCGTCAAAGTCCTGTTGAACTTCTTCCGCTTCGAGTCCTGCGGCAAATGCACACCCTGCCGCATCGGCACACAGCGCGCGTATGAGATCGTCGAACGCATCTCGCAAGGGCAGGGCAAACTCGAAGAATTCGACTACCTGCTCGACCTTGCCGCCGAAATGGAACGCGCTTCGAACTGTGGATTGGGACAAACCGCCGCGGTACCGATCCGGGATATGTTGAAGCACTTCCGCGCCGAAGTGGAAGCGCACATCCGCGACGCCTCCTGCCCCGCTCACGCCTGCTCAATGGAACCAAGCAGAGTCCACGCCTGAAATTTATGATTCCGTAGATCAGGCGTCGCTGTGGCGACACTTTTAGCCTGACATGCACCTTAGTCAAGCACATGGCAGGTTGAAAACCTGCCCTACATGAAACAACATCCACAAGGAGAACCTTATGGTGAACATCAAGATCAATGGAAAAGATATTCAAGTCAAAGACGGGATGACCGTCCTGCAAGCCGCGCAGGAAGCAGGCATCACCATCCCAACCCTGTGCGACCATCGCGACCTCGAAGCATTCGGCGGCTGCCGCCTGTGTGTAGTGGACGTGAAAGGCTGGCGCACACCGATGGCATCCTGCACCATGCCGGTCAACGAAGGCATGGAAGTGGAAACGCACAGCCCAGCCATCGAGAAATCGCGCAAGACCATCCTCGAACTCTTCATGTCCAATTACCACGACAGCGGTTATCAGGACGGACAGAAGGAAGAAACCCAATTCATGCACTGGGTGAAGCACTACGGTCTGGATGTGAAAGCGAGCATGTCGCCCAAGCCGCGCCATATCGTCAATAGCGATGCGAATCCTTTCGTCTTTGTGGATCTGAACAAGTGCATCCAATGTACGCGCTGCGTGCGTGCCTGCGCAGACATTCAAGGTCGCTTCGTGTGGAGCATGGCGGAGCGCGGCTTCGATACGCATCCCGTCGCCGGAGCAGACACCGACATGCTCGACGCCCGCTGCGAATCCTGCGGCGCATGCGTTGCCTACTGCCCCACTGGCGCACTGGATAACAAAATGTCGATTGGCGCTGGCAAGCCGGATAAATTGGTGATGACCACTTGCACATACTGCGGCGTTGGCTGCCAGTTCGAGCTGAACATCAAAGATGGAAAGGTCATCCGTGTCACTTCGACAGAGAAAGCGCCTGTCAACGGCAATCACCTGTGTGTGAAGGGACGCTACGGCTACGACTTTATTCATCATCCTGATCGGTTGGTGAAACCCAAAGTTAGAAGATATTTACTGGAAGGAAAAAGAAAAGAAGATATTAGAGAACAGAGAGTAGAGCATAGTAAAACGAATCCACTAATCTCCAATTCTCCAATCTCCAGCCCTTGGGATTGGGTAGATGTCACATGGGACAAAGCCCTCGACATTGTCGCTGATAAATTCGCAGACACCCGCTCGAAATTCGGCGCGGACACGCTGGGCTTCCTCACTTCAGCGAAGTGCCTGAACGAAGAAAATTATCTGATGAACAAACTGGCGCGGCAGGTCATAGGGACAAACAACATCGACCACTGCGCCCGTCTCTGACACTCCAGCACGGTAGCCGGTCTGGCTGCCTCCTTCGGTTCGGGTGCCATGTCCAATAGTATGGACGATGTTGCCAAACAGGCGCAAGCCTTCTTTATCATCGGTTCGAACACCACCGAACAACACCCCGTCTTTGGCGCGATGCTGCGCCAGGCGGTGAAACAGCGCGGCGCGAAACTTATTGTGGCTGACCCGCGCAAAATTGACATTACCGAATTCGCTACTTTACATCTGCGCCACAAACCCGGCACAGATATCGCCCTCCTCAACGGCTTGATGCACATCATCCTTGAGAAAGGCTGGGAGGATAAATCCTTCATCGACGAACGCACTGAAAACTTCGATGAGTTCAAAGCCACGGTGATACAGTACCCGCCCGAAAAAGTGGCGGAGATCACGCGCATCCCTGTCGAGAAACTTTATGAAGCGGCAGAGATTCTCGCTTCATGCAAGCCGATGGCTGTAATTTGGGCGATGGGCATTACCCAACACATCGTCGGCGTGCGCAACGTGATGGACCTTGCCAACCTGCAAATGATGCTCGGTAACATGGGCAAACCCGGCGGCGGCGTCAACCCTCTGCGCGGACAGAACAACGTGCAAGGCGCATGTGATATGGGCGGTCTGCCGAACGTCTACCCGGCGTATCAACCCGTGACTTCGCCGGAGGTAATTGAGAAATTCGCGAAGGCTTGGGGACTAAGAACAAAGGATGAATTAGGAAAGATGAAGGATGAAGAAAAAGAATTCATCCCTAATCCTTCACGCGAAGCGTTCATCCTTTCCGACAAAGTCGGTCTGACCGTCACCGAAATGATGCCGGGCATTCTCGAAGGCAGGATCAAGTCGCTATACATCCTCGGCGAAGACCCGGTGATGTCTGACCCGGATACGAAGCATATCCGTCACTGTCTGGAGAAATTGGACTTCTTGCTCTTGCAGGAAATCTTCCCCTCCGAGACGGCTGCTTATGCCGATGTATTATTACCCGGCGCGACCTTTGCCGAGAAGACCGGCACATTCACAAACACGGAAAGACGCGTGCAGATGGTACGTCAAGCCATTGAACCGTTGGGCGACTCGAAGCCGGATTGGTGGATCATTTCTCAGTTGGCGAAAAAGCTGATGGTTAGAATCAGTGACCGGGTCCAGAAAGAGGCGGCGCATGCGGGATGGGAGTTTAAAGACACAGCGGAGATTATGTTTGAGATCAACGCGGTTACTCCATCATATGGCGGCATCACGCATGCGCGTTTGGAAACGGGTGAACGCTTGCAATGGCCCTGCCCAAGCGCGGACCATCCCGGTACGCTGATCTTGCACACCAAGCAATTCACGCGCGGCAAGGGCAAGTTCATGCCCATCGACCATGTGCCGCCTGCTGAAAAACCCGATGATAATTACCCGATGATTATGAGCACGGGACGGGTACTGTATCACTGGCACGGCGGGCAGATGACGCGGCGGGCGAAGGGTCTCATGGAGGTGTATGGTCAGGCGCTGGTGGAAGTGAACCCAGACGATGCGGTGAAGATCGGCTTGAACGGAAAGAACATCCTACGCATCACCTCGCGGCGTGGAAGCATTGAAGCCAAAGCCTGGGTGACCGACCGTGTGCCGCCTGGCATGGTGTATGCGAACTTCCACTTCCCTGAAGCTTCGGCAAATGAGCTGACGCATGCCAGCCTCGACCCTGTGGCGAAGATTCCAGAGTACAAGGTGACTGCGGTGAAGGTGGAGTTGGTATAAAACCAAAACATTAACTACGGAAGACACGGAGTTTTTTGTGAATTCTCCGTGCTCTCTGTGGTGGACGAGTGACAAACGTCACACGAGAAGAGGAGGTTTTCCGTGTGACGTTTTGATACCCCTATGATAAAAAGGATGTTAAGGAGACTAAGCTCATGACCACTGTCCGAAAACTTCTGGAAGCCAAGGAATTTGCGACGAATTTCTCCGTCGAGGCATCACAAAGCGTATTGGATGCCCTCAAGGTGATGGCGGATGCGCATATCGGCGCGGTACTCGTAGCTGAAAAGGGAAAGATCGTCGGCATTTACACCGAACGCGATTATCTGTATAAAGGTGAGGTGATGGGGCGCGCCGCCAAGGACACCAAGGTCAAAGACGTGATGACGCCGAAAATGATCAATGTAACGATGGATACGAGCGTCGAACAGTGCATGGCATTGATGAAGCAGTACAAGATCCGCCACTTGCCCGTGGTAGAAAATGAGCAGTTCATTGGTCTGGTTTCGATGCGCGATGCGATGCTCGCTGCGCTGGAGACCAAGGAAAGCGAAATCCGCGGGTTGGAGAATTACATCATGGGGTCGGGGTTTCAGTCGTAATACTATCTAGAATCAAAAAGAGACGCAGAACTGCGTCTCTTTTTGATTCGATCAATTATTTTTCAAGCGGATCAACAAGTGTAAGCGAATCGACCCATTCGAAATCAGCGGTGTTGTGTGGCAAGTGTCAGATTATGATAAAGGGCTGTAGCAGCGATTAGCGCATCGCTCACTGAAACAGATTTTTGCTGACGCAAATCTGTAGCGATTCTGAAGACCTCTACGTTTGGGTAAAGAACCGTCAGTTCGGCAAACAAGGCTTCAAGTGCGGTCTTTTCCTCCGTGGTAAGTTTGTAATACCCTAACACTTCCACCAAACTCACCGCCGAGCAACAGGTTGGTTTTCGGCAAACCAATCCACGAGATACGGATATTTCCCTGAAACCGCATAAATGATGATATTGCTGTCTACAAGAATCATGAAGCGCGTCCTACAAGCGGTCTATCTTTGCGGACTTGTCTTTGCCACTCGACTGGATCGAGGATGTCCTTGAACAATTTTAATTCAGCAACCCGTTCCAAGGCGGATTTAATGCGCTCTCCTTTGCCGGACTTTGACAACGGATTGGATTTTTCGCGTTGTTGAAGGAAGGCGATGAAATCCAACACCTCGCCCTGTTTTTCAGGGGACAGATCGTTGAGGCGGTTCTTGATTTCTTCCAGTAAAGTCATTGTCTTTCTCCTGTTAAATAAATTATACCCTTTGACGCAACAACTACGTCTCTTAATTTTTTCAAAGCCCTATGTGCAAAAATAAATGATACTTATATTCTTATGTACCCGTCGCACATATATGCCACAACATGAACAAAGCGTTCCAACTTGTGTGCAAGCAAAACATGTCAGGTAATATGCTCCCAGCGCCGTCCTCGGCGCGGGATTTCCCTCATAAAACGCCGCCGAGGACGGCGGCTTGAGCAGAGATGCTGACAACCTTTGCTTGCACACTCCAACTTCAATACCGCCTTTATCCTTTGGTAAAATCACATTCATGTCTTTCCCTAAAATTGCCTCGGCGTTCTTACTAGCCGCCTTGTTCGTTTCCTGCGCACCCGCTGTCGAAACACCTATAGTTTTCCCAACCTACGATCCATTCGTATCTCCGGGCGGAGGCACACTGCCGCCAAACAGCAATATATCCGTTTCAACTTCAACGTCCACTGAAACGCTGACTCCTTCGCCCACAGCCACCCGCCCGCCCACACCGACGCGCGTTCCGCTGAACATTTCCTCCCTTATTGGTATTCAAGGTCAGATCATCTCCGGTTCACCGACCCCCGATACGGCTCGCATCCTGCCTACTCCGCGACAAGACGCAGACCAATACATCGTGCAGTCCGGCGACACATTGGGCGACATCGCCCAGCGATACAACGTCAGCCTGCAAAACTTGATGGATGCAAACAGCATCACCGACCCGAACGCCCTTGAAGTCGGCATGACCTTGCTCATCCCCGCCGCCCAGATAAGCGCTTCGATCGGGCAGTCTTTGAAGATCATCCCCGACTCTGAATTGGTCAACGGGCCGGCGACCGCCAAATTCAATTTGCGCAATTTTATCGCCAGCCAGAACGGCTATCTCAATAGTTACACAGAAGATTACAAAGGGACTTTGCTCAACGGCGCGGATATTATCGAAGCAGTCTCCTACAACTATTCGGTCAACCCGCGCATTTTGCTCGCCTTGCTCGAATATCAAAGCGGCTGGGTGACGAACCAATTTCCAATCAATACCGATTACCCGATGGGCTACGTGGATGACACACGTTCCGGCTTATACCGTCAGGTCGTATGGGCGGCAAACACCCTCAACCGCGGATATTATCTTTGGAAAGTCAACGCCCTCTCCACCTGGGTGCTGACCGATGGGCAAGTCATCCCCATCGACCCGACCATCAATGCGGGCACGGCAGCCATACAATATTTCTTCTCCGAACTTTACGGCTACGACGCCTGGCAATATGCCACGAGTCAGACCGGCGTGGTGGTCACCTATTTTGTCCTCTTCGAGAATCCGTTCAACTATGCCATCGAGCCGTTGATCCCCGCCACCCTCACGCAGCCGCAAATGTCGCTTCCGTTCGCGGCGGGAGAAAGCTGGTACTTCACGGGCGGTCCGCATGGCGCATGGGATTCCGGCTCCGCCTGGGGGGCGCTCGATTTCGCTCCGCCCGACAATTCCGGCGGGTGCAACACCAGTTCCAATTGGGTCACCGCCATGGCTGATGGCCTCGTCACTCGCACCGGGATCGGCTCGGTTATTCAAGACCTCGATAATGACGGTTACGAACAGACCGGCTGGGTCATCGTCTATATGCATATGGCAGCCGCAGGGCGTGTGACTCCAGGCGAGTATCTTTTCCGTAATGAGCGTGTTGGGCATCCATCCTGCGAGGGCGGCGTATCCAACGCCGCCCACCTTCACGTTGCCCGCAAATACAACGGCGAATGGATCGCCGCCGATGGCGCGCTTCCCTATAACCTTGACGGTTGGGTCTCCAACGGTACCGGTTTCGAATACGACGGCTTCCTTACGCGCGACTCGCAGAGCATCGAGGCCCTCGATGCCGCACAGCCTGAAAACCTGATTACGCGTTAATTCACTTCACATTAACGTATCTGGTTATAATCAACTCAATCATGCGACGCACACTTGCTATTTTCATCGCAGTATCACTGACGATTTCCGCCTGTGGGACTTCACCTTCCATCTGGGGAGTTGCCTCCACCCCGACCCCTTACTCCTCCCAAACAGCGCCTCTTGTCGACCCGTTTGCTTTTCAAGACGACCCGATCATTTTCCCCACCTCGACCATTCCGCCGTTCATCGAGACAGAGAACGCGTTAACACCCGCGCCACAAGTGACAGAGGCAAACCCGCAAACAGAACCTTCGGTAACGGTCGCCCCGCTCAATGACGCTGCACCATTCCTCTACTACGCCCAAAGCGGAGACATGCTCGCAGCCGTCGCCGCTCGTTTCGGCGTCAGCGAGACCGAGATCATCTCCGATGCCGATCTCACCAAGACGACGCTCATCGACCCAGGCACACTGCTTGTGATCCCCAACCGCATCAACGAAGCAACGACGCCCAACATCCAGCTTTTGCCCGATGCTGAATTCGTTTTCTCCGCCACCGGGTTGGGTTTCGATACGAAGGCATACGTCAAAGAACAAGGCGGTTATCTCAGCTCCTTCCGCGATTATCTCGGCTCCGTCGGCTGGGTCGAAGGCTATGACGCCATCGACCGCCTCGCCATCGAGAACTCGGTCAACCCGCGCTTATTGCTTGCCCTGCTCGAATATGAAGCGCGCTGGGTGCGCGGTCAGCCCATCGACTTGCTGCACACCGAATTCCCGATGGGCTTCAACGATTATCATTACAAGGGCATGAGCGTGCAAATGACCTGGGCGATCAACAACATGTCCATTGCCTATTACGGTTGGCGGGCGGGCACGATCACCCATCTCGAATTTCCTGATGGCACAAAACTCCGCCTCGACCCGCGCCTGAATGCGGGCACGGTTGCGGTGCAATATCTGTTCTCGAAACTTCACAGCGAGTCGCAATGGTCGCAGATCATCAACCCCGATTCCGGTTTCCCCGCTCTTTACGAAGAAATGTTCGATGATTCCTGGGCAAGAGCCGACCTGGTCGGCTCCATCTTCCCGCCTGGGTTGAATCAGCCGCCACTCGTCCTGCCTTTCGAGCCGGGCGCTAAATGGAGCTTCACGGGCGGTCCGCACAACGGCTGGGGACAGATCAACCCGAATATTTACGGTCAATCACACAGCATCTTCTCTGCCATCGACTTCGCCCCCGCCGCCTCCAAATCTGGCTGCGTGCCAAACGACGCATGGGTGGTTGCCGCCGCTCCCGGCTTGGTCGTCCGCTCGGATAATGGCGTTGTGATGGTAGACCTCGACGGCGACGGTTACGAACAAACCGGTTGGAATCTTTTATACCTGCATATTGCCGCCAAGGGACGAATCCCTGCCGGCACTTATCTTGAAACCAATGACCGCATCGGTCATGCATCCTGCGAAGGCGGCGTTTCCACGGGAACGCATTTACACTTTGCGCGTAAATTCAACGGCGAATGGGTCACTGCGGATGGTCCCATTCCTTTTGTGTTGAGCGGTTGGCGTGTGATTTCCGGAGATGCACCCTACAAAGGGCAGCTCGTCAATGGAGATCGGGTCGTCACCGCTGACCTGTTGAGCCAGTCATGGTCAAATATCGTCCGCGAAAAAGATGAACAAGACAATTAAACTTACAAACACTTTCATGACCGTCACCATGGTGACCGTCGTACTCCTTTCCTCCTGTACTTCCCTACCGAACGATCAAACACTCGCTGCCACTCCGAATTCAGCAGTATTCAACGGAGCCAATCAACCCGCGTCGGCAATGACGCCGCTGCCGACACGTCGTTCCTATGCGCCCGGTGAGTTGGTGGATTACACCGCCCAAACCGGCGACACACTCCCGGCGCTTGCGCTGCGCTTCAATACCAACGTGGACGAGATCCTCGCCGCGAATACTTTCATTCCCCGCGAAGCCACCACCATGCCGCAAGGCATGCCGATCAAGATGCCGATCTATTATCGCGCGCTTTGGGGCAGCGCCTTTCAGATCATCCCAGACCATGCCTTTGTCAACAGTCCCACCAGTATCGGGTTCAACACTGCCGCCTTCCTCTCCACTCAACCCGGCTGGTTTTCCACCTATCGCGCCTACGTCGGCGGCGAGTGGAAATCGGGCGCGGAACTGGTGGATTACGCCGCGGTCAATTACAGCATCAATCCCAAATTGCTTTTAGCGATCCTTGAATATCAAGGCGGCGCACTCACTCAACCAGAACCGCCTGTAACAAAAAACCTGCTGGGGCTTAGTCGTCCGTTCTGGGATTCGCCCTATCTGCAGCTTGTCCTCGCCGTCAATACGCTCAACAACGGCTATTATGGCTGGCGCACCGGCAAGCTGCTCGAATTCGAAGATGATGACTCCATCCTCATCCGCCCAGACCCGTGGCAAAATGCCGGTTCGGTCGCGCTTCAATATTACTTCTCGCGCATGTTCACCGGAGATGAATACAACCACGCGATCAGTTCGGATGGACTTTATAAGACCTACGCAACTTTTTTTGGCGACCCATGGAAAGAATCGTTTGACTTAATCCCCGGCAGCTTGCAGCAACCGGAATTAACACTGCCATTCCCCGCTGACCAAACCTGGAACTACACCGGCGGACCTCACACCGGGTGGGGCACAGGCGAGCCGTTTTCAGCCTTGGACTTCGCGCCTCCTGCCGAACAATCGGGCTGTGTGCCTGCCAAACCTGAAAACTTTGCCGCCGCTGTAGCAGACGGGCTGGTCGTCCGCTCGGGTATCGATGGCATTGCGCTCGACCTTGATCGAGACGGTGACGAACGCACAGGCTGGGTAATCTTCTACCTGCACCTCGCCACCGACCAGCGCGCGCCGCTCGGCTCAGACCTGAAAGCGGGCGACATGATCGGCTACCCTTCTTGTGAAGGCGGACGCTCTACCGGCACACATCTGCATATTGCCCGAAAATACAATGGCGAATGGATCCCCGCCGACAGCCCCTTACCTTTTATCATGAGCGGATGGATTCCCCACAACGGAGTTCGAGTTTACGAAGGGACACTGACCAAAGGTGGATTAACCGTCACCGCCTGTGAATGTGGCGATGCGTATACGGCTGTCAGTGGGAATTATCCGTAAAAATACCGCAAAGAGTTTTCCAATAAAAAGCCGCCGAGGACGGCGGCTTTGAGTCTAAAAACAACAGGTCGCTAAGCGGCTTGTTGTTTTTGCATATATTCACCTTCGTTTAGTAGCGCCCTGGACGTTGCATCGAAAATCTTATAAGTCAGGCGAATGGGAAATGCCTTTGAGAGCATCGCCAGAGCCGGACAGTATTTCTCCACTGAAAGTTCGATTGCACGAACGACCGCTGCTTCATCCACGTTTGTGCCGTAGATGTAGTATTCGATCACAGAAGTCGTGAAGACCTTGGGATGCTCATTGGCACGCTCACCATGAAACTTGACTTGAAAATCTGTGACCGATTGCTGTTTCTTCAAGAGGATCGAGATCACATCCATCGCCGTGCAGCCTGCAAGCCCGATGGCGATCATCTCCATGGGGCGCGCGCCGCTATTATCCCCACCTGCGGATGGGTCCGTATCCAACCGTTGTTCAAAACCGGAAGGTCCCGCCCCTTCAAACGTCATACGGCCCCGCCAGTTCAATGTCACATCCATTCGTTTTCTACTCCTTTATCACATCCGGCACATATTTTTCCAGGTTCTTTTTCGAAATGCCGCCGATCCACATCAGGCGCACGCGACCCGTCCTGTCAATAACGTAGGAGCTTGGCAGGTTCATCGTCTCGAAAACACGCCCGGCTTCACTGCCCGTATCCAGCCAGATTGGAAAGGTCAACTTGAATTCAGTTACAAAGGGATTCACTTGCGGCAAGGTCTCTCCCTGATTGATGGCGATCAGGACAAAACCATCCGATTTGTATTTTTCATAGAAGGCTTGCAGGGTTGGCATCTCTTCGCGGCAGGGCGGGCACCAGGTTGCCCATAAGTTCACAAGCACGACCTTGCCAAGATAATCAGAAAGAGAGACCGGGTCGCCGCCTAAAGTAGTGAGATTCAGTTCGGGCGCGGGAAAATCTACTTGAACAGGAACCGTTGAAAAGTCCTGCACTGAGGCGATGGAGGTGGATTGTTTCGTCAGAAGCAGGAAGGATATCCCAAGCGCAAGGAATCCAAACCCGATCATTATTAAAGCCATAAGGCGGCCGGTAGATGAAGTAGTGCTTTCTTGTTCCATAAGTTAATATCGAGGGACTCCGCACGGGAAGAGATGCTTTTCTTTTTTCATCAATACGATGAAGTGATGAGCATACAAAAAATTACCGTTTTCACAAAGTATACACTACGAAAAAATATCAGCATTGAAAACAGGATGAATGTCATCCCCTTTAGGAAGGATGATACTGGCAGGCTGTCTATACACTGGATTAACATGCTTGCAATGTTGGAAAGTCTGCCAGTCATCCCCCTTTTTAAAGACCTCAACACACAGCAAAGTTCGGTGCTTATGCAGGCATTTGAGACCTTCGACTGCCCGCCCGGCACAGTGATTTTCGAGCAGGGCGACCTGGCAAAGTATCTTTATTTAATCTTAAAAGGCAAGGCGATCATCAGCTACAAACCCTACGATGCGCCGCGCATTACGATTACACGCCTGAAGGATGGAGATGTATTTGGCTGGTCTGCTGTTGTGGGCGGTAAAAAATACTCTTTCAGCGTCGCAAGCGAGACTGACCTTGAGACGATCCGCATCCACAGGGACCTTCTGCTGAAAATCCTTTCGCAGCACCCAGACACCGGGGAGATCATCATCGACCGCCTGGCACTTAATGTCTCTCCCCGCTGGGAGAATGCACACGAACAGATCAAAGCAATGATAAAATCAGAAAGGAGTTAGCCATGACAGTTCCAGAAATCCTTTCGCGTGAAAACCAGGTCCGCCGACTTATCCAGAACTTGAGCGCATACATCGAGCAATTCCACGGCGGGACAGTCGAATTCGTGTCGCTTGAAGGTAATGATTTAAAAGTGCAGTTGGGAGGCTCGTGTTTGAACTGTCCCTTATTACCGTCCACGCTGCATGGCTGGGTGGAAGGGACGGTTCATCAATTCTTCCCGGAAATCCATGTGACCGAGAGTAAGTAAATAAACAACGCAGTCCCCGCAATTGTGCGGGGACTGTTGATTCAATAACAGAAACTATGCGTTGCGCGTGAAATAGCGGATGATAAGGAACCCGCCGCCAGCGATCAGGGCGACCGCCCAAATATAATTTGCGAAGTTCAGCAGGGAGGCAAGCCCAAGCATACCCATAATGCCAAGCACCAACGCGGGCCAGTATGCCCACTTCATGCGAGCAAGAAGCGCGACGAGCAGGAACGTCAACGCAAGACCGAGGAAGAAAAAGCCCGCGGTCTGGAATTCACCAAATCGCTCTGCGGCAATGGTCATGCCTGCCAGGGTCGTTAGCACGCCGCCGGGGATGATTGCCCACCAACGTTCCACAGGGCTGGTGAGATAGACGATGAAGAAGGTCAACCCGATGCCGCCAAGCACGATCGCGCCGGAGTATTCGTCAAAATACGAAGAGGCGACGATCAACAGTGAAAGCGCGGTCAGCACGCCGCCGGGGATGATCGCCCACCAGCGCTCTTTGCGGTCAGTGAAATAGGCATACCAAAACGATAGAGCGATACCTCCGAGAAAAACAGCGCCGCCCAAATCCTCCAACGATTCAGGAAGAAGGATCAGAACTCCCAACGCCGCCAGAGTAAAACCAGGGAATGACGCCCACCAGTTTCCGCCGAGCAGCAAGGAAAGGAACATCAATCCACCGAAGAGGAATGCCCCACCCCAGAAAAATTTTGTAGCGTTTTCCAAATATCCCATCGTTTGGGCTAGGGCAAGCCCACCCCCCAGAATCAACAACATACCCAATACAATGCGCGGATCAAATCGTTTTATCATGATGACATCTCCTTATTTAATCCTCACTGATGCGGCTCCGCCTTTAACGTAAATATCCACCGCGTTTTGAGCGGATGCAAAATCGGGCGATTCGTTGTTCGGGAAACGTGACCGGTCCACGCTGAAATCGCCTGCACCCATTGAAGCCCGCGCGCGGATGGCAACGCCGTCGGGGACGATCACGGTCAGGGCAGCGGCACCAATTTCACAGTCCAGCTTGAGGCGGCCGTGGGCAGGCAGGGTAATCACCGCGTCGCTCGCGCCAGACTTCAGCCGAATATCCGTGACGGTCATATCCTGCAAGTCGATCACGGATTTATTCGCGCCCATATTCATATCCAGCGCGATGGGGGTCGACGCATTAAACGAAACATCCCAATCGAGCTGTTCTTTCCAACCAAAAGGCGGCATCATCACAAAGTCATTGGCAGGTCTCATTTTGACTTCGAGTTTATCGCCATTCAGACTAGCCTTGTGTTCCAAGCCGCCCACAAACGCGCCATGCAGCAGCAAATTTGCCGAAGCGCCGCTGTGCAAACGAAGCTCTCCCGCGCCATGGTTGATGCGCACGCTGGCTTCACGCGCATTTTGTAGTTCGATGCTGGCAGACTCGGCTTCAACCTTTCCGCGCATGAACACGTTGAGCAGAACCCAAATGCCGAAGCCAATAAGCAGAAGGGGCCAGAATAGTTCCAACAATGGTTTGCCGTTCGGGAGCCTAATGCCCATCTGACCGGCAAGCATTAACACGCCAATGAGGAGTAATACTCCACCCCAAAACAAATGACCGCGTCTCATCTTATTCTTCCTTTTTGCGATAGGAGCGATATAACCCGCTGCCCAAGACCCACAACCCAAGCAGGATCAGCAACACGGCAGGGCCGAACTCGCCGAGGATGTTCCATCCGCCGAGGAAGGCGGCAAAGACGAGGAACAAGACAGCGCTGATAACCATTAGGTTCAATCCGCGTTTGAGGTTGTACCCGGTATTCTCACCGAGTAAACCTTGAAGGATAACACCCACGCCGACGAAGCCGGGAATGAGAGCCCACATGTAAGACCACGATTCGTAATTGCCAGTGGTTTCCTGGTAATAGAAAATGCCGCCAATGCCCGTCACGATGGCAGCCGGGACGGCAAGACTGGGTGAACCCGTAGCAAGACCGATGACCAAAATACCCGCGCCGATCAACAACATATTGACGGGCCATTGAGTATAAGGCTCAAAGAAATCTCGAAACTCGGGCATGGTCTGATTAAGCAGGAACCAGCCACCGATCAGGATCAAAATGATGCCGAGGGCAAGTTGCGAACGACCAGTTTTGTTCATAAGCGATTCTCCTGTGATGTGCAGTTTGAAATTAGTTTATAACTTTTCATGGAAAATTGAAAGTCCGGGCGCTATCCGCGCGCCGGGGGACGGCGACTTCAGCATAACGCCTCTTCATATACGCAGAAAAATCAGCGATGGTTTCAGCGGCTGCCCAGCCACAAGCCGAATTGCGCAGGTTCACGCCTGCCTCGCAAACGAGCCGCCAGCGGACGTAATGCCCAGCGCAAACCATAGAACGGAACGAGATGTCGCCAGCGAATCCCAAGGTCTCTGCCCAACGATTCCATGCGACCATACGTCAGAAACCCTTCGCTTGCAATCGCATCCGAAGCGAAGCCATAGCGGGCGAGAAATTCCGCCTTTCGTTCAGCAAGCATCGCCTGACCAGAACCTGCATCACGATAAACCGGCGAATCCATAATCACCAATAATCCATTCGGCTGAAGCACACGCAAAGACTCGGCGAGCGTCTGTTCGTAACTCTCTGCATAGTGCAGCGATGCATTGAAAATAACAACATCTGCCGAAGCATTCGGAAAGGGCAAAAACGAAAACTCCGCCTGCACGGGCGTAAACTTCGCTTCGTAATTCCGCCACGCGCCCAAGCCATCTTCGGGGTTCACCAAAAGATCGGCGGCATACACTTCATGCCCGCCCAAAGACAAGTAATTCGAAAGCCAGCCATTGCCCGCGCCCAAATCTAAAATCATAGAGTTCTTCGGCAGAACTTTTTGTAAGGCATTAAAACTCGCCGCGCGGATTTTCCAATCCGCAGTGAAACGCCTGCTTAAATCTTGAAACGGCAAAGCACGATAGTAAGAAGCGTCAGCAGAAAATCTGCCCTCGAAATGACGCACCTTCTCATACTCTTCGATGAAACGGGAATAATGCGACTCGCGTTCAGGCAGGAGGAAGCGCCAAATCCCATCCACTTGACGGAAGACCAGCGCCTCTTTCTGACATCGAAGCTGGTCCGGCGCTTCAAACGTCAACTCACCCTTGCAGCGCGGACAAATTAAATTCATGCATCCTCATCCAACGCCCCAATCGCGGCACGATACGCGGACTCGAACGAGCGATTAATAGCTCGCATATCCTCCGGCATTTCCCATTTGAGATTCGCAAGCTTGTCTGCAACAACGACCACCGCCGCCGCCTGAACACCCCGCACCTGTGCCAGCGTGAACAGACTGGCAATCTCCATCTCGACGACCTGAACATCCTCGGCTTGATATTTAAGAATCTCCTCATGCGTCTCGCGATAGGGAGCATCGGTCGTCCATGTTGAACCGATCTTTAATGTAGCGCTGCTGGCAGAGAGATGTAATGTCAACGAAGCCGTGAGCTGCGTATCGGCATAGATATGTTTTTCAGGAGGTAAATAGTGATGCGAAACACCTTCATCGCGAATGGCTTGATCTGCCACAACAATATCGCCTGTATTCAACGAAGTCTGCAACGATCCGCCCCACGAAAGGAGCACAAACCGCTTCACGCCCCAGGCGATCATTTCCTCGGTCAACGAAGCAACCGCTGGCGCGCCGATCCCAAAATTGGACAGCACCCCTACCCGTCCGCGTGTGGATTTGACGAGATAAAAATCGCCCATTACTTTTCCGACCTTCTGCACAGGCACACGCCAGTGCAATTGACTTGGCAGGTCATTTTTGAGGCACAAGATCAAACCTTCGGGCGCATCCACCTTCGGGAATTTCCCAAAGCGCCTGCGCATGGCAATCGTATCCGCCGGGCGCATGACCGGCTCGCCATGATACTTCTCAGGGAAGTTTGGAAAGGACATGTGTCCTCCATATTTGCCACAAAAACGCCACCTGGATCAATTCCACGGCAAGGATGGCAAAGGCAGAACCAGCAATACCAAATTTTGAAGTGAGTGTGAAAAGAAGAAAAACAAGCAAAATGAAAATTGGGAGTCTGAGCGCTAGCAATGTTCGCTCGTACCCCAAAGCGACCAGCCCGACGGTGATATAGGTCGCCAATACATAAGGCACGACCGTCCACGCCATGACCTGGAGCGGGAACACTGAAGCACCAAATTCTTTGCCGAACAGAAGGGTCACAATAGGTTCCGCCAGAATGGATAGAAAAATGGCTATCAAAACCGCCGCCCCCAACAATGGGCGGATTCCCTTCATCTGCTTTCCGAATTCTTCGTCGCGCGCCATTTCAGGGTAGATCGCTGTCAATGCAGATTGATGACCCAACTTCCCAGCGTCCACCACCCGGGAAGCGGCAGAAAAGATGCCGGCATTCTGGATCCCCGCCAACGATGGGAGGAGAATGAAAACGACCTTTTCATGGAGTAACCGCAGGGTGCCGAGCACAGCCATGTACGAGCAATCGTTGAAAAGGACAATAATCTGTTTTATGGAAAAGCGCCAATGAGAGATACGTGATTCACGATGTCCAAGCCCCCAAGCCGCGACAATCGCATGAGAAGCAATGAGAAAAAGAAAGAAGGCCAGCACACCGCCATTCAAAAACCACGTCAAAAAAACAGAGAATAGATGTAGGGCAGAGATCATTAACTGAGCGATGGAAAATATCTGCATTTGCTGGCGGGCACGGATCACAATGGTAAAGACGGAGTAAAACGCAAGCGGTAAAAGGGCAAAAGAATACACCTTCATGGAAAGCGGAAGTGGAACAAAAATGCCAACAAGAAAAACCCCGGCGATGTAAACACCAGATAGCGTCACCTGTATCCACAGTCCATCCGCCAAGACCGCATCTTCCTGCCCGGCAGCCAGCCTGCGGATGAGGATCATATCCATGCCGAAACTGGTAAAGGCATTGCCGATCAACATGACAGAAGATGACAGGGCATATTCGCCATATCCATCAGCGCCAAGATAACGCACAAGTAGAATATTCGAGACAAGAGAAATTCCCTGCACGCCATAACGCGAGAGAACCGTCCAGGTGATATTTTTCAACATGTTCATCGATATGAACGCAAGCGTATCTCCGCACGCGTGAGCCCGAGCAGATAATACGCTGAAAGCGCCATTCCGTGTAATTCCTTTTTCTTCCACGCCTTGCGCAGGCGGAATTCGTGATGCACCCGCCCATGCAAGATACGATAAAACTCCTGCGGGAACGGTCCGCGGTAGAGCATGGCAAGGTCGTCCGAGTCGACCCAGTTTTGCTTTTCGCCCAACTCCAACTTCACACGCTCGTAGAACTTCGTCCCCGGCAATGGGTACGATACCGAAATGCCAATGTCATCGGGCATGCACTCGCGCACCATCTTCAACGTCAACTGCACATCATCCCACGTCTCGCCAGGGTAGCCGAACTGCAGGAAGAACCCAACCTGAATCCCATTCGCGTGCAGCAACTGCGCGGCACGATAAATATCTTCTACCTTGTCGCCCTTGTCC
>JACPVC010000352.1 GCA_016191955.1 Chloroflexota bacterium
CACTTGAGCGCGGTCTTTCTCTCCGACCAGAACAGATTACAATTGCGCCCATGACTTATCGCCATTTCAAATACGAAGGTTGGTTGTACGCGCTGGCATTCTTCATTGCGCTTGGTGTGCGCTTCATCGGTCTCGGCTCCATACCCCTCACCGATGCCGAAGCCGCGCCCGCCCTGCAAGCTCTGCGCATTTCGCAAAGCGCCAGTCCTGCCCTCGACCCGCACCCGCTTTACATCCTCTCCACTTCGATTCTCTTTTTACTGTATGGCGGCGGGACGAATTTCCTCGCCCGATTCATTCCTGCCCTCTTTGGCAGTCTCCTCGTTCTAGCTCCCCTCCTCTTTGACAATCGCCTCAAACCCCGCCCGAGCCTGCTCCTCGCCCTCTTCCTTGCACTCGACCCGGGCATGGTCGCCATCTCGCGTCAAATTGCGAGTCCGATTCTTGCAATCACATTGCTTGCCTTCACCGCCGGCTTCATCAATAAGAACAAACCAACCCTTGCTGCCATCACCGCCGCCCTCGCCCTCCTCAGCGGACCGTCTATCTGGTTCGGCTTGCTCGGTATCGGCATCACCTTTGCCATTTCCAAACTTCTCGCCCGCCGAACAGAACAGCCATCTGAAGAAACGAATAATGAAAAACAAGAAATGAGTAACGAGGGGCGAGAAATAAGCGATATCAAACGTTCTCTCTTTACCCTTCATCCTTCACGCGAAGCGTTCATCCCTTTCATAACCGTCTTCCTGCTTGCCGGAACCCTCTTCTTCACCGCGCCAGCAGGAATCGGCGCGGCATTCTCTTCCATCCCCGCCTTCATTAACAAGTGGACCTTATCTTCCAACATCACACAGGGCATGCTGACTACATCCTTGCTGGTCTATCAACCTTTCGCGCTCTTGCTCGCCGTCATTGCCCTTATCCGCGGTTGGGCGGGCGGACTGCGCCGCATCGTTATCTTAAGCATTTGGTTTTTCGTTGGGCTTTTGCTTACCATCTTTCTACCCGCCCGCCAAATGGCAGACCTGGCGTGGGCGTTGATTCCGCTCAATGCGCTGGCTGCGCTTGAGTTGGCGCGCCACTTCACGGTCTTCCCCGATGAACGCCGTGAAACTGCCGGAGTCATAACACTGACTGTTTTCATTTGGGTCTTTGCCTGGCTTGGTATGGCAGGTATCAACTGGCTTGCCATCGATACGCCCAATTACCGCGCGCAGGCTGGGATGTTGATCGGTTCGCTCTTCCTACTCATGGTCAGCCTAGTATTGGTCGCGGCGGGATGGTCTATTCGCATCGCGCGGATCGGAGGCGTGTGGGGCATGGCGATCTGTCTGGGAATATTGAGTCTGGGCGGCTTGTTCGGTTCCACCGGCTTGCGCGGATCGAACTTCCCCGAACTTTGGTGGCTTCCCAATATCCCCGCTCAAGCAGATTTACTGCGTGAGACCGTCAGCCAGGTTTCGGAGCTTGGCAGAGGCAACGATTACACCGCTACCGTAGCGATCATGGGAGTCGATTCGCCTGCCATCGAATGGGCGCTGCGAGAGAATCCCGTGCAGGTGGTCGATTCACTGGGTGTGACCAGCACACCTGATTTTGTCATTACCTCGTATGAAATGAATCCAGAACTCGTCTCTGCCTATCGCGGACAAGACTTTGTCTGGCGGCAAACTCCATCCTGGGATATCACCCCTCTTGGTGGTTGGATCCGCTGGGTGGCTCTGCGCCAAATGCCACAGGGACAGGAAGTCATCATCCTCTGGGCGCGTAGTGATTTGTTTTTGGACAACTAGATTTTGTAGGTCACGCTTTTAGCGTGACGTCACGTTACCCTCTTCGAGGACAAGCAAACGTGACCTGCAAACTTTTATACATCGTCCATCGTCTGATGTAAAATGGGGAACATTATGACAAACCCCCTTCCCTCCATCATAGCCCTCGACGGACCCGCTGCGTCCGGTAAATCCACGGTCGGGCGACGCCTTGCCGATGCGCTTGGGTATTTATTTTTCGACACCGGCATCATGTATCGCGCTGTAACGTGGATCGCTTTGAATCACGATATGGACTTGAACGATGAAAACGTTATTACCCAAATGGCGCAGTCCGCGCAGATCGACATCCGCCAGCCTTCGCAAGATGACGGACGCGCCTGCGACATCGTAGTTGGTGACAAAGACATCACCTGGGACGTGCGCTCCGGCGATGTGGATGCAAACGTTTCGCTCGTCTCGGCATATGCGGGTGTACGCAAAGCGCTCTCTGAACAACAGCGTCGCATTGGAATGCGCGGCAAAGTAGTGATGGTCGGCAGAGATATTGGCACGGTCGTCCTGCCTGAAGCCGACTTGAAAGTGTACATGGATGCCAGCGCCGAAGAACGCGCCCGCCGCCGCTATACCGAGATCACAACTCGTGGCGAACAAGCCGATTACGATGAGATTCTCAAGAAGATGATCGAGCGCGATCGGATAGACTCCACCCGCGCTGTCGCTCCCTTACGCCCTGCCGATGACGCGTTGGTGTTGAATACTGATAAGTTGAGCGAAGAACAAGTCCTCACCCGTATTTTGGAGATGTGCAGGTGAGTGTCACCCTGAGCGACACTTGCACCAGCACGCAAGTGCGGTGTAGCGACACATGCACCGCGTTGCGGATGCGGTGCTGGTGAGGGTCTTTACCTCAAATCAGCAAACTTCCCAAGCAGTGGTAGTGACTCTTCGTTCGCAATGGCGCCTCGGCGCCACTCACTCAGAGTGACACGGTGAATCTGCAATGAAACCCTATCGCGTTCCGTTCCACATTCAAATCAACCGTCTCTTCATGCGCCCGGCATTTCGGGCGCTTTTCCATATATTAGGACGGATAAAAGTGATCGGTTCAGAACATGTGCCGTTGGGTATGCCGTATGTGGCTGCTATCAATCACATCTCGATCTTCGACCCGCCATTGGTGGTCGCTTTCTGGCGTGAGCAAGCTGAGATCGTGGGTGCGGCGGATGTCTTCGACAAGAAGGCACAAGGTCCCTTACTTAAAATGTACGGTGTGATTCCCGTGCATCGCGGTGATTATGACCGCACTCTGCTCGAAACGATGCTGGCAATTCTTGAAGCGGGGCGTCCATTTATCATCGCTCCCGAAGGCGGACGTTCCCACGAGCCCGCCATGAAACGCGCCTTGCCTGGAATTGGTTACGTTATCGAACATGCAAATGTTCCCGTCATTCCCGTTGGCTTGGTCGGCACGACGGATGATTTTTGGCAGCGCTCGAAGCGCGGCGAGAGACCCCAGCTTGAAATGCGCATCGGCAAACCGATTTGTTTTCCACGCATCACACAAAGTGGAAAGGAACGCCGCGAAATGCGCCAGCACAACGCGGACCTGGTCATGTGTACCATCGCAGGCCTGCTGCCAGAGGAGTATCACGGTGTCTATGCCGGACAAGCCATCCAACCAACCTAAACCCATCACCGAAGTATGGAAGCCGGAATTGGTGCGCCTGCCGCAGTTGACTCGCGCGCGCCTTGCCTTTCGCAAGTTTTCGCATGGATTGGTGAAGCTCGTCGCCAAAAGCTGCCTGCGCGTCACATCAGAGGGAATGGAAAACATTCCCAAAAACGGACCTTTGTTGATCGTCATCAATCATCTCGGTGATGCCGATATCCCTGCCTTGATCTCGTCCCTTCCATTTACACCCGATGCGCTCGGCAAGATCGAACTCTACGACCTGCCGATTCTTGGCAAGCTCATGGATTGGTACGGCATCATCTGGCTGCATCGCGGTCGCCCCGACAAACGCGCATTGCGTGCTGCGCTCGATGGATTGGCAGAAGGGCGCATCATTGTCATCGCGCCGGAAGGACGTTACTCATTAAGTGGCGCCCTTGAAGAAGGCGCGAACGGCGCGGCATTCCTCGCTTATAAATCAGGCGCGCAGGTTTTGCCCATCGCCATCACAGGCACGGAAAATGAAAAAGTGTATGGGCACATGAAAAAGTTTCGCCGCGCGCCGGTCCGCGTTCGGGTGGGAAAAATTTTCAGACTCAGCGAACAGCCGTCGGCTAGGAGAGAAGCGATGAACGAGGGGACGAGTCAGATCATGGCGGCGCTGGCAAACCTTCTGCCGGAAAAATATCGCGGAGAGTAATTCCATCAGGCACTGCTCACTGCGCCGTCCCCGGCGCAGGTTCTTAAATCGCCGCCGTCCACAGGATGCTTCGCAAAGGACGGCGGCTTGAGCAAACAGCGGGGAGTAATTCCAAAAATGTAAACCAGCTCTTGAACCACAGCTTGTTTTTGAGGCTATAATTCTCAAAAATGGATTTCATCCTCTCGCTCCTTGCAGGCATTGCGTTCCCCGCCCCGCCCACTCTTGCAGGATGGTTGGTATGGGTGTGTCTGCTTGCGGGTTTGGTGGCTTATCTGTATCGTTACCGCATGGCATGGGGGTCGAAGGGCTGGGGACTTTTTCTCGCCCTATTTCTGCTTGTTCCTGTTTTGAATTTATTCATTGGATTAAGACTGACGTCCGGTTCCATCCGCCCTCTGCCTGGGTTGCCCGCCGATGCGCCCGGTTCTGCGCTGATGATTTTCTCTGCCATTCCCTGGTTGTTGGGCGGTGGCTTGCTCGGACCATTAGCTGCCGCAATTCTTGGAGCGTTTACCGGTTTGATCCGCGGCACATGGGATCTGTATTCACTCTTCCCCATCATCGAGTTTGCATTCTTAGGCGTTTGGTTTTCACTGAACTCGCGCCAACGTTATCGCACCCCTGCTTATCGTCTGCTGCGTCAGCCTCTGGTGGGGGCGTTGTTGTTAATTCCAATCCACACCTTGTTTTACACATTGAGCGCGCTCTTCACGCAATGGGGCACGAGCATCCCTGCCACAGCACGGCTGGACTTTGCCATCAGCAACGCACTCGTAGTGACGCTTGCCTTCGGCGGCGAGATGTTGGTCGGCGGCTTGGTGGCGCAGGTTATTTCGATGGCGTTCCCCGCCAGTTGGGGCAGCAAACAGCCGTTGCAGCCTTCGCCCGGTGAGAAGAGCCTTGAGTCGCGTTTTATCTTTGCAGTGGGCACATTCATCTTATTGTTGCTGCTAACCTTACTGATCGGTGGTTGGGTGGTGGCGGGGCAAGCCGCGCGCGATATGTTGGAAGACCGTTTGTCGAGCGCGGGCGAGTCTGCGGCGCAGAGCGTGCCCTTCTTCCTTGAGACGGGGCAGAACCTCGCGGTACAGCTTGCCAATGAACCGCGCATGTTGGATGCGACCGGTTCCGAGCTGACGGCTATCATCGCTTCACGAATCAAAGCCGTGCCGTATTTCGATCAGCTCATCGTGATGGATGCTGTCACGAGAGATATATTGGCGATCTACCCCGAAGATACGCGTGCGGGTTTCAAACTTTATTCCGATGAAGACACGGGTATCCTGCTTTCGACGCAGGGTGTGTTGACCCAGGTCTATTCCATTCCACCGATCTCGGAAGATGGTTCGGCGCGGGTTTCCTTCCTTGCGGCAATTCGTGAAGGCAGCCAGGTGCGCCGTGTGTTGATCGGGCGCACGACCATCGAAGCCAATCCATTGACTCTGCCGCTCATCAAGAGTCTCGACAACATGCGCAGCCTCGACGGCTCTGGCATGCTGATCGACGATACCAATCACATCATTTATGACTCCGATGAAGCCAATGCCCTGACCGTCTACGAAGGGCAGCAGGGACCGGAGCCGTTCTTCTACGATAACACCGCGTCAGACGGCACACGTCAATTGGTGTATTACCACCCGGTGGTGGGGCGACCGTGGGCAATCGTGTTGACCATCCCAGCCCAGCGGGCGCAGCAATTGGCGTTGAATATCGCCACACCGTTAGCGCTCATGATTATCGTCCTTGCGGTGATTGCATTAGTCACACTACGGCTTGGCTTGCGCGTGGTGACCGGTTCGCTGAAAGGGCTGGCAGCGGAAGCCAATCGTATTGCACAGGGCAATCTCGACCATCCCTTGCAGGTGGCGGGCGAAGATGAAGTGGCTCAACTACGCCGAGCCTTTGAGCAGATGCGCATCGGGTTGCAGGCACGACTGGAGGAGATCAACCGGTTGTTGCAGGTGAGTCAGGGTGTGGCATCCAGCTTGGAGATGCAGGATGCAGTCAAGCCGGTGTTGGAGGCGATCCTTTCCACGGGAGCGAACTCTGTCAGTGTAGTGCTGTCTCCGAGCATCCTTCCTGATACCTATGTGGAACTTCCCTCACGTTTTGCATTGGGCGCTTCACAAGATGCGTACGCTCATCTTGACGACCAGATCCTCGACCTGGCGCAAAGTCAGGAGAAGATCGTTCTGCCGAATTTGACTCGTTCGCGCGAGTTTATGCTCGATCCAAATAAATCGCATCCGCTGGCAATGTTGGCAGTGGCATTGCGGCATGAGAATCGTTATTACGGTGTGGTCTGGGCAGGCTACGAACAACCGCGTAAATTCTCCGATTCAGATGTGCGCTTCGTAACCACGCTGGCAGGGCAGGCGGCGTTGGCGGTCGCGAACGCGCATCTGTTTTTGAACGTGGAAGCCTCGCGCCGACAGTTGGAAGCGATCATCAATTCTTCACCTGACCCCGTCATTGTGACGGATCACCGCAACCGCTTGCTGCTCGCCAACCATGCAGCCACGTCTGCCCTCAAGCAGGATGTGGACGATACCAATAGCGGCATGGAGACCGAGAAGGTCATCA
>JACPVC010000367.1 GCA_016191955.1 Chloroflexota bacterium
ATACCGTGATTGATTTACAGCGATATGCTTCCCGGGTAGGGTAAGCTTTTGGGGAACTTTTGCTTTGCTTTCGATGTCTTTTTTGGTGTAAAGTTAAATTTATGGAGGCATCCCGATGAAACAGGATAAATTTCTAACCGGTATTCTCATTGGTGTTGGCGTGTTGGTGATTCTGGCGCTCGCACTCTTCTTTACCCGCCAGGACAAGCGCGAATATCTGCCCGATGATACCCCGGAGGGCGTAGCGCATAATTACGCGCTGGCTGTGCTCAACAAGGATTATGAAAAAGCCTATGGCTATCTCGCCGACTTGAAATACAAACCCACGTATGAAGAGTTCCGCCAGTCTTTCCTCAATGGCATGGTCAGCCCGGAGAGCACGGGGCTGGATATCGGTGAAGCGACCATCACTGGCGACGAAGCCGTGGTCGAGTTGACGATCTATTATTCATACAGTGACCCATTCTCCAGCCGCACGGGCAGTTCCGACCACGCCCTTTTGGTTGAACAGGGTGGCGAGTGGAAGGTCAGTTCAATGCCCTATAACTTCTGGGACTGGAACTGGTATCAGGAACCGTATAAGCCGTAACTTACCCCACCCCTGCCCGACTTAGCGGGGAGGGAGTTCCCTCTCCCAAAATGGGAGAGGGTTAGGGTGAGGGTATGTGGAGAAAACCATGAAAACAATTCGCCGTTTATATTTTTACGCCGTTGCCGCCATCAGCATCGAAGTGGTGCTGTGGGGCATCATTGGTCTCCTGCGTTCCATCTTTAATCCGCAGGATATAACGAACAACGCCTCGAACCTGGCTTCGGCGTTGGCGCTCATTTTTGTAGGCGTGCCGATCTTCCTGATCCATTGGGGCTGGGCGCAGAGCGTTTCGTCAAAAGATGCCGAGGAACATTCCGCAAGCGTCCGCGCGGTTTTTCTATACGGCATCCTGCTTGGCATGTTGATCCCCGTCGTTCAAAATCTGTTGGCGCTCATTAACCGGACCGTCCTCTCCAGTATGCATCTTTCCGTGTATCGTGCGGTGGTTGGCGGCTCGCAGACCTGGCTGGATAATCTCATCGCCATCATCGTCAACCTACTCGTCGCTGCATATTTCTGGAATATTCTCAAAACAAACTGGACCCGCCTAACCGAAACCGAGAACTTCATTGAAATCCGCCGCCTGTATCGTTTCGTGTGGGTCTTGTACGGATTGTTGATGGCGGTTTACGGCGTTCAACAAGCTCTCTCCTACGCCTTTTCCTTCCCAACCAAGGTACTTGGAGATATTGGAGGGGAAACAGCGGTCAATGCGATTGCTTTGATGTTGATCGGCTCGCCCATCTGGTTCTACTCCTGGCGGCTCTTGCAGGACGCGCTAGCTGACTCTGACGAAAAAGAGTCTTATCTACGCCTTGGCATTCTCTACCTATTAACCCTCGGTGGTGTGATTGTTTTTCTTGTTGCAGGTGGAAACCTTATCTACCTCATTCTCCTGCAACTACTCGGTGACAGCAAAGCACTAAACGAATTCATCCGTGAACTTGGCGGTCCAATTTCGATTGTCGTTCCGTTCGGGGTTATCTGGGCATATTATGGCAAGTGGTTGAACCAGCAATTTGCCTTCGATGAAAATCTTCCGCGACGTGCGAGTAAGCACAGACTGTATTCATACGTCCTCTCGTTCCTTGGTCTCAATGCGACGGTGGCAGGTTTGCTCACTCTCTTCTCGGTTTTGATCGACCTAATGTTGGGCAATGCCTACCTTAGTGAAACTGGCATCCGTGAGCCGCTTTCAGGTGCGCTGGCTACTTTGGTTGTGGGCTTGCCTGTCTGGCTCATGACCTGGCGACCGATTCAGACGCAGGCTTTAGCAGATAGTGACATGGGTGACCATGCCCGTCGTTCCGTCATCCGCAAGGCATATTTGTATCTGGCGTTGTTCACTTCGGTCATTGGCGGCATGGTCGCGGCTGGGATGTTGGTCTTCAACCTGGTCAATGCGGCGTTGGGCGGCAGTTCCCATGGTTTTTGGACGGATGTGCTCAATCAACTGACTGCGTTGATCGTGTTCATCGTCGTACTGGTCTATCACCTGCTTGCCTTGCGAGCCGATGGCACGGCGCGTGCAGACGTCCTTGCCGAGAAGCAGTCGAGTTATCATGTGGCGGTGTTCGACCACGATGGGAAGTTTGGGAACGCGGTCAAGGCTGCATTTGCGAAACGCGCGCAAGGCGTCCCTGTGACGGTGGTGGACGTTCATGCGGCGATTCCCGCTGACTTGAAAGCGGATGCTGTGATTTTGCCCGGTTCCCTGGCGGTGAATACGCCGGAAACGGTCGAGGCGTGGCTAAGGTCATTTAACGGGAACAAGCTCATCGTCAGTGATGAAGCGGCGGGCGTGTTTTGGATGAATGACTTCGAGCAGGCAGCGGATTCAGCGAAGTCTCTGGCTGAAGGGCAGGATTTGCGCCCGCAATCCTCCAAACGCACGACTTCGATCTGGACGTATGTGGCGTATGTGTTTGCGGCGTTGTTCGCATGTCAGTTGTTGTTTGGGTTGTTGATGTTCGGAGTCTCAATGGTGACAGGCTTTTAACAATGACTCCGACGGGGTCAAATGATTATAGATTTTAGCGAAGACTGATCTCAACCCCGAAGGGGTGATATGGCTCTCGAAAAGCATGTCATCCCTTCGGGATTTGATTTAATTTACGACATATCCCTAGTGTGCAAGCAAAACATGTCAGGTAATATGCTCCCAGCGCCGTCCGCGGCGCGGGATTTCCCTCATAAAACGCTGCCGAGGACGGCGGCTTGAGCAGAGATGCTGACAACCTTTGCTTGCACACTATCCCTATAATCCTTCCATCCCTTCAGGATTGAATGATATACTTTTGAAAAATTCTGATTAATTCATTAAGCGAGGCGCACCATGAAAGTGACTGTCCTTCAAGAGAATCTTGCCCGTGGTTTG
>JACPVC010000017.1 GCA_016191955.1 Chloroflexota bacterium
GTTTGATATAAGTATTAAAGATATAAATAGATAATCATGAGACCAAAACTCATAGGGAAAATTATGAAAATTCAAAACGAAGGTAAAACTCACCGAAGGAGGCATCAAGCCCAAAGTCCGAATGATGCGTAAAAGTCTAGCACTTTTGTTCTAATAATGATAAAATCTCTTCCCCGAGGAGAGATTTTAATATGTCCCCTACCATTCATGTTCAACAGTTAAGTAAAACGTATCAGGTGCCTGAGCGCGAAGGCGGGTTTGGCGCGGCTGTCCGTAGTTTTTTCAAACGCAAATATAAAGAGGTGAAAGCCGTTCAGCAGGTCGATTTCAAGATCGAGCAGGGCGAGGTCGTTGGCTTTCTCGGTCCGAACGGAGCGGGCAAGACGACGACCTTGAAGATGCTTTCCGGCTTGCTTCATCCCACGGGCGGGAGCGCGAACGTGCTTGGCTTTACGCCCTGGGAACTCAAGCCTGAATACCTGCGTTCAATGACACTGGTGATGGGGCAACGCAACCGCCTCTCGTGGGACATCCCCGCAGCGGATTCCTTCCTGCTCAATCAAGCCATCTATCGCATCCCCGATGATGAGTACCAGCAGACATATAAAGAATTGGATGAATTGCTTGAACTCGAGCCGTTGATGAAGAAGCCGGTTCGCAATTTGTCTTTGGGTGAGCGCATGAAATGCGAGATCGCGGCTGGACTTTTGCACCGTCCGAAAGTTTTATTTTTGGATGAACCGACTATTGGCTTGGACATCACCGGGCAGGCGCGCATCCGCGAGTTTTTACGGGAGTACAACAAGCGCACCGGCGCGACCATTTTGCTGACCAGTCACTACATGGCAGATGTGACCGCCCTCTGTGAACGCATCATCATTATTCATCACGGTCAACTGAAATACGACGGCGGCATCAATGACCTCTCGAAGAAGATCGCTCCGTTCAAGTTGATCGGCATCCAGTTGGCAGGCGCGAATGGACATGACCTTTCGAAATACGGCGAGCCCGTTCAAAACGAGGAAGATGCTGAGAAGCGCTACATCCAGGTCAAGGCGGAGGAAGTGACGCGCGTCACCTCGCGGCTGTTGGCTGACCTGCCCGTCCACGACATCACCATCGCCGATCCGCCCATCGAGGATGTGATCGAGCAAGCGTTTAATTCGTAATCTTTGAACCGCGAGCACGCGAAGTGCGCAAAGAAAAAAACTTGGCGACCTTGGCGGTCTTAGCGGTGGAGAGAATTTGGTGAATTATGTTTTTAATATTCAAACGACTCTGGCAAGTCAACTGGGCGGAGCAGTGGCAGTACCGCGCCAACCTGTTGATGTATCTGATGTATTGGCTGGTTTCCCCGATTGTTTATCTCGCTGTGTGGACGAGCATTGCGAATGTCAAAGGAGATGTCAATGGCTTCACCGCCAATGACTTTATCACCTACTATATGGTGCTGCTAATTTGCGACCAGGTCACCAGCAATATCATCATTCATACCTTTGCTTACAAGATTCAAGACGGTTCGCTTTCGGGCGAACTGATCAAGCCAATCCATCCCATGCTGACCAGTGCGCTGGTCAATAACATCGCCTTCAAGATGTTGACGATCATGGGGCTGACGCCGATTTGGGCGATTCTGTTCATGCTCTTCAAACCCGATTTCAGCGGCATCGTTCTAACGAACGTTTTGCTTGCCATCCCCGTGATGATGATTGCCTTCTTCATCGGTTACCTGCTCTCGGCAGCGGTCACCTCCCTTGCCTTTTGGACGACGCGCGTATATTCCATCCATGAGTTTTACTTCGCGCTCATCCTTTTGTTTTCAGGGCAGTTCGTTCCGCTGCCACTCATGCCGAAGTTGATTCAAGATATTGCTCAATATCTGCCGTTTCAGTTGCTTCTGTATTTTCCCATCCAGTTGATCCTGGGCAAACTTTCTGCCGACCAAATCGTGATGGGATATATCATGTCGGGTATCTGGCTGGCAGTGGCAATCGTCTTTTTCAGTTTGATATGGCGCAATGGTGTGAAGCGTTACTCCGCGGTGGGAGCGTAATATGCAAACCCTCAAATTACTTTCTGCGTTCTTCAAGGTCAACGTGCAGATGTCGCTGGCATATCGCGCCGATACCGTTGTGAACATCCTGCTCAACTTGATGTGGCTTGGTTGGGAATTGCTCTCCCTCAACATCATCTTCAACAACACCGATACGCTCGGCGGTTGGGGCTTGGGCGAACTCATTGCGCTACTGGGCGTCTTCCGTCTCGTCAATACCATGATGATCGCACTCATCTGGCCCAACACCGAAAAATTCAACCAATCCATCCGCGACGGCTCGATGGACTATACCATCCTGCAGCCGGTCAACAGCATGTTCCTCGTCACGTTTTCGCGCATCACCGTCTGGAGAATTTGGGATCTCTTCCTCGCTGTAACGTTGATCGTGATTGGCGTCAACATGGCGGAAGAAGTGACCTCCGCGGCTCAAATCCTGACGTTTATCCTGCTCAGCCTCTCAGGCATGATCGTCATCTACAGCCTTTGGATCGTCTTAATCGCCCTCACCTTTTGGTTTGTCAAGTTCGACAACAACGTCACCATCCTGCAAGCTCTCATGGACTCGGGACGTTACCCTGCCACGGTGTACCCTGCCTGGTTGAGAATCATTGTGACCTTTATCATTCCCATTGCGGTGGCAACTACTATTCCATTACAAGCATTGCGCGGCGAGTTGACTCTGGCACAAGTATTCATCTTTCTTGGGGTGAGTGTGGCAAGTTTTGCAATCGCTTCCAGAGTTTGGAAGTCAGGTTTGAAACAATATAGTGGCGCAAGCAGTTAAACGATGAGTACGGCGACATTAATCCCTTTAAAGGGACTTTGTCGCCGTACTTTTTATTTTCGCTCAAACACAACTACAGAAGCGCCGTTCTGCGACGATAACGTCAATTGACTGCCGCTAAGCGAAATATTCAACGCCTGATTCGAGAGAATAGTTAACACTGCGCTTTCCTGGGCGGATGTTTCCGTACAGAACATCAATGTAGAGACAATTGAGTCAATGGTGATTTGATTGCCATTAACCTGGTAATCGCCGCCGAATGTGTTGCAGCCAACCGTTCCGCCGAACTGACCTTCGTTAAACGAGATGGTTGTGTCTACACCCGGTAGGGCAGGGGTGGGGTTTGTGGCGTTGCCGTAAGAGACAAGCTTCCATTCGCCGGTGAGGTTTGGGGTGGCATTAGAACAGGCGTTAAACATGACCATGGCGAGCGCCAAAAGGGCAAGAGCTGGAAATGTGGCGAGTTTCATAATAGTTTCTCCAAATTGGTTTCACTCTTTTGACGTACCCGCCCTGAAAAAGTTCCCGTAAAAAATGAACCGAGGGGAAATCCTTGGCTTATCCAATATCCCATCCTTTAGGACTTATGCAGTTCAAAATCTTTTGCCGCGAATTACGCGAATTGTCACGAATTTTTTAAACAATTCGCGTGAATTAGCGAAATTCGCGGCTGGCTCTTGGGTTTTTGCCTAAGTCCTATCCTTGTTGATTGAACTTTGATCGGCTGAAGAGCGTAATCCCTGCTGAGGCAGAGACGTTAAGCGACTCCACTTTGCTGCTGATGGGGATGCGGGCTTTCATTGTAGCGGCATTCTCGATCTCGGGCGAACAGCCTTCCTTTTCACTGCCGAATACCATGAGCATGCGGTTTGTGATGGAGGCGATATCATCAATGGTCTTATCGGCATTCATGTCCATCACCAGCAGGGTCTCGTTGTTTTTTTTGCAGTAATCCAAAAAGTCAGAGGTCGAGGCGGTGATCATCGGCATGCAGAAGAGATAGCCCCGGCTGGCGCGGATGAGGCGGCGGTCGTACAGGTCCACGGGGTCCATGTTGAGCAGGAGGATGCCGCCAATGCCGAGGGCGAGGGAAGTGCGGGTGATGTTGCCAATATTGCCGGAGATGCTCAAGTCTTCCAGCACAACCACATCTTTCTTGATGGATTTCAGCGCTTCCAGACCGATGGGCTTGGGTGTTTGAGCAATGGCAAAGATGCGTGAGATCTTGTCGTTTTCGAAGAGCTTCTTGGTGGTGCGCTTTGCCACCTCGTGGATGGTAGCCCCGGCGGTGAGGTTCTTGCGCAGGGTATCTGAAATGACTTCATCGCCTGCGTAATAGACCGAGTCGATTTCAACTCCCGCTTCGAGGGCTTGCAGAATGTTTTCCTCGTCGTCGATCAGAATCTGGTTGAGTTCGCGGCGTCCTTCGCGCGTGAGCAATTTGCGGATGGGGCCCGCAAGAGGGTGGTTGAGTGAGTCGATAAGAAAGGGGTTGTTGGCTGATTGTTCGTCCATGCTGTCATGATAACCTTCTAAAGGAAGGGATGTCAAGAAAAAAGAGGATTTCCTGTGCTCTGAGCAGGTAAAATTGACACGAGAGGAAACCATATGGAATATTTGTTGACCAGCTCTCCCATTCCCGGCATGCTATTGTGGATCATTCTTTACATCAGCGATTACTACATGACGCTGGCGGTTGTCAAAGCATATAAGGATTTCGATGCAATAAAGTTCGAGAAAAGTATGGAGTTGACTCCGCAATTCCAAAAGGATGTTGAAGGGCAGGCGCTTGTTTCAAAGCGGCATGTTATTCTCCTGCTCCTATTTACATTGCTGATCCTGGCATTTTGGTATTTAGCGGTTGGATATTTTGGCTGGACGTGGTTGTATTCATTCCTTCTTGGGCTGCTCATCCTGTTGGAGGTTGCAGTTCACATGCGTCATTTTCGTAACGGGTATCAAATCCGCGTCCTCCGCAGGGAAGGCGGCATTACCGGTGGCATTACCTTTAGCCAGCGATTTTCTTATTTGACCTCCGCGTTCGATTTTTATGCTTTTGCTGTCCTGTTTTTCCTGTTCTTTCTGTTGTCGTTCAGTCCCTTCTTTTTAGGCGGCGCGATTGCCTGTTTCCGGGTTGGGCTGAGCCATGGCGGATTTGCCAAAAAAGCAGCCATTCAAACTGCGCCTTCAATGAGTCAACATGCAGATTCTTCATCAAGATAGTTTCATCCTTGTGGTCAACAAGACAGCAGACTTGTCCGTCCTGCCGGAGGGATGGGAGAAGGATGCGCCGTATCTTGTCAAAATGCTGGAAGAGAAGCATGGCAAGATATGGGTCGTCCATCGCATCGACAAGGTCACGAGCGGGGTCATCATCTTTGCATTGACGGCGGAGGCGCATCGAGCCTTGAACATTCAATTTGAGAGGCATGAAGTAGAGAAGGCTTATCATGCGCTTGTGAACGGAGTTCCAAAATGGGGTGAGAAGGTGACGAAGTTCCCGCTACGGGTGAATGTGGGGCATAAACATCGCACGGTGGTGGATGACCGGAACGGGGTCCGCTCGGAGACGAGATTCAAGCTGCTGGAACGCTACCAAGCCGCGGCGTTGGTGGAGGCGTCGCCGATGACGGGGAGAACGCATCAGATCAGAGTCCATGCGTACGCGTTAGGGTATCCGCTTTTAGGGGACTTCCTATACAGCGCTCCTGAAACGGACGTGATCGCGCGCCCGGCATTGCATGCATGGTCGTTGAGCGTTACCCATCCTGAAACGGGTAAGAGGTTGACCTTTCAGGCAGACTATCCTAATGATTTTCAAAAGGCTGTTGGTTTGCTGAGAGGCAAATAAGCCGGTTGAATTTATGGTATATTTTTAGTAAGGAGCATAGCCATGAACGAGCGAATCCTCATCATCGAAGACGATCAAGCAATTTTAAAATTGTTACAGCGCGGTCTGGCGTATGAAGGCTATACGGTCGATACCGCCACAGATGGACGCATGGGATTGATCGCGGCTCGCGACCATACTCCCGATTTGGTCGTCCTCGACTGGATGCTGCCAGGCATGGATGGGTTGGAGGTCTGCCATCGTTTGAGGCAAGGCGGCTCAATTCCCATTTTGATGTTAACGGCGAAAGATACGGTGCAAGACCGCATTCAGGGATTGGATGCAGGCGCGGACGATTACATGGTTAAGCCGTTCAACCTGGATGAACTGCTGGCTCGCGTGCGCGCGCTTCTGCGCCGTACCCAGCCGGAGCGCATTCCCGTTTTGAAGTTTGCCGACCTTTCACTGGATACCGGCTCACGACAGGCAACTCGTGGCAATCGCACGGTCGCTTTGACGGCAAAGGAATACGAATTGTTAGAGCTGTTCCTACGCCATCCCAAGCAGGTGCTAACTCGCGAAGTGATCTTCGACCGGGTGTGGGGGTATGATTTTGGCGGCGAAAGCAATGTGTTGGAAGTGTATATTCGTTATCTGAGGCAGAAGTTGGAAGCGGAGAACGAAGCGCGTTTGATCCATACGGTACGCGGGGTTGGTTATGTCTTAAGGGAGAATCCATAATACGTAATTCGTGATACGTAATTGGTAACTGGTAATAAACAAGTTACCAATTTTTTCTTAATCGTCAATCGTCAATCGTCAATCGTCAATCGTCAATCGTCAATCGTCAATGTCCTTACGCCTGCGTCTCACTTTGCTTTACTCCACGTTCATGGGAGGTATTCTGCTTGTCTTTGGCGCGGCGGTATACATTCTCGTCAATGTGATTTTGTTGAACCAGGTGGATAACCTGTTGGCGAATGTGGCGCGTGAGATCGTGCGGGCAACTACGGTCGATTCGACGGGGGATTTAAACGTCATCAGCCTGCCGCAGTTGGATATGACCGCCAACGCTTACGTCCAGGTCTGGGGGCCAGACGGAGACCTCATCACGACCTCTCCAAGCATTGGCACATTGAACAAAGCGCTCGACCCGGCAGGGTTGGAACAGGGCAGGACGATGTATGAGGATTCTTATCTCGATGCGGCGCACCTGCGCGTGTTGACTGTCCCTCTCAAGTTGAGAAACCGCATCATCGGGACGCTGCAAGTTGCCTCCAGCCTGACGGTGGTGGATGCCACTCGGACCAGCCTGCTTTCGATCATGGCGGTCATTGCCGTGGTGGCGGTGGGACTGGTGATGTGGGGCTCGTGGGTGGTGCTTGGCAGAGCGCTTTCTCCATTGCAGGATATTGCCGATACTGTGGATCAGATCAACCGCGCAGACGACCTCTCCCGCCGTATTCCATCGCAGGGAGCGATGCAGGATGATGTCGGTGACCTTGTGATTTCGGTCAATCAAACGCTCGAACGGCTTGAGTCTCTTTTTACATCGCAGCAGCGCTTCCTCGCGGACGTGAGCCATGAATTGCGCACACCGTTGACGGTTATCAAAGGCAACGTAGATTTGATGCGTAAGTTCAAAGAAGCGGATGAAGACCTGCTCAACAGCATCGACCAGGAAGCTCGCAGGCTAAACCGCCTCGTGAGCGGATTGTTGATGCTGGCTCAGGCGGAATCTGGCAAGCTGCCGTTGAACTTTGGGCGCGTTGAACTCGACTTGTTGTTGACCGAGGTGTTTACAGAAACGCGCGTGCTGGCGGGTAATAAAGTCCGCGTGCATCTCAATCAAATCGATGAGGCGGTGGTCAAAGGCGACCGTGACCGTTTGAAGCAGGTCATTTTGAATTTGGTGGCGAATGCCATTCAATACACGCCGCAGGGTGGGGAAGTGTTCCTCAGCCTTTCACGCATCGGTGAACAGGTACGGCTCATCGTCCGCGATACGGGACCGGGTATCCCTGCCGAGGATTTACCCTACATCTTCGAGCGTTTCTATCGCGCGGAAAAATCCCGCACGCGCTCCAAGACCAGCGGATTTGGTTTGGGCTTATCCATCACGAAATGGATCGTGGAACAGCACGGCGGTCAGATCAAGGTCGAGTCGAAGGAGGGGGAGGGGACGACGTTTGTGATTTGGTTGAACGTGGTTAAGTAGTCAAATAGTCGAGTAGTTGGATAGTCAAATAGTTGTGGGGTTATGGCAAGCCAAGCCGTTGGCTGGCTTGGTTGCAGAGACTGACTCCGTATTTTGTGTACCATTCAATTAATGCATTGCTTGGGTTAACGCCACTGATCGCGTCGCTGTAGATGGGCGCGCCGTATTGCACGTATCTCTTTGTTTGGGCAGACCAAGTCCATTCGGCGCGGGGAATGACGCCAATGCCGCCGTTGTAGCCAGCCATGGCAAGACGGGCATCTCCGTTGGCGGTGGCGAGGGAACGGACGAGATAGGCCAGTCCGCGGGCGGCGTTGGTTTCGGGGTTGTAGGGATCATCGGTGGTGGCGAAATGAAACGGCATGACTTGAAACAGTCCCATGGCACCGGCGCTGGATGTGGCGCGTGGGTCTCCACAGGATTCGATCTGCATGATGGTGGCGACCAGGTTCGGGTCCAGGTTTGAGGCGGATGCCCACCTGACGATGGAGTCCGCCCAGTAGAGGACTTCCCGCTGGAAGATGGGGGAAAGACTCGAGGGGATGGAATCGGGCATCGTATCCATCGCGGGTATGGTAGTTGTGGGGAGTGGATTGGCTTTGAGGGCGAAACTCCCGAGAAATGCGCTGATGAAGATGACAGTGAGTGGAACGAGTATAAAACTAGAAAAACAGCCGCTCCCTGAGTCCTGCGGGATGACGGCTGTTTGCCTGTACGTTTTTGTGTTGCGAGCGCGGGGCATGAGTAGGTTCTCTTTTCTGGGTCTGTAGGACCCGGGCTCGAAAAGGTTATATGAAATTGTCGAAAGTGATTGGCTACGTGTTTACTTGTATGCCTGTTTACTTAATCATGCGTCGTAACGCCGTTCTCCGTTTTCGGAACTGCGAGCTTCATAGGAGACGGGATGATAAGTCGGTTCGGGCGGGATGAAAGACGTTTGTTGTGAAGAGACAGGCTTCGGCGCCGGGCGGAAGTTGCTTTGCGAAGGCGCAGCATTGACTGGGCGATTGATCTGCGAAGCGGGACGCAGCACGGGTTGATTCACAGGCTGGTTATAGGAAGATGCCGGGCGCGGATTCTGGTTTTGGTAAACCGGGCGGGGTTGCTGCTGTTGCGGTTGAGGTCGCGGCTGGCTGTAATTGGACTGATATTGATTGACTTGCGCGGTGGTGAAGAGACGGTCACCCGCGAGCGAGAAGGTGCCGATGATGAGCAAGCGCACCAGCCAGACCATGGCAGCCACGAAGATGGGGACGACCTTGGTGATGGTTTCGGAGCTCATTGCAGCAGTTCCTTGAATGTTGCCGTTGTTGGCAATAGCGACCGATACGCCCCACCAAGTAAGTGTGGCATTGAAGCCAGCGGCGAGCAGCCAGGCGCCAAACAGGTAATAGACTTCGGCGGGTTCGTCACGTCCCTGTTCGGGGGTGAAGATGCGGGCGATACCGGCAAAGTCAATGCCGCAAAAGGCGATGGCAAGAATGGTGGACCATTTAAAACCGGCAAATGCCAGATCGCCGAGCATGTCGTGCAAGGCATATTGGGTGGTGCTGAAGTTGAAGACCTCGAACGCCAGCAGCGCGCCGAGGATCATCGCGCCCCAGGCTGCGCCGCGGCTATATTGCCGGTTGTGGACGACGCTATTCCACAGACGCTTCAAACCATCCCCAAGTGGGTTACGACGGTAGTTTGTCATTTCGACCTCCTTGTCGAATAGGTATAGAACGAGTGTTCTAA
>JACPVC010000018.1 GCA_016191955.1 Chloroflexota bacterium
CTGCCAAAGATGGTACGTCTGGAACCTTCAGGAAAACACCTGGAAAACCGGCGATATCAAAGGTCACACCGCCAAATGCGACCCGACTCTCCTGCCGCCCGATGAACAAATCCGCCAAAAGATGCTCGATTATCTTGAGAAATATAATTACGATATCAGTTCGTTGAAATAATTCCCCAGACCTCCGAGGTTTTTGAAACCTCGGAGGTCTTTAGACTTCGGAAGTCTTTTTCATTGGTTATAATCTCTGCTCATGAAACGCTATCTCCTCTTCACGGTCTTCATCTCCGGCATGACCACCCTTGCAGCCGAACTCGCCGCAGGTCGCCTCATCGGCAACGTCTTCGGCACGAGTAATCTTGTCTGGGCGAGCATCATTGGCTTGATCCTCATCTATCTCACGCTCGGCTACTTCCTCGGCGGCAAATGGGCGGATAAGAATCCGACTCCGCTGGCGATGTATCGCATCCTGGCATGGGGAGCGTTCACAGTGGGGCTGGTGCCTTATGTCGCTGTGCCCGTTCTCAGGTCCGCGGCGGAGGCGTTTGAAGCCTTGAGTGTTGGCATCCTGGCAGGCTCGTTCATCGTCGTCCTCATCCTCTTCATTGTGCCCATCACTTTGCTTGGCGCGATCTCACCTTTTGCCATCCGTCTCTCCGTGGATGATGCCAGTAAGGCGGGTCAAATCTCCGGGCAGATTTATGCCGTGTCCACGCTTGGCTCGTTCATTGGCACGTTCCTGCCCACGCTTATTTTTATCCCAACCATCGGCACGACCAAGACCTTCCTGTTATTCGGCTTGTTTTTACTTTTCGTTGCCCTGGCAGGGCTGGGTAAATTTGCAAGCAGGCAGGAAATGTTCAAATTAATTTGGATGCCGATCCTGCTTGCCATCATTGCAATCATCTTTGCAAACCAATCGCTAAAGAACAGTAAAGGGCAGGTGTACGAGACCGAGTCGGAATACAACTATATTCAAGTGCAAGAGTCGAACGGCTACACCTTGCTGCGACTCAATGACGGGCAGGGCATTCATTCCATTTATCACCCCGAAAATCTTTTCTACAACGGACCATGGGAACTCTTCATGGTCGGACCGTACTTCTACGAGAACCGTTCGCCCGACGACGTGAAAAACATGGCAATCATCGGTCTCGCGGCAGGGACGGCGGCACGTCAGGCGACCCTTGTTTATGGCGAAGACTTGCAAATCGATGGCTATGAACTCGACCCAAAGATCGTGGAGGTCGGCTACGAATACTTTCATATGGGCTCGCCGAATCTAAATGTCATTATCGGTGACGGACGCTTGAACCTTGACCGCTCCACGAAAAAATATGACATCATCGCCGTGGATGCCTACCGCCCGCCCTACATCCCACCACACATGACGACGCTTGAGTTCTTTGAAGTGTGCGCTTCTCACCTAGCCGACGATGGAGTGCTGACCCTCAACGTTGGGTCCACGCCGGGAGATCGCCGCCTCATCGACGGACTTGCGACGACGATGGCACAGATATTCCCTTCCATTCACATCATGGACATCCCCGGTACGCTAAATACGATGATCTACGCCACCAAACAGCCGACCACGCCGGAGTATTTTTTCGCCAACATGGTTCGCCTTTCACAAGATACGAGTCTCAATCCCCTGCTCGTTACGACGATGTCTTCCGCGTATACCAATCTCAAACCCGGCTACGAAACCAGCACCGTCTTCACCGACGACCTCGCCCCCATCGAATGGATCGTCAACGATATGGTCGTACGATTCGTCCTCGAAGGCGGGCTGGAATTTTTGCAGTAGTTTCTCGCTCAGCCGCCGTCCCCGGCGGGGTGTTCCATGAGAAATCCTGCGCCGGGGACGGCGCAGGGAGCAACCTTTTATAAAATGAAACTCCCCACCCTCCTCTCTTACCTCGTCTCCCTGCTCACCCCGCTTGCTCTGATTGGGCTTGCCTTGCGCATCCTGCTGTCTCCCATTTACTACACCATCGAATACAACATGCCCTACTTCCCCGCGGACGAGTACGGCTTCACCAAGGCAGACCGCTTGAAATGGGCGAAGCCTTCGGTGGAATATCTCGTCAACAACGCGGACATTTCCTATCTCGGCGATCTAAAATTCGATGACGGCACACCCATCTACGGCGAGCGCGAACTCAGTCACATGCATGATGTCAAAGGCGTGGTTCAAGGCGCTCTACGCGTTTGGTATATTGCAAATGTGATCCTCCTCCTACTCGCCGTCTTTGCACTGCGCAGCGGATGGATGCCGACTTACATCGAGGGTTTGCGCCGCGGCGGTTGGTGGATGATCGGGCTGGCGGTCACACTTGCTTTCATTGCCGGGGCGGGCATCCTGCTCAACCCAGATATTTTCTGGGCGTTCTTCACCTGGTTCCATTCCCTCTTCTTCGAGGGCGACTCGTGGCTTTTCTATTATTCAGATACCCTCATCCGCCTCTTCCCCATCCGCTTCTGGCAGGATGCGGTTATTGCCATGGCAGTCATCGCATTAGGCGGAGGTGCCGGGTTGGCATTTGGTCTGAGGACAAAATAACCCCGTAGGCGATGTGTTGAGCTTGTCGAAACAGGTGGCAGGATTATAGAAAATATCGTCAATGAATTTGAACCCCGAAGGGGTGTAATTGCTTTGTCTTGATCTTTCGTGTCCCACGTCCCCTCGCGGGGTTATTTCCACATTGATGTATAATCTCAATACAGGAGCCCATTAATGTCCTTCAAACTATCTTTAGAGAATAAAGTTGCCATCATCACCGGCGGTTCGCGCGGAATTGGTCGCGCCATTGCCTTTGAATTCGCCGAACGCGGCGCGGCAGTGGTCGTCAATTACAACAAATCACCGGAATCTGCCGAAGAAGTAGTGAAGAAAATCCAGGAAGCGGGCGGGAAAGCCGCCGCCTTCCAAGCGGACGTCTCCGATTTCAAACAGGCAGAGACGTTGGTTAAGTTCGCCATCGAAACGTTTGGCGACTTGAGCATCCTCGTCAATAACGCAGGCATCACCCGCGACCAGCTCATCATGATGATGCCCGAAGCGGACTGGGACACGGTCATCAACACGAATCTAAAAAGCACCTTCAATTGCTCGAAAGCCGCCGTCAAGCACATGATGCGCAAACGCACCGGACGCATCATCAACATGGCGTCCGTTGCCGGGCAGATGGGCAACCCCGGACAGACGAATTACTCTGCTTCCAAAGGCGGGCAGATCGCCTTCACCAAAGCATTGGCGCGTGAAGTTGCCGCCCGCAATATCACCGTCAACGCCATTGCGCCTGGCTTTGTCGATACCGAAATCCTCGATGCGATGACACCCGAAACGCTCGAAGCCGCGCTTAAGATGGTTCCGCTCGGGCGCAAAGGCAAGCCCGAAGAGATCGCTTTCACCGCCGCATTCCTCGCCTCTGATGGCGCCGCGTATATTACCGGTCAGGTCATCGGCGTGGATGGTGGCATGGCAATGATGTAAATTGTATTAATGTAGGGCGGGCTTTTAGCCCGCCAACAAGAACTGAAGAATTGTCAGGCTAAAAGCCTGACCTACTGTGGCAAGTTGAACAGGAGTAAGAATGACGGAAACTACGCAAGGCAAAACCACGGTCTCCCCTGAAGTGTTGACCACAATCGCCAGCCTGGCTGCGCTGGAAGTACCCGGCGTCAGCCGACTGGCACCGGTCAGCGGCGGGGTGAATCGACTCTTTCGGCGCGGAACCAGTGACGGCATCCGCATTGAGGCGAAGGACAATTTGGTGTACGCCGACTTGTTCCTGATCCTCAAAGACGGAGTCAACATCCGCGAAGTGAGCCGCAATGTTCAAGCGAATGTGGCGCGCTCCATCCAGGAAATGGTCGGCATGGAAGTTGGCGAAGTCAACGTCCATATCGAAGATATTGATTTCGAAGGGGACGAGGCGTAAGCGAATGAAACCCCGAACCCGGGCGCGTGCGCTCGCCTTGCAAGTGTTATATGAAACCGATCTCTCCGCGCATCTCCCCGGCGACGTGTTAAAAACGCGTCTCGAAGAAACCACCCTGCCGCAAGACCTCGCTGAATTCGCGCGCGGCATCATCTTTGGCGTGCTGCCCATCCGCGAACATCTGGACCGTGTGATCGCAAAATACGCGCCCGAGTGGCCCCTCGACCAAATGGCAGCGATAGACAGGAACATATTACGCATGGCATGTTGGGAATTCGCCATTTCACGCGCAACTCCGGTGAAGGTGGCGATCAATGAAGCGGTGGAGCTTGCCAAGTTATATGGCTCAGACTCCACTGCCCGCTTCGTCAATGGCGTGTTGGGGACACTGGTTGACCATGAACAGGAAATCGCACAAGTTTTGAAGAACGAAATTCCGCAAACAACAAATTTGGAACCGTAATAAATGGAAATCCTTGGCATTGGAATGCCCGAACTTATTTTTGTCGTTATTATCGCCCTGCTCATTCTGGGTCCGAAAGATATGCAGAAGGCAGGCAAGACGATCGGAAAGTTTTTACGCGACATCATCACCTCCGACGGCTGGAAACTTTTCCAGCAAACCTCGCGCGATTTGCGGACGCTGCCAAATCGCTTGATCCGCGAAGCGAACGAGGATCTGGAAAAGGTCAACCGCGAGATGAAAAACGCCGCCTCCATCCCGGACCCGGCACGGACCAGCCCCACAAACTCCCGTCCACAACCCCAGCCTTATTCCGCCACTCCGCCAGCCACATCGGCTTCGCATTCGCGGAGCGATGCCGAAGAGCCGGTTGGCGAAAACACTATTGCTCCTGAACCTCAGGTGAAAAAAGAAACCGAAAGCGAATCCCCGAACAATGCGTAAGTTTTTTACGGGCATTTGGCGGGTAATTACCTTCCCATTCCGCCTTGTCTTTGCCGTCGTCACATTCCCATTTCGAACCATCCATCGCTTTTACAAACTGCTGAACTCCGAACCGGACGAACGCCCCATCGCGGATGTGTTCGCCGACATCGTCACCGAAAAAGAAGTGCGCGACCAGCTTTGGGAGCAGATCGAAGCGTTCCGCATGCATCTCCTGCGCGCAGTGGTCTACCTGGCGATCTTTGTCGTTGCCTCCTTCTGGGTGACACAACCCGTCATGGCGTTCCTAGCGAAACCTGTAGGCGGACTCGAAAAACTGCAAGCCATTCAAGTCACCGAAGAGATCGGTGTCTTCATGCGCGTGGCAATGACCGTGGGAATCGCAGTCGCCTTCCCTCTGATTGCCTTTGAGTTCTGGCTGTTTGCCGCGCCGGGGCTGAAACCACGTGAGAAGAAATTAGGGTTGGTGGGAATTCCACTGGCAACGATCCTGTTTTTGCTTGGAATGGCGTTCACATTCTACGTGCTGTTGCCCACTGCCTTGCCCTTCCTGGGGAGTTTTACATCCATCTCCCAGTTCTGGTCTGCAAAGGAATATTTTGCCTTCGTTACCGGGCTGATGTTGTGGATCGGCGGCTTCTTTGAATTCCCGCTCATCATTTATGTGCTCACCGCCATCGGCTTGGTGAACCCGAAATTCCTCGCCGACCAATGGCGGCTGGCGATTGTTATTATCGCCGTGCTTGCCGCCGCTATCACCCCCACCGTGGACCCAGTCAATATGGGGTTAGTGATGATCCCCATGATTTTGTTATACTTTATCAGCATCGGCTTGAGTTATCTCGCCTACGCCGGGCGAAAGAAAAATGCCGAAGTGCAGGAACCAGCCAGCGACGTTGAACTAGGCTAGTCTATCAACAGGTAAAACAATGTTGGGCAATTTGCTAAATTGCCGTGGCAAGATGACAGCTTGCCCTACAGGCTAATCTTGTTGATGTGCTAGGGCTTGGTAAGGAAAAGCGCGCCGAAGCGCGTTGAGGAGAAGAGAATGAAAAGTTCATCCACCCCATTGCGCCGTTGGTTATCCGCGGCGATTGTTTTGATACTTGCCGGGCAGGCTTGTACGATCTCCCTGTTCGATACTCCCACAAACGGCAACACAGGCACAACCACACCGGTCCCATCTGTTGCCACAAACACCCCTTACGCTGCAACTCAAACGACCTTCGTGGTCACACTGCCTGAACCGTTACAGGCAGGTGACTCGATTGCCATTTCGGTTCTGGATGAAGTTACGGGGCTTTCGTTGAACGAAACAAAATTTCCCATGACGCCCCGCGATAACCTGACGTATACCGCCACCCTCCCCCTTCCGATCAATTCGGTTGTCAAATATCGTTATATCCGTCTCGGTGGCACGGGGGCAGTGGAAGATACGACTTTTGGAACCACGATCCGCTACCGTTTGCATAATGTTGCAAGCTCCGCCGAAGTGCAGGATGTCGTCGCCGATTGGAGCGACAAAACCTATACCCGCCCGGTGGGAACAATCCTCGGGCAGGTCTATAACGTCGATACCGGCTCGCCCATTCCAAACATCCTCGTCACCGCCGGCGGGATTCAATTTATCACCGATTCGCTAGGTCGCTTCGAACTGGCGGGGCTGCCGACCGGCACACATCAACTCACCGCCTACAGCCTCGACGGTTTATACCTGCCGTTCCAACAAGGTGCAATCGTTGCGGAAGGTAACCCGACCATTGTCGATTTGCGCATCAAGCCCACCCATCTGGTTAACGTCACCTTTACCGTTGCAGTCCCTGAAGATACCGTCCCTGGTGTGCCCGTGCGCATTGCAGGGAATATCCTGCAATTGGGCAACACCTTCGCCGACCTGCAAGGCGGCGTGAGCACAGTAACAGACCGCATGCCCATCATGAACCTTCAGCCAGACGGACGCTACTCCGTCACGCTGGGGCTGCCAGTGGGAACCTACGTTCAATACAAATACACACTAGGCGATGGTTACTGGAATGCGGAGCACAAGGGAGATGGCGGCTGGATTGTTCGCGAATTCCTTGTTCCCGGTCAGGATGTCACCCTTCAAGATACGGTCGCAACCTGGCTGGCATCAAATCAATCCGGTCCGATCTTGTTCGAAGTAAGTGTCCCTTCGGTCACACCGCCGAGTGACATTGTTTACATGCAATTCAACACCTTCGGCTGGATGGAACCCATCCCCATGTGGCCCCTCGGAAATAATCGTTGGGCATATAAGCTTTACAGCCCGCTGAACTTCCTCGGTTCATTCTCCTACCGTTACTGCCGCAACGGGCAATGCAACAGTGCAGACGACAATCAAACCGTCGGCACAGCGCCCACGGGCAGGCAAGCCGGAACCAGTCTGCTTGGGCAGGATATTCAAGACAATGTCGGTTCATGGAAGTGGTTCGAAAACCCCGAAACCTTTGCGTTGGTGGGCAGCGCCATTACGCCGCGCGCCGCCAACTTTGTGGCAGGCGTGGAATATCAAGCGACCCATCGCCCGAACTTCTCTTACTTTGCGCCGCAAGCCTTTGCCAACACCAAAGCCATCGGCTCGAACCTCGCCGTGCTCACCCCAAGTTGGACGGTGACAAGCGTCTCGCCGCTGCGATTCTCCACCCAGCCTGGCACTGACCCGTTCTGGATCGACAGCGCCATCATGGTCTCACAGGCGCGCGCACTGGGACTCAACGTCTCGCTCTTTCCCACGCCTCACTTCCCACCTTCAACGGATACCGGCGTTTCAGCCAGCGTCAAGTTTTGGAAAGATGCTCCCAAAGACAACGCGTGGTGGCAAACATTCTTCACACGCTATCGTGCCTTCCTCGTCAATTACGCCGACCTTGCAGCACAGACTGGCGCACAGTCGCTTATCCTCGGCGGAGAGTGGGTCACGCCCGCCCTGCCCGGCGGACTCCTGGTGGATGGCTCATCCTCCAACGTCCCTGCCGATGCGGAGGCGCAATGGCGCGCCATCTTGCAGGATGTGCGTACGCATTTCAAGGGTCAAGTATTCTGGGCATTGCCTTACGAAAAATCGACCTTCACCACCCCGGTGAGTTTCCTGCGTGACGTGGACGGCATCTACCTGCTATGGTCGACACCAATTGCGACAAGCCCCACCGCCACCAAGACCGATTACGCCAACGAGACCGGGCGCTTGCTCGATAACGAAGTCGCGCCACTATCATCCCTGTTGGGCAAGCCGGTCATCCTCGCGGTGTCGTATCCCGCCGCGGCTGGCGCCCCAAGCGGATGTGTCGCGAACGGCGCGGGAATCTGTCTGGATTTTGACGCCCTTTCCAGACCCAACACAGACCTGACAGTAGTCAGTTTAAACCTGCAAACGCAAGCGGATATTTACGAAGCCATGTTGAGCGCGGTCAACGCGCGTTCGTGGGTTGCAGGTTTTGTCAGCCGCGGGTATTACATGCCCGTGACATTGCAGGATAAATCCACGTCCATTCACGGCAAACCCGCCGCAGACGTGCTATGGTATTGGTATCCGAGGTTATTGGGGACGGTTCGATAAACCATCACCTTCATCGACACCCAGACGCAGAGTGTGCCACGAAACTCTGCGTCTGGTGTATTAACCACCGTTACAGACGGTAAGAACGCTTGAAAACCATTGGAGGAACTATGAACAAATTCGGCAGGATTCTGGGGAGAATTCTTACGGGGGCATTGGTCATTATTTTGGTCGTCGCATCGGGCGGGTTGTTTTATTTCAAAAGCTACCTTCCCAACACAGTGGCGCCGCAGTCCTTTCCGCAAATCGATGGAGCGCTTCAAGTCAGCGGCTTGGATGGACAGGTGGACATCTACCGCGACACGATGGGCATCCCGCATATCTACGCAAGCACATCGCACGATATTTTCTTTGCGCAGGGCTACGTCCATGCGCAGGATCGTTTCTGGCAAATGGATGCCTGGCGGCACATCGGTTCGGGCGAACTCTCTGAAATGTTCGGCGAAAGTCAATTGGAAACCGACTCCTTCCTGCGTACGCTGGGCTGGCGTAAGACCGCCGAAGCCGAATGGGAACAGCTCGGACCCGATTCGCTTGCCATCCTGCAAGCCTATACCGATGGCGTGAATGCCTACCTCAAAGATCACAACGATACCGCCCTCAGCCTTGAATACGCCGTGCTAGGTTTACTCAGCCCCGACTACGTCATCGAACCGTGGGAACCCGTCCACTCGCTCACATGGGGCAAAGCCATGGCATGGGACTTGCGCGGCAACATGGGCGATGAGATCGAGCGCGCCGAGTTGTTGAAAGTCCTCACCCCTGAACAAGTGGCGCTGCTCTTCCCCGAATACCCCGCAGACCACCCGGTCATCGTCAACGAAATTCCTGTCGACGGTCAAATTTCGAAGGTCGAACCCGACCTTGGACTTTCGAACTTTGACTACTCCTCCATTTCACTGGACTCAACCGCCTACAACGCCTCTTTACTGGACCCGGTGCTTGGTCCGCTCGGCGATGGAATTGGTTCCAACTCCTGGGCTGTTTCCGGCAAACTGACCGACACGGGCATGCCGTATCTCGCCAACGACCCTCACCTTGGGATTCAAATGCCGTCTATTTGGTATCAGGTTGGTTTGCACTGTAGCAAGAAATCTGATGACTGCGGATTGGAAGTAGCCGGTTTTTCATTTGCAGGAGTGCCCGGCGTCATCATCGGTCACAACGACAAACTTGCCTGGGGCTTTACCAACGTCGGTCCAGATGTGATGGATCTGTACATCGAAAAGGTCAACCCGGAAAACCCGAACCAATACGAATTCAACGGTGAATGGGTCGACTTTGAAACGTATGAAGAGACCGTCAACATCGTCGGCGGCGAACCCGTGACCATCACCGTTCGCAAGAGCCGCCACGGACCGGTCATCTCGGATACGTACAACCCCACCAAGGATGTGGGCGACCCGAAGGATAAGGAGTTCATCCCGTTCAAGGAGCGCACCAACCTCGGCTTGCCCGATCAGTACGTCATCGCGCTGGCATGGACTGCCCTCACGCCATCCACGCCGTTTGAAGCCATTTGGGGCTTCGATCAGGCTCAGAACTGGGAGGAATTCCGCGAAGCTGCGCGCGGCTTCCACGTCCCTGCGCAAAACCTGCTTTATGCAGATGTAGAAGGAAACATCGGCTACCAAATGCCCGGCGATATTCCCATCCGTAAGAATGGCGATGGCACACTGCCCGTCCCCGGCTGGACGGATGAATACGATTGGGAAGGGTTCGTTCCATTTGAAGATTTGCCGTACACGTTCAACCCTGAAGAAGGCTATATCGTCACAGCAAATAACCAGGTCAACCCCTGGGATTATCCCTACCTCATCACCAAAGACTGGGATTACGGCTACCGCGCTCAACGCATCGTGGATATGATTGAAAGCGCGCCCGGCAAGATCGACCAGGCTTACATTCAATCCATGCAGGGCGATGCAACCGACCTCAACTCCAAAAGCATTCTGCCGGTTTGGGATGAGATCGACTACAAAGCCGAAACTCCCAACCAAGCTTACGCGCTCGACCTGCTGACCAAATGGGATTCCGTCTGTGCTGCCGATTCTCAGGCTTGTGCTTTATATCAACGCTTCTGGTGGAACCTCGACGAAAACACGTTCAACGACGATCTTCCTGAAAAGAATGCGGTCAGCGGCGGTTCGAAGGAATTCGAGACCTTCCGGCTCATCCTGTCAACGCCGGATAACTTCTTCTGGGACGATAAGTTGACTGAAGATGTGGTCGAAACCCGCGACGATATTTTCGTTGCCTCCCTTGTTGAAACCGTTGAACAACTGGAGAAAGATTACAGTAAAGACCCCACCAAGTGGCCCGCCTGGGGCGAACTGCACAGCGCCACTTTTGAGAATGGCACGCTGGGTAAATCAGGCGTATCCCTAATCGAAGGACTCTTCAACCGCGGACCGTTCGAGACGGGCGGCGGGCAGAGTCTGGTCAACGCTACAGGCTGGGATGTGGGCGTGGGCTTCGAGGTGGACTGGCTCCCCTCCATGCGCATGATCGTGGATTTTAGCGACCTGAACAACTCGCTCACGGTTCACACGACGGGGCAGTCTGGTCATGCCTATCATCCGCATTATGCGGATATGTCTCCGCTATGGGCATCGGTTCAGTATTACCCGATGTGGTGGGATCAAGACTCGATTATCAATGACGCAGATGGGCACCTGGTGCTGAAACCGTAGAACTAGAAAGTGACAGTCACCTTGGAGGTGACTGTCACTTTTTTAACCACATGGCAATCCATGCGCCAACGACAAGCCCCAGATAACTCGCTGTTAGATCGATCAAATCAAACGTGCGGGCGGAGAAAAACTGCTGTGAGTATTCTTCGGCGGCGATGGCTAGGGCGAGGGTCAAGCCCACTGAAAGTGCAACCCAGTTACGGGCGCGGTTTGGAAGCGCGCGGAGGAAGGTCAGGGTGAGGATCAGGTTGAGCAGTCCAAAGAGGATGAAGTGTCCGAGCTTATCCCCATAAGGAAAATCATAGAGAGCGCGAACGAATGGTGGAATCGCATCCCGGTCGGCGAGGATGATGACGGTAATGATAAAGAGCGAGAAAAGAATCGCGATGTATTTCATAGGGAGCGCTCAAAGCCGCCGTCCCGGCGGCGCTTGGTGAATAAATCCTTCGCCGAGGACGGCGAAGGGAGCAGATGAAGATGTATTTCATAAGAAAACGGGCGGGACTTCGTCCCACCCGCTCATTTATTGCGCTTGCTTCTTGGCTTCCTGTCGGTGCTTCCACCATTCGAAGACCATTGGCAGGACCGAGATCAGGATGATGACGATGATGACCAGTTCGAAATTCTTCTTGACGAAGGGGATGTTGCCGAAGAAATAACCGAGCAGGGTAAAGATGATGACCCAGGTAACCCCGCCGACGACATTATAGGTGGCGAAGTAGGCATAGGACATCTTGCCGATGCCGGCAACAAATGGGGCAAACGTGCGGACGATGGGCACAAAGCGCGCGAGGAAGATCGCCTTACCGCCGTGTTTTTCGAAGAAGGCGTGGGTCTTGTCGAGATATTCTTTCTTGATCCATTTGATGGAGTAGGCGCGTTCGCCAAGGTAATGACCGATGGAGTAGTTCACCGCGTCGCCGAGCACGGCTGCCACCGCCAGTAGACCGATCAAGCCCCAAACATTGAAAGAACCGAGCGCGGCAAAAGTCCCTGCTGCAAAGAGCAGGGAATCGCCGGGCAGGAAAGGCATGACCACCAGCCCCGTCTCAATAAAAATCACCACGAACAGGATGCCATAGGTCCAGGCGCCATAGTTGGTGATGATCGTTTGCAAATATTCATCAAGATGCAGGAAAAGATCGATTGCACTTTTCAGGAAATCCATTTATTTTTTTCACTCACTTTCATTATTTTGATAGCGGGCGTGGATTATACACTGCTTTTATCGGCTGGTTTAATGCGGCTCAACCAGTCGCCGACCCCAAGCAAGAGAAGGCTGCCAATCACCCCCGCGCCAAGGTCTAATACCCCAAATTTGAACAAAACAAAGCCAAACCATGCACCCGCTGCCTGCCCAAGCGCAAAGCCCGCCGCGCCCAAGCCAAGGTGAAGGAGCAGACGCCAACCGCCCCCGCCGCGCACGGCATGGAACAGGGCGCCTGCCAGGAATGCCACGACCAATCCGAATAAAATGGCTGGCAGGGTCATGAGGTTACGGGTTGAGATGCTTCGCAAAAAAATCGGTGATGGCGTTGTAACATGTCACACGATTTTCGTATTTGAGGACATCATGCCCTTCGTTCTCGAAGATGAGCAGTTCGATGGGCTTACCCTTCGCCTTCAATTCGCGGACGAGGTCTTCGGATTCTGCCGCCACCACACGTGGGTCGTTGCGCCCCTGAATGACAAGCATGGGAGCCTGCATGTTATGCAGGTGAGTCTTGGGCGAGCGTTCGATCAAGTCTTGACGCTCTTCGGGTTTGTCGATGTCGCCGATTGCGATTTTGAAATAGGGCTTCCACGTTTCAGGAATACGCTCCGAGAACGTCACCAGGTCATACGGACCGAACATATCGCAGGAGGCTTTCCACAAATCGGGGTGCAGGCCCGCCTGCATCAAGGTCATGTAACCACCATAGGAACGTCCCACCACTGCAGCGCGATTGACATCGAGTCGTTTATCTTTCGGCAAAACCTTTGTCATGGCATGGACATGGTCGAGGCGGTCTTGTCCGCCCCAGTCGCGGTCTACATGCTTCGTATAAGAGAGACCGTAGCCCGTCGAGCCGCGCACGTTCGGGACGAAGACGGCGAATCCGCGCAGGGTCATGTATTGGATAAGCGGCATGGAGAACCAGGCGAAGTCCGGGCGTTCCTGTCCTTGTGGACCGCCGTGGATGTAATACACCACCGGGCGCGGGCCTTTGAATCCCAGCGCTTTGGTAGGCATGTATAAACGAGCAGAGACACGTAACCCATCGTGAGATTTGAAGGAAGCGTCTTCGCCCTTGGAAAGAAGTGCATCAGGAATACCCAGAATCTTCTCATCGGTATGGCGATACAAATCCTTGCGACTCTTGCTTTCGATGGAATAGATCTGCGTCGGCGAGGTGGCAGTGGAAAACGAGATGGTGAACATATCTTCGACCTTGTCGTAATCGAGGTGCTCCACCATACCACCGTCAAAAGGCTCTTCCCCCACGATAACATGCTTGAGGTTCATGGTCAGCTTTTCTTCGTTGAAGACGCCTTCGTATGCCCATGAACAACCATCGATATTGAACGTGACCGCATAACGATCATCCTTCAAATGGATGATCGTTTCCATCTCGCCCACACCTTCATGAATCACACCCTTCAACTTGACCGGGGTCAATTCACCGGGTTTCTTGAAAGTACTATAGCCAAGGCTGTACGTGTCTTCAAAAACAGAGCTGGTGACGATGGCGCCTTTTCCGCTGGGCGCGAACACAGCCGCTCCCAGACCATTCAACGGAACCTCCTCGCCTGGCTTGCGATCTTCCATCAACTTGCCGTACAGCGTGGTCATCTTGCCGTTGTCCCAAAAACAGAAAACGCCGTCTCCCACAGAATAACCTGTGCCAAGCAGCAGCCGCTTATGATCCTTGGAATGAGCCGCTACACCGTAGCCGAATTCGCTTTCGGCGATCAGAGTCAACTTACCGGTCTTCAAATCTCCGCGGTAGAGTTCATTCCACGGTTTGTCACGGCGTTCCGCACCCAGATACACGATCCCTTTTTCACGGTCACATTCGCCAAGATGCACGCGATACTTTGCGAAGAAATTATCGAAAGCCGGCTCCGGGAAGCCGCCATCTAGAGAGATCAACATTGGCTGATAGTTCTCGTCGCCGTCGCTATCGACCATCACCAGAATTTTTTCCATTTCGGGGAAGGCATAGAATGAATGTCCGCCGATCAGATGCGGGTTTTGCAAAGCAATGTGCGGCGGCAGCAACGGCTCGGGCACGCTCCCGCCGTGATACATGGCATATAAACTCAAATGTCCCGAAAGATTGCTCATAAAATACACCCGGTCAAACGCATATTGCGGCGCAACAAACAAACGGGCAGACATCAACGACTCAATTCGATAGTTCATGGAAATCTCCTTTTATTCAAAGTTACTATCAACTTCATTTGCGTCAAAATGTAAACACAATACGCCAATCTGGCTACGCGCAGAAGATTTACTGGATGATTCCGCCGCTGACCATTAACTCTCCTTGATAGAAAACCGCCGCTTGACCCTTGGTCGCATCTCGAACAGGCGCATCAAACGTGACCCTGACCTGGTTCCCGTCCATTGGCATGACCCACGCCGAGGCTTCCTTCGCTGTATAACGAATCTTCACATCCGCGTGGAACGGTTCGGACGGCACTGCCCCACTCACCCAGTTGACATCGCGTGCCGTCAACTCGGTTGTACCCATTTCTTCCTGTGTACCGACAATGAGCGTATTGCTCTTTGCATTCTTGGTGATGACATACAATGGAACCGCCGAAGCCACTCCAAGTCCCTTACGTTGACCGATGGTGTAATTCGCCAGTCCGTTATGCTCGCCGATGACCTTGCCGTTGAGCGTCTCGATGCTGCCGGGTTGTAATATCTCCGGCGCGTTGCGCTGAAGGAAATTGCGATAGTCTTCGCCAGCCAGGAAACACAAGTCTTGCGAGTCTTTTCGAGACGCGGTGGGCAGACCATATTTTTCAGCAATAGCGCGAATCTCGGGCTTGGGATAATCCCCCACCGGGAATAAAGCATGCTTCAACTTCTCCTGAGTCAACACATGCAGAACGTACGATTGATCTTTGGAATGATCCACTGCGCGGAGCAACTCTCGTTTTCCGCCCTCTCCATCTTGAATTCTCACGTAATGTCCCGTCGCCATAAAGTCTGCGCCTAATGCCAGGGCATGATTCAATAGAAACGTCCAGCGGATTTGACGATTACACAGCAGGCATGGGTTGGGCGTCTCGCCGTTTGCATAGCCATCCAGAAAATACTGCACCACCGTCTCACGGAAGGTATCCTTGGCATCCACCACATAAAAAGGGATATCCAGTTTCGCGGCGACTCGGCGCGCCTGAGCCATCGAATCCGGCGTGCAGCAGCGGTTGGAATCCTCCTTGCCAGGCTCGCTCCATAACCGCATCATCATACCGGTCACGTCGTAACCCTGCTCCTTGAGCAACGCGGCTGCGACGGAAGAATCCACACCGCCAGACATGGCGACAACAACTTTCATACTCATAAGTTCCGTGATTATACTGCCCGTTACGTAAATGTAAAACTTTAGGACTTACGCGTAATCGACGTTCTCCCTGGACTGTCCGTTCAGGACAGGCTAACGTCGATTACGTAGCCCGCGCGATAGAGAACGCGCTCTACGCAAGGTTTTGCGTAAGTCCTAACTTCAAACAAATCGAAGGCATTTTGCTTGACCCGAAAACTTTTGTCATGTATATTCCATCCATCACTTGAACGACAGCCGCCCTGACGAGCGACTGTCGTTTTATTGGAACAGGATATTCAATGGATAGATTCAAACATTTCAAAGCGGAAGCCATCATCTTCGACAAGGATGGAACCCTGATCGACTTCGATGCTATGTGGGGCGGCTGGACGATTCACCTCGCCGGGCAGCTACACCAGATCAGCGGGTTAAATGTCCGTGAGCCGTTGTGCCGCGCAATGGGATACGACGAAGCCGGTAAAAAAGTGCTCCCGCATGGCATGCTTGCTTCCAACCCCATGGCAAAACTTTACCGATTAACGGTGGAAGTCATGCAATCGCTGGGTCTTAGCGCAGAAGAGGCGAAGCGCGTCGTTGAAAAAGGCTGGTGCATCCCCGACCCGATCTTACTCGCCAAACCCTTCACCGATACACGGGCGTTATTCTCCAGCCTGCACAGCAAGGGCATCAAGATCGCCATTGCCACCGCCGACGACCGCGCCCCTACTCAGGCAATGATCGAAGCCTTCGATATTGAAGAATACATCGCCAGCATGATCTGTGCGGATGACGGCATCCCATCCAAACCCGCGCCGGATATGGTGCTCTCTCTTTGCGAGCGGATGAAAATCCAACCCGCTAAAGTAATGGTCGTCGGCGATACGGTTTCAGACTTGAAGATGGCACATGTCGCGGGCGCAGGCTTGGCTGTCGGCGTACTATCGGGCGTATCCTCTGCCAGAGATTTAGCCGCTCACGCCGACCTCCTGCTCGAATCGGTGGACGAACTGCATGTGTATGCTGAAAATCAGTCCGCTGTTCAAACCCAAAACGGCTTCAACCCAGACTTCGCTTTTTAGGAATTTCAGATTGACTTCAACGCCTCCCCGCGGATACCACGGGGAGGCGTTATTTTTTAGTCGATCATTTTACGCGCCTGACGAACCAGGTCTACGAATTCCTCCATCGCATCATCGCGGTAAAGATAATCTTCAAGGCGGCGGGCTTCGTCGTAGACATCGTCCATGGAGCTGTCCTCCGCCCAGTAACTGCCCTTCAGAATTTCAGCGTATTCCGCAACAACCACGGCGCGTTGGAAATATGGATCGGTCTCGCGGAAATCACGTTCCAACTGGCGGGCATCGAAATCCTGCGAAATCTCAACCACTTGATGAGTATCTGGGTCTTCCCAGCGCATGTACACGGTGGCGATCTTTCCGTAGGCTTCGGGGTATAGCTTGACTTCGTACAACGCCGTCACCGAATGACCGGCTCCGACTTCACCGGCATCCACTTCGTTGTCTCGGAAGTCTTCATCGTCCACGGCGCGGTTTTCATAGCCGACGAGGCGGTAATTCTTCACCATATCGGGGTTGAACTCGACCTGCACCTTCGCGTCGAGCGCGATGGTTTGCAGCGTGCCGGTGATCTCGTCGATGAACAATTTGCGGGCTTCGTCGCGGTCATCCACGTAGGCATAGAAACCGTTGCCTTTGTCTGCAAGTTGTTCCATCAAGGTGTCGTTGTAATTGTCCATGCCGAAGCCGATGGTGGTCAGTGTGACGCCTTCGGCGACGTAGTGATCGATCTCTTCGAGGATGGCTTCGGGTCCTGTCTCGCCGACGTTTGCCACGCCATCCGAGCAGAGGATGACCCTGTTGATTCCGTCCGGGTTGTAGGCTTCCATCGCCATGCGATAGCCAAGGCGTAGACCCGCTTCGGCATTGGTGGCGCCTTCGGGTTCGAGACTGTATATGGCGGAGAGAATTCTCCCAGAATCAGAACCAGGTGTCGGGTCCAGAACGACGCGGGCTTCCGATCCATAAACGACGATGCTCACCGTGTCATCGTGGTGCAATTGCTCAACCAGCATTTCCAACGAGTGCTTGACCAAGCCAAGGCGGTTATCCATATCCATCGAGCCAGAGACGTCGATCACGAAAGTCAGAGCCGCGTCTTTGCGCTCATCATCTGAGACATCGAAGCCTTGAATGCCGATGCGGATCATATCGTAGCGTTCGGTCTGTGTGAACGGCGAAGGTCCGCCGTCGATGGTTATGCCGAACGCCTGATGCGCCGGCGGGCTGTCATAGCCCTGGTCGAAGTAGTTGACGTATTCCTCCACGCGCACAGATTCCGGCGGCGGCAAATTACCGTCGTTGAGGTAATTGCGCATGACGGTGTACGAGCCGGTATCCACATCCAATGCGAAGGTGGATAGGTTATCGTCTTCGGTATCTATGGACGGGTTGACGCCATAGTCTTCGAAGAACATGTCGTAGGGTTCGTTATTTGAAGGGGGATTTCTACCGCTTTTTTGTTCCGGCATGACGGCGGGCTGCTCTTCGTAAGCAGGTGCTTCGGTGGCGGCGGGAGCGTAATCGTAAATCTCGGGTTCAGATGGGGACTCTGTTGAAGCAGCACCCCCACCACAAGCTGCAAGAAATAGCAGCAAAAATACGGCACAAAAGCCAATGGCTTTGCGTAAGGGTTTCATTTTCTCTTCTCCTAAAGAAAATATGGTTCTCCGTGGAACGTCGGGCTGCAAGCCCAACCTACAGGAGATTAAGGATGGTTAACGAGTGAAGAAGACCAACAGGCGGCGTCCCGCTGTTCTTCAAATGGATTCACATCACGTCATGCGCCCTCCTTTCAAGGGACGGCATTCCCTGCCGTTACGATTTGTTTGTTTATGGACGTATCGTTCGCGGGGAAAGTTCCCCCATTCAAACGATGGAATTATTGTGACATATTTCAAATCAAAATTCAACTTTTACTTTTGATAAGCACAGCGATACAATCATGTCATACAGGTCATTCGTTCGCGGGTTGGAACATTCCGCATGTTTGGCTATGCCGGGGCGGCACCTTGTTCGTAAACATTGATTTTTGGGATTCGATTGCATGATTCATCACAAGCACGTGGTAAAATCGCCAATTGCCAAACGGCAAAATCGAAAACTCCCAAAGAAAACAATTTCGGGCAACTTTTTTTCGCTGACCGCATCAAACCACTAACATCCGTTGACTTGTTCGGCTGAGAAATGGTCGGACAGGTTAAGATTTTTCGGAGCGCAGAAATGATAAAACTAAGCTACAGCACATTTGGTCTGACCAACCTGGATTTTATTCACTCCATCGAAGTGGTGGATAAAGCAGGTTACCCGGGAATCGAACTTTCCTTTCATCGCGATCAATTCAACCCATTCAACATCACGGACGACTATCTCGCGGCGATCAAAAAGCGTTTGGAGACTCTTGAAGTGAAGCCCGCCTGTGTTTCAACGGCTTCGCATTTTTTCACCCCCCAACGTCCGCACGAACCATCGTTGATGAGCCCCGACCTGGCGGGACGGAAACGCCGCATCGACCTCGTCAAACGCGGAATCCACGTTGCCCGAAAGCTGGGCGTGAACCTCGTCACGTTTGGAAGCGGATTCATCCGCGACGAGCACGTGAGCAATCCATCGGTCAACCCGCGCGAACTGCTGGTGGACAGCGTCCATCAATGCTTGAAAGAATTGCACGATGACGAAGACATCACCCTGCTGATCGAGCCAGAACCGGGCATGTACATCGAGACGCTTGAGCAGGGCATGAGCCTCGTCAATGAAATAAACGCATCTCGCTTCCAACTCCACCTTGACCTGAATCACAACTATTGCTCCGAACAGAACTACCTCGAAACGCTTGGCAAAGCTGCGCCCCATGCGAAGTTTTTGCACGTCTCCGATTCGCAGGAAGGCTACAACCTGAAACTGGTCAAAGCAGCAGACAACCTTAAGATGGATTTGAACTTTGCCAAATATCTGGTTTACTTCCCTGAATTCGCGGAATATCTGCTGGTCGACCCCGACCACCCCATTTATTTCTACGATGAACTGCCCGGCGCAAAACAAAAGAAGCGCATCGAGTCCATTCTCGGTTCGGTGAACATCTCCACATCTCCCGCCTTCGTGGACTATAACGACCTCTACGCGGGGCAATCTCCGTTCGAGAGCGAGATCTTCGTGTACCTCATCTCTGTGCCGGGTTTGACGTACGATGTATTGGAACGGGCGCGCCCAATCATTATCTATTTACGAAGCACGAAAGATAAGAACGGCAAATTATTAATGGACAAAATGGTGGCGAACACCCTGACAGGCATCGTCCACTTCCATGAAATTCCCGGCGAAGGGACCATGGATTTTGCCGCCAGTTTCAAAGCGCTGACCGATAACGGGTTTTCGGGGTACGCATCGGTCGAGTTGTATCATCATGTCGCTTCATGGGAGAAGGCGTTGGCAGATAGTTACAAGCATTTGTCACAATTTGTGTAATACAGAGATGCCAACCGAGGGAGGCTGGCATCTTTAGCAACTAAATGTAGGAGAGAGTTATGATAGACGTTAATAAGCTTGGCTGGGAGGCTGGCACGGTCGGTGAGCTGGATCACCGCCTTTTGAAAGCGCCGCACATCAAATTGCGCGCGGCAACCCCCGGACCCACCGGGGATGTGGTCTATGCGGTGGATTTGCGCATCAATCAGCCTAATTCGACATTTTTATCTTCAACGGAAATGCATTCCTTCGAGCATTTCCTCCTGTGGGGATTCCAGAAATATATGCCGCAAAATTTCATCTCCATCGGGCTGATGGGTTGTCAGACCGGCTTCTATCTTATTCTATTCAATGAAGGTCGCGCTCAAACCATCTTCGATGCATACGAGAGTATTCTGAACGATGTCTTAACCGCCGGCGAAGTGCCGTATGCCAACATAGCCCAATGCGGCAATTACAAGAATCACAGCTTGGAACTTGCCCAGGCTCTTGCCAGAAGGGTGCTGGACGCGAAATCGAACTGGCAGCAGGTGGTCTAAAAGATAGAATGCACACGAGACAAGTTACATATCAACATACCATCGAATACAAGGTGGTTACCACTTCAAATCTACTCCAACCACAGAACTGGGCGCTGCTCTCCGCCGGGCGGATCGAAGATGCCCGTCGCTTTGTGGTCGTGGATGGCAATGTAGCAAAACATTATTCCAATGAGATACGAAAATACTTTGAGTATCACCATGTAGAGGCAAAGATCGTCACCTTCCCCGGCGGCGAGGAAAATAAGACCATCGATCATTTCACCGCGCTTGTGCGCGAGTTAGACTCCTTTCCGATTCACCGGCGGGACGAACCGATCATCGCCATCGGCGGCGGCGTGCTGACCGATGTGGTCGGATTCGTCGCCAGCAGTTATCGGCGCGGCGTCCCCCACATCAAGGTGCCGACCACATTGATGGGATACGTGGATGCGTCCATCGGCATCAAGACCGGGATCAACTTCAACGGGAATAAGAATCGGCTGGGAGCCTTCCACGCCCCGCAAATGGTGCTGCTCGATAAAGCCTTTCTGAAAACCCTGCCCAAGCGTCACATCCTGAACGGCGTATGCGAGATCATCAAACTTGCCATCATCAAGGATGCCGAACTTTTCAAGCTATTGGAAGCGCAAGGCGCGAAAAGCGTGGAATCCCATTTTCAGGATGAGCCGGGCAGCACCCTGCTGGACCGCGCCATCGAAGGCATGCTCGAAGAGTTGCAGCCAAACTTGTTCGAGGAAGACCTCGCACGTAAAGTGGACTTTGGGCATACCTTCAGCTATGGCTTGGAAACAAAACACGAAGCGCATTTGTTCCACGGCGAAGCAGTCTTGCTAGACATTCTGGTTTCAACGCTGATCGCCAAAGCAAGGAACTTATTGTCATCGGAGGAGACCAACCGCATCTTCCACCTGATCGAGGGGCTGGGGTTCACATTGGATACCTCGGTGCTCGACCCGGAACTACTTTGGAACTCTTTGGAAGAGCGGACGTATCATCGCAACGGCTTGCAGCGAGTCCCCATGCCGCGCGGAATCGGCAACTGTGTCTTTTTGAACGATATTAACGCGGGCGAGATCGAATCCGCCGTAAAGAATTTAGAAGATTGGATAAACGTAAAACATGAAATCATTTGAAAATGCAGATAACAAAGAAATAGAAAAGTTCGATAACGTGTCCCAGATCTGGTGGGACCTCAAAGGCGAGATGGGCACGCTCCACACCATCAACCCGCTGCGCACAAACTTCATCATGGAAAAGCTCACAGTGAGCAACCCAAAAATCCTGGATGTAGGCTGCGGCGGGGGCATCCTTTCTGAGGCGTTGGCAAAAGCCGGGGCAACGGTAACAGGCACCGACTTGTCTGAGGCGTCGCTCCAGGCGGCGAGACATCATGCCAAACAAGGCAATCTCGATATCGAATATTTATACGAGCGCGTCGAAGACCTTGCCGAAAAACGCGCCGGGACGTATGACGTTGTGACCTGCATGGAAATGCTCGAGCATGTGCCTGATCCAAATAAGATCATCACAGCCTGCGTAAAGGCGGTGAAACCCGGTGGTCAGATATTTTTCTCGACGATCAACCGCACGCCCAAAGCGTTCCTGTTTGCTATCGTTGGCGGCGAATATATTTTGCGCCTCCTGCCGCGCGGCACACACACCTACAGCAAGTTGATCCGCCCTGTGGAATTAAAAGAGTGGGCAAAACAAAACGGGCTAAGTTTCTCGCGCATCGCCAGCCTGATGTACAACCCTTTCATAGGCACGTTCAAGGTCGCCATGGGCAAGGAAGACGTAAACTACATGGCGCACTTTACCAAGGATAAATAAATTTACTCAGAGGTATTCTTATGATGAAGAAATTTTTCGCGCTCTCGAGAACCACGCACGGCGTGCTCGACCTTGCCGGTCCTGGCTTTGTCGCCCTGCTTTGGCTGGGAAGATTCCCGGATGCGGGGACGATCCTGCTTTCGATCTTTACCGCATTCGCCGCTTACACCGCTATCTACGCGTTGAACGATCTGGTCGGCATTGCAGTGGATAAGGAAAAATTCAGCGGCGGCATCAATGCCGGGTATTCCGTCGAAGCCTCAGACATGCGCTATCCGCTGGCGCAAAACGTGCTGAGTTACCGCAGCGGCTTGCTTTGGTTTGCAGGTTGGTTTGCCGCGGCGCTGGTCTGTTCCTACTTCCTCAACCCCACCATCGACATCATCCTGATCGCCGCCGCCATTTTGGAAGTCATTTATGTGCTTCTCCTCAAGGTCACCTACCTGCGCACTTTCGTCAGCGGCTTGGTCAAATCCAGCGGTCCGATTGCCGCCATTTATGTGGTGGACCCCAACCCATCGATCCAGTTGGTCTTGTTGATCCTCGCCTGGGTCTTCGTATGGGAGATCGGCGGGCAAAACGTTCCAGCAGATTGGAACGACACCGTCGAAGATAAACGCGTGAACGCCAAGACCATTCCCTTGCATTTCGGGACAAAAACGGCGGGACTGATCGTCGTGGTAACGCTCTTGCTTACAGTCGTTATCAGCATGTTCCTGCCGCTCGCCTCACCTCTGACTTTGGGCTGGCCCTACGTGTTGGCAACCGCCGCCGCTGGAGCCTACCTTCTCTTAAGACCGGCGCTGCAACTCGCCAAAATCCAGGAAGGACGCCAGGCAGCAGCATTGTTCGACAGTGCCAGCTACTATCCGATGGCTCAACTTACGATCATCACCCTTTTTGTCATTCTTGGTCAAGTCCTTGGAAAATAAAATACCCTGGTATCACAAAACCAGCATCTATCATATCTACCCGCGCTCGTTCAAAGACAGCAACGGCGACGGCATCGGCGACCTTCAAGGCATCATCCAAAAGCTGGATTACATCCACGATTTGGGTTTTGAATCTATCTGGAGTTCGCCCTTCTTCGCCTCACCCCAAGTGGACTTTGGATATGATATTTCCGATTACAAAAACACCTCGCCCGAATTCGGCACGCTGGACGACGCCCTGCAACTGATTGAAGAGGTTCACCAACGTGGGATGCGCATCATCTTTGATCTCGTGCTCAACCACACTTCGGATGAGCACCCCTGGTTCAAGGAGTCGCGCTCCTCGCGAGATAACTCCAAAGCAGACTGGTATCTCTGGCGCGATAAACCGAATAACTGGAACAGCATGACGGGCGGCAACGGCTGGCATTACGCCAAAGAACGCAGGCAGTATTACTGGTGCAGTTTCCTGCCCTTCCAACCGGATTTAAACTGGCGCGATCCTGAAGTCAAGCAGACAATGTTCGATATCGCTCGTTTTTGGCTGGGCAAAGGCGTAGATGGATTTCGGCTGGATATTTTCAATACCATCTACAAAGATGCTGAGTTCCGCGATAATCCTTTCACGTTCAAACTCGCGCCAACGCCTGATGATCCATCCGGTTATTTTCAGAAGATGCAATATTCACAAGACCAGCCGGAAAGCTTCGAGCTTGCCAAAGAATTCAGGCAGGTCTGTGAAGAATTCGGCGACAAGTTAACTGTCGGCGAGATCACGGCAAAACGGAATATCGTCCGCCGGTTTGCAGGGGACGAGAAGAATGACGGACTGGCGCTCGCTTTCGATTTCGAAATGCTTGAATTCAAATTCACGGCGGAGTTTTTCCGCAGATTGATCGGCGACATCGAAACACATTTCCACCCGCCGTTCATGCCAGTCTATGTTTTCAGCAACCTCGATAAGCGCCGCAGCATCCATCGGCTTGGGAATGATGTGCGCAAGGCGAAACTACTCCACATGCTGCAACTGACCATGCGCGGAGTACCGTGCATGTATTACGGCGAAGAGATCGGCATGACGAATCTCAAACTTCCGTTCAACACCGCGCTCGACCCCATCCCCCATAAATATAAACATCTGCCGCGCTTTATCTTCGACCTGCTCGATGTGACCGTCAACCGCGACGAAGTCCGCACGCCAATGCAGTGGGACGGGACAAAGAACGCCGGATTCTCATCTGCAGAGAAGGCGTGGTTACCCGTGCATCCAAACTACATGCATGTCAACGTTGAAAGTGAGAGCAAAGACGGCAAATCGCTTTTGAACACCATAAAAACCTTGATGAAATTCCGCAGCGAGAACCCGGCGATATTGGAAGGTTCATTCGAATTTCTGGAAGGGTTGCCAACCGGAGTCCTTGGGTATGCGAGAGAAACTGATGGACAAAAACTGCTCGCGCTTTTGAACTTCGCAGAAAAGGCTCAGGATGTAAAACTCAACTTCTCGGAAGCGGTGTACAGGCTCACGGTCCGGGATGAAGCGCAGGATGGCTCCGCCCATCTAAACGGATTCGGCGGGTTGATCCTGTCTGCTTAATTTATAATTTTGCCCATGTCAAAATCCAAAAAACTTATTTCCATTTTTCTTTTCATTGATTTCCTGTTATTGATAGCGACTCTCGTCGTCTTCAACTTCGATGTCGTTATTCGATTGAACAATGCCTATAAAGCAGGGACGTTGAGCGAGCAGAAAATTCGCTACGAGATCGCTGCCTATAACCTCAATAGTTGGAAGCGGGTCACGCCGATAAAAAAGCAGGTTTCGCCGATTGATGGCATGCTGCAGGTCTACGTCCCCGAAGGTGAGTTCGTGATGGGCAAATCTGGGGAGCCGGATTTCGACTCGCCCGATCATCGCGTGCATCTCGCTGCGTTCTGGATCGACCGCGTGGAAGTATCCAATGCGATGTATGCAGCCTGCGTGGCTGCCGGCGCTTGTTCAGAGCCTTTTCTCGAAGAAAATCCTTATTATGGCAAGTGGGTATACCGCAACCTGCCTGTCGTGTTTGTCAATTGGTTTGAGGCGACGGAGTATTGTGAATGGGCGGGTCGCAGGTTGCCCACTGAAGCCGAGTGGGAAAAAGCCGCGCGGGGAACGGATGAACGCACTTATCCCTGGGGCAAAACGCTCCCCACGCCGAGGCTGGCAAACTATGCCGAGTCGTTGATCGGAGAGCCTGTTTCTGTTTATCGTTATCCAAGTGGGGCGAGTCCATACGGAGCGCTCAATATGGCAGGTAACGTGCGCGAGTGGCTGGCAGATTGGTTCGGAAGAAATTATTATTTGGAGTCGCCTGCAAACAACCCAACGGGACTAGTGGCGGGCAACGAACGCTCCATGCGCAGCGGCGCGTATGATGCGGATGCAAACGAGATCTACACCACCTCGCGTTACAAACACGAGCCGCAATCAGCGGGTCTCAGCCGCGGGTTTCGGTGCGCAGAATCTGTAAAATAAAAAATGGCGGACGTAACGTCCGCCATTTTTGTTACTTCGTTCTCTACTGCTCACGCCGCCGTCCCTTCGATGAACTCAGGACAAGCCTCGGCGGCGATTTCCGAGGGAACCTTGCGCCGAGGACGGCGCAAGGAGCAATTATTGATTTTGTTCTTATTTGTAAGGTAGAGAATTACTTCACTTTTTCTTCGACGACTTTCGGAAGTTTTGCCAGCGCTTCCTTGACATCACCTGCGAGGCTACCCTGAGCTAAATTGGGACGCCCGCCTCCCTTCCCGCCGATGCCTGTGATCAAATCTCCAGCCTTGACTCCCCGTTTGACCACGTCTTCGGTTACGGTGGCAATGACGGTGGTTCCCGATACAAGAACCGCCGCGCCCTGCTTGGGATACTTCTCGCGAAACTTATCTGCCAGCATGCGCAGCGTATCAACATCCAAGCCGGGGATTTCAACCGCAAGCGTATGAACGTCTTTCACGGTTTGAACGTTGGCAAGTTGTGATTGGAAAGTAGAAAGTGCGGACTGAGCACGAAGGTTGGCAAGTTCTTTCTTCAATTCAGAAACTTCATCTTGCAAAGCATCCACTTTGACAGGGATTTCATCCAGCGATGTTTTCAAAGTGCCAGCCGCTTGCTTCAGCGTCTTGAAACGTTTCTGAATCAACTCATACGCGCCGCGTCCCGTCACCGCTTCGATACGACGCACACCCGCCGCCGCCGAGCCTTCGCTGACGATGAGAAACGCGCCAATGTCGGAGGTATGGTCGAGGTGCGTACCGCCGCAAAGTTCGTAGGAGTATTTATCACCTTGCTCAGCGTGCTCCATCGGGAACTTAGCCCCCGATGAGCGAGTGGTGTCTATGATGGAAATGGTACGCACGACCTCGCCGTATTTCTCGCCGAAGAGCGCCATCGCGCCTTCCTTCTTGGCTTCGTCGAGAGATTTGGTCACTTTGACCACGGGCATATCCGCGGCGACGGCATCGTTGACCATCTTCTCGACGCGTTCGATTTGTTCGGGCGTCATGCCTTCGGGGTGGTTGAAATCAAAACGCAGGTGAGTCGACGCGACGAGCGAGCCTGCCTGCTTGGCTTGGTCGCTGAGGACTTCGTGCAGCGCCTTATGCAGCAAGTGAGTCGCTGTGTGGTTTCGCATGATGTCGTGGCGGCGGTTGACGTCCACTTCGGCGGTGGCTTTGTCACCCACTTTAGGATGACCGGAGATAACTTCTCCAATATGGACGATCACACCGGCAGACGCGCGGCGTATGCCGGTGACTTCGATCTCCCACGCTTCGACTACGCCTCCGGCTCCGCTCAGCGCAACGGACCGAATATAACCAGTGTCGTTGACCTGACCGCCCGCTTCGATATAGAAGCCGGTCTTGGGCAGGATGACTTCGACCTGGTCGTCCAATTCAGCCGTGTCAACAGATTGCCCATTCACAACAAGAGCCAACACCTCAAGACCTGAATACTTGTCTACTTGTGTACCGTTATACGGATCATACTCAACACCGTCCTTGCCTAGTTTCTTTTTGGCTTGTAGGTCTTTGAAGATGCCCGCGAAGAATTCTGCATCCTCGCCGCCAAGTTTTCCCATGGCTTTGCCGCCGCCGGAGGCTTTGGCGTGTTCTTCCTTTGCGGCATTGAAACCGGATTCGTCCACGTCAAGTCCCTGTTCGCGGGCGATGTCGCGGCTGATCTCGAAGGGCAAGCCGTAGGTGGCATAGAGGTCGAAGGCTTTGTGACCGTCCAAGACCAGAGAATTAGATGATTGGAGATTGGAGAGTAGATTCTGCAAATGGTTAGTACCCGCCTCAACCGTACGGGCGAAGCGGACTTCTTCACGAGTCAGGTTATCCAAAATCGCAGGTTGGGCTTTGGTCAGTTCGGGGTAGAAATCCCCGTACTCATTGATGACAGCCTGCGCAACTTTGGCGAGGAAGGGTTCGTTGAGCCCGATCTTGGAGCCGAAACGCGCGGCGCGACGGATAATCATGCGCGCCACATAGTTGCGACCCGCGTTACCGGGCACGACACCGTCCGCGATCAGGAATGCGGCAGAGCGGACGTGGTCACAGATAACGCGATAGGGCGTGAAGTTTTCGAGCATCTGCTTTTCGGTGTGACCGGTGAGACCGCGCAGAACGTCGAGCGAGCCGGTGAAGAGATCAGTCTTGTAATTGGAGTCAACGCCTTGCAAGACGGCAACGATGCGCTCGAAGCCCATGCCGGTGTCTACATGTTTTGCAGGCAAGGGTTCGAGGCGACCATCTTCAAACAGATTGTATTGAATAAAAACGTTGTTCCACAGTTCGAGGAAGCGCGTGCATTCACCGTTCACGCCGCAGACGTGGTCGGTGCCGCGCAGGTTATCGCGTTCTTCGCCGAGGTCGATGTGAATTTCGGAGCATGGACCACAGGGACCGAACTCTGCCATCTGCCAGAAGTTTTCTTTGCGCCCAAAGAAGAGGACGTGTTCGGGGTCGAAGCCGGGCTGGTCCTTCCAGACGTTCGCCGCTTCATCATCCTGCGGAACATTGCCTTTGTCATCGCGGAAGCAGGTGGCGTAGAGCTTGTCTTTTGGCAGACCCCACACTTCGGTGAGCAGTTGCCAAGACCAGGCGATGGCTTCCTTTTTATAGTAGTCGCCAAACGACCAGTTGCCAAGCATCTCAAAAAAGGTGTGATGCGTATCATCGCGACCCACATCTTCGAGGTCGTTATGTTTGCCTGCCACGCGCATACATTTCTGCGAGTCGACGGCGCGTTTGTAAGGGCGGGTATCTGTGCCCACAAACACGTCCTTGAACTGCACCATGCCCGAGTTGGTGAAGAGCAGCGTGCTATCCCCGCCCGGGACGAGGGACATGGAAGGCACGGCGGTATGCCCATGCTCCACAAAGAAGTCGATGAAGTTCTGACGAATCTGGTTGCCTGTGAGTTTTTTGCTCATTGCGTCTCCGAAAAATTTGAAAATGACTGGCGAATTATACCAAGCGCCCTGTCATTGCGAGCCGCGCTCTTGCCTTTTGCGGCGAAGCAATCCCCAAGTTGGCTAGGAGATTGCTTCGGGCGAAAGAGCAGCGCCCTCGCAATGACGGGAATAAAAAAGTCCCGAACCTGTTGGTTTCGGGACTTTGGGTTTCATTCCATTCGTCTCAAGCCGTGGCAGGTTCACAGGTCGCGCATGTAGCGGCGGCAGCTTGAGCAGCAGCGGACGGCTTGAAAGTTTGTTTCATAGGGCGAGATTATACCACTGAGAGATTTCTTTTCAAGAAAAACTAGAGGGGATTTTCGGGTAAAGCGCTGAAAGGGCGCAGCACATCGCACCGATCACAAGGAAGTAATAATTACAAAAAGCCTGTTTGTTGAAAGCGAAGAAGAGCATCAAACACCACGCAAACGCCGCGACAAACCCATCGGGCGTCCGCGGAAGAAAACGCCACACGAAAAAGAAGGCGAGCGCAAGCATTGCGAATGCGATCAACTGCGAAGGCTGTATATCGGTGACACGCGCATATGCCGCCAAATAGCTCAATGCATCAAGCCGGAATATTTGATACCACTGTGCCTCGCCGACATTCCACATAAAGGAAGGGAAATCCCACAAAGCCAGAGGGGCTGTCACCGCTAATGCGACCAGACCAATTTCACTAAATCGACGGAGCCAGGCAGGGAAAGGCGGTTTGACGGGAAAGAGCAGAAGCATCAGTGGAAAGGTAAACAGTAGGTATTGTTTACTGGCAAAGAGCAAGCCAGCTAAAGCGAACAACCAGCGCGGGCGATGAATGGCACAATAAACAACCGCCGTTAGAAACAGGACCACGATCGGTTCCGTCCAACTCTGTTCAATGACATAAAAGGATTTTGGCGTGAACAAAAAAAGATATGCCGCAAGTTTGGAGCCGCGTCCCGGATGAAGGAAAGCGATCAGCGCGCCGGACAATACAAACGCAAACAAGTGACTGTAACGTATATCCCCCCCGAACAGATAGCCCAGGGATGAAAAATAAATGCTCAAAGGCGGATACGGATTACCGATGGTCAGAACTCCGTTTTGGATCAATTCCGCCCCATAGCCATAGATATACTTCTCCCCATAAATATTCGGCGCCGTTAATGTATACGGGTTGACGCCGTTCAGCAAGGCATTACCGGAATTTTGATGAAAGACGAACACATCGATAAAGGGATATGGCACATGCTTGATCAACCATACGCCGGATAGCCAAAGCGTCAACAACACAAGGACAGTCAACACGTTCTGCCACTTCGGCGACATCCACTTGTGCATGGTTAGGCTTGCCACTGCCAGCCCGCCTGCAATGAGGATGCCCGCTCTGAATTGCCACAGGGTGGACAACAGAGAGAGAAATTCAGAGTCTCCAAAATACGCGAAGGATAACTGGTAAATTTGTAGCAACAATCCCAGCAGAAGAACCGGGAATGAAATTTTGACGAATAGTAAATGCCCGAAGGTTGGGCGTGCAAATAAAGCCCAGCCCAGTAATATCAATGAGATCGTCAGGTAAAGGAGAGCGATGCCATTAAGAAAGCCGTTTCCGTGCTGAAGCGCCTGCCCCAGGCTGATGACAGCCAGCCCCAGGGCAAGGATCACATGTGCAGAATCAAGGTCACGAGGTTTGGGTGCAAAAAATGTCATAAAGATTATCGAAAGAGTATTTGAAGAAAAAGTCCCGAACCTGTTGGTTTCGGGACTTTGGATTTCATTCGTCTCAAGCTGTGACAGATCGTGTATATAATGGACGGCTTGAAGTGAAGGTCTGTTGCATGGGCGAGATTATACCATCGACCTATTTACTCTGTCATGAATTAACAGTTTCAAAAAAATATCTACTGCAATGGAACACAAAGCATTTGCCCAGTTTGTATATAACTCGAATCAAAAAGATTATTAACTGAGGCTAAATAAGGGGCTGAAATTAAATTATTCCTTGCAATACTATACAATGTTTCACCTGCCTTTACAGTGTACGAAAAGCCATTTACATTCGCAGGGCGACAACATGAAGAATTTACCCGAATCAATTGATTAGTAGAAAACGCACCCCACCCAATCAAGATATCTCCTGCACGCAAATTCGATTCAGACACCTGAAATCTTGCAGCAACGCTTGACAAAGTGTCTCCCGCTTGGACAACATACATACAGTAGTTAGCTTCAGAAGAAAACGCATAAAAAGTGGGTGTTAAAGGCGTTGAGACCTCAAAAGGCGAGCTCACTATAGGAACTGCCGTAAATGTTGAAGTGATAACAGGCTCTGGCGAGGGGGAATAAGTTATCAAAGTAGGAGTTGCAAAACTAGGGGGCAACGATGGAAGAATTAGTGGGGTCGGTGTTTGTTGCACGGCACCGGGTAAATATTTTCTAATTGAGGGAAAGAATACTACTATGCATACACAGAAGAAAAGCATAGAGAAAATTGACATCAAAATAAATAGCACATCTGTTTCTTTCAAAAGCCATGGAGACCCAACAGTTGATTTAATTGCAGTCTTTACTATTAAATTAGCCACAGACACTCCAGAAATGAAATTTATACCGGGAACTCCTGCAAAAATAAAAGACACCCCAATCCCTAATGTTCCTTCAACCGCAGAAGAAAAGAATTCATCAGCAATAAATTCATTTACGAACCAAGCTAGATGCCTACTATATCTTTCGCGAGCGCTTAAATCTATCGCCCTACTATCAGTCGTGCCTATCCACCGAGAAAATGCTCCAGCAGCTTGCTCTCCCAAAAATACAAAAATACGCTGTAATATTGGGGAAGCAGCTATTCCAACAGATTGAGCATGATGAATTTGCAAAAAATACAGGTCATACAATGGATGGGGTTTTAATCCTAGCTCGCTATTATAAGCACTTCGCAACCTCAAAAGATCCTCGTCTGACTGTCCTATTAGAATCGGTTCATATCTTTGAATTGGCTTTAATGACCTATCATTTTCTCCCTTCTTAATTACACCATCTATAATGAACGAGTAGCGATTAATAATTCGTTCATATACTTCAACGCTGTATTGTCTTATTCTCTCATCTGTCGCATTACTTAAACTATGAATTTTCGCACTAGAATTTCGTGATATTAAACCAGTTCTCTGCATCCCCTTAATATGCGCGTAAATTAAATCAATTAGAAGCGAATCCCCTGAAATTGAAGACCAAATCATTGTAACAAGTGCGCTGGGAACCTCAACAACAGCTTCTTTAGTTACAACCTTGTTTATTATTTTTTCCAAATTCAACAGATCAAACACAAACAACGAAATATCTAGTAAGTAGGCTTTACGTTCATCTTGTTTCGTTTCATAAGTTTGCGGCATAAGACCCCAGCTTTCATAGTTGACATCCTAAATATATAACATCAATAAATTTAATGCAAGAACATCTTTAACAAAAAGAGAGTAAAAATGACAAAACTCACTTGTCCCCCGTCACCAAACACCATATCCTAGGAGGGAAAGGGTAAAACCATGAACACAACCAATCAACCCACCTTATGGAGTCTCATCCTCAAAACCAGCGTGGCACACACACTGACGTATTTCCTGATGGGCATCCTTGCTTTCAATTTCCTCGATTATGCCAATTCATATATCACCGGTCCGCTGGCGTGTTTTATGCGTCCAACCGACAGTCCCTGGGTGGCGGCGGGACCCGCGCTCCAATGGATTCGCGGCATCATCTTCGCGTTGGCGTTCTATCCACTACGCGAGACCTTCTTCGGGAAGAAGAACGGTTGGCTGATCCTCTTCTGGACTCTAGTCGCGCTCGGTGTCCTCTCCACGTTTGGACCGGCTCCCGCTTCCATTGAGGGAATCATCTACACCATTATTCCGACTGACATCAGAAGCTACGTCGAAGTCGTTCCACAGGCTTTCCTATTCTCAGGCTTGTTGTATTACTGGGTCAATCACCCTGAAAAGAAATGGTTGAACTGGGTGTTAGGAATCCTCTTCGCGCTTATCCTGCTCATGTCCGTGATGGGTGTGATGGCAGCGAACGGAATGTTGCAGGTCCCAGCCTAAGGTAAAGCCAGGAGGGCATCAACCATGATTCAAGCAATATTGACCGCGTATGTTATTGTCAAATGGATCGGGGCATGGAGTTTATTCGAAGGGATCGCGGCGGTGTGTCTCTACTCGGGGTTATGCATCTTTGCGCTCCTTTTCTATATCGGTTCCCTGTTAAGCCGGGGCACTCTCGGAGCCGTAGGCGCACTAGTCAACGATGGTGGTCTTGGTATTTTTATCGCGCCCGCCTTGTGGATCCTGTTCTTCACCCTGTATCCCCTCGGGTTGGTGGACTGGCTCGTTGCCCTGCATATCCTGAAAAACAATCAAGGCTACTTTTTTTCTCATGCAACTCCATCCACCTTCGATATGATCGCCTTGGCATTAACCATCATTATGTTCGCCGCACCCTTTTTCAAGGTCTGGAAGGCAAGCAAAGATTCTTGATATGCCGCCAGCGGGTACGTTATACTCGCCCGCATGACCAAGCAAAAACCTCCTCTCGACCCGCTCATCTCTGCGCCGGATAGCAACGAATATTTCAACGCCATCAGTCACCTCATCGGAGCGATACTGTCAATTTCCGCATTGGCAGTCTTGGTCTCTCTTGCGGCAATTGCAGACAAGCCCGCCCATGTGGTGGGATTTGCCATCTACGGCGTCAGCCTGTTCCTCTCGTTCCTGTTCAGTTGCCTGCTTCATTTCTTCCTGCTCTTCAATAAATACCTGCGCGTCTTCGGCGTGCTCGACCACAATGCCATCTACATCCTCATCGCCGGGACGTACACACCGTTTTGTCTCACCATCTTCAACGGCGCGATGGGTTGGGTGCTATTCGGGGTCATCTGGAGTTTGGCGGTTTTCTTCATCACGATCAAATCCATCTTCTTCACAAAAATCCCTGTATGGATGTCGAACCTCAGCTTCCTGCTCATGGGCTGGATCATCGTTTTCTTGATCGGTCCCATCTATAATCAGCTTGGCACGAGCGCCATGTCCCTGCTCATCGCGGGTGGACTATGTTACACCGTCGGTGCGTTGATCTTCGCCTATGGCAAGCCCAATCCCTTCCCACCGCATTTTGGCAACCACGAGATCTGGCACATTTGCGTTCTGGCAGGTAACACGTTCATGTTCCTCGTCATGGTCTGGTATGTGCTGCCCTACCCCAAATAAATTCACACTCCCATCACCCAATCGAAGTGATAAAAGAATACATGAAGATTTGGAAGAATGCTTCATAGCGCCTCAAGTCGAATTTGATGTAGTTCAATACAAGGGGAGCAATAGTCAATTCCGTTGAGCAGGCTTCGGGGTGACATAAAGTGGTGAAAATCCAAGAGACACTCAACCTAAATGAGACGAATTTTGTCTTGTATTTTTCGTCTCCCTTCCTTATAATTAACAAAAATGCAAGGTCCCTATATGTTTGCATAGAAGGAGGTCTTTATCACTCACTATTGATCAGCATGGTTCTTCAATTCAATTTACAAATTATTTTTACAGGAGAACAAAAGCATGAAGACCCGAAGACAAAGCTTATTAGTACTGCTGATTGCTCTTATGACCTTGGTCTCTGCAACAGGTGCAGGTGCCGCTGCACCGCAACAAGAGACGATTGACATCCAGATCCTAAACGTTTCAGATTGGCACGGTCAACTTGACCCGTTGGTTGTTGGAACAGCACAGGTCGGCGGCGCTGCCGTGCTTTCCGCTTATTTTCAGGCAGACCGTCTAGCCAACCCCAACACCATCACCCTTACCGCTGGAGACGCCTTCGGCGCCACGCCTCCAATCTCCGGTTTTTTTGGTGATGTGCCCACCATCGAAGCGATGAACCTGATGGGCTTCCAAGTGGACACCCTCGGAAACCACAACTTTGACGGCGGGATCGCCCATCTCCAAAGCCTGATCGATATTGCAGATTTCCAATATGTTTCTGCCAATTTGGAAAACCGCGATGATAACCTGACCGGGGTGGAAGATTTCAAGATATTCGATGTAGCGGGTGTCAAAGTTGCTATCATCGGTCTTACCAATCCTGAAGCACCTACACTTGTTTTCCCTGGCAGTTTCGGTACCAGTACCCCCACCGACCCCGCTAAAGCCGCCCTTAAGGCGCGCAACGCGGCAAAAGATGCAGGCGCTGAGCTCGTGATCGTTATTTGTCATATGGGCGTGACCGGTTTCAACCCAGATGGCTCTCCCTACGGACCCTTAATCGATTTAGCAAAAGCGGTCAACAAGGATAACAACAAGAGTCAGAAGATCGATGTCATCATCGGCGATCACACCGACATTCAGTTCAGCGGCATCATCAACGGCGCGTTGGTGTATGAGAACCGCAGCAAGGGTCTCACTTATGCCAAAGCCAAGCTGACCGTGAATGCCAACAACCATAAGCTTGTCGATCAATCTGTCCAGTTCGTAACACCATTTGCCGCCACAATTACAGCAGATCCGGCTGTTGCAGCATTGGTCCAGTCTTACCGCACGCAGTTGACCCCGATCCTTGGGACCGTTATCGGTTCCTCCACTGTGGAAGTCCTGCGCACCGACTCATGCGGAAATTCCAACGGACGCCTTTGCGAATCACTGGTTGGTAACGTAACCGCAGACGCAATGCGTGAACACTATGGAACGGACTTTGCCATTACCAATTCCGGCGGCTTGCGCAATAGACTCACCTGCCCCACCGCTGGCGGTGGAGACGGTTTCTGCCCTGTGTATATCGCGCCTCCCTACAAGATCACGCGCGGACAGGTTCTGGCTGTGCTGCCTTTCGGCAACGTGGCTGTGACATTGTCCGTCAATGGTGCAGAGCTGAAGTCGATGCTTGAGAATGGAGTCTCATCCATGCCCGGCGCGAACGGACGCTTCCCGCAAGTTTCCGGTCTATGCTTCACCTACAACATTCAAGCAACTGCCGGAAACCGTATCACTGGCGCGGTTCGTCAAGCGGAAGATGGAAGCTGCACAGGCGATCCTGTCGACTTGACCTCTGCCGGCACATACACAATTGCGATGAATGATTTCATGGCAAATGGCGGCGACGGATACCCGAATTTCGCCAACCGCATGGTCACCCGTGAAATCCTCGATCAGGTCCTCGCGGATTACATCACTGCCGCTGGCACTATTTCCCCAAGCATTCAGGGACGCATCGTTTGCACCACGACCGGTGTCACGGCCTGCCCGGTTGTCCAGCCATAAAGTTATTCGTTACATAGATAAAAAGCATCCCGTCGCAAGGCGGGATGCTTTTTATCAGAATGCCCATCCACAAGGAGCTTGAATGAAAAAGCTGATCTTACCCATATTTGCGTTGCTGGTTGCTTGTGCGCCTATGCAAATATCTTCTCAACCGACCCAGATTTCGGATCAATATCCGACGCTGATGCCAACACCCACCCTTGCCGTGCTTACCAGGGAAATTGACAATGAAGAAAAGGAAGCAGCATTCAATTTCCTTTATGAGATGAAAAACAATCTCGCCAGGAGAGAATATGAACACTTTGCAGAGGAAATCCGCTATCCCATTACCGTCAATGTGGAAGGGCAGCCCAAGACTTTCATTTACATGGCAGAGTTCGAGGATTACTTTGAGAAAATCTTCAGCGAAGAGACTCTAACATTCCTAACCGCCGTGGATGAAACTGAATTGACCTTCACCTCCGAAGGCGTGAAAGTGGGAAACGGCATTATCTGGTTCGACCTGATCTGCCAGGACCTGAATTGCGATGAAGCCGAGTTCATGGTCACACAGATAAACAACTAATTGAGTTAGAATGCAACAAATCTGACACGAAGGGAAACCCTCTCATGAAAATTGGCATCATCGGCGCCATGACGAAGAACTCGTCCCCATCCGCGCACTCTCGCACCATCTTGAAAAGATCGAAAAAGGCAATCGCCATTACTGGCATGGCGATATGCATGGGCATCAGGTTTATTTAACCCGCTGCGACCCAGGCAAGGTTAATGCTGTCATCGCCACCCAACAACTGCTGGATTTCTTCACCCCAGACTGTCTCTTCAACATGGGCAGTTCCGGCGCGCTCTCACCCAACCTCGAAGTGGGCGATCTCGTCGTAGCCACCGAAGCCATCCAACATGATTTCGACCTGACTGGCTGGGGCATGAAACCCGGCGAGATTCTCTTTGACGTAAAAACCGCCGAAAACGGACAACTGACCTTCACCTCCCGTCAAATCTTTCCCACCGACCCGAAACTCGTTCAACTGACCTTCGATGTGGCACAGACCGTGGAGTTGGATAAACTCAAGGAGCACTCTCCCAAAGTCCACAAAGGACGCATCGTCAGCGGCGATCAATTTATCAGCAGCGTTGAAAAAGCCGGAAACTTATGGAACACCCACCAAGCCCTGTGCGTGGATATGGAAGCCGCTGCCATCGCGCACACCTGCCAGATCAACAATGTCCCCTTCCTGTGTGTCCGCGCCATGTCGGACAAAGCCGATCACTCCGCCAATGTCAGCTTCACCGATTTCCTTGTCGCTGCCACGCACAACTACGGCAGAGTCTTCGACAAACTTATTCAGCAACTCGGCAAATAACTGCCCGCCCGACAGTCAACCGTCGGGCTATTCATACAAAAAACCTCGCTAAAATGGGGTAGTCCCGCCCTGGCGGGACTTTGTAGGAATAGCGCGGGTTCATCTGTGCGGTGCATAAAAAGCAAATCTCCATATGGAACTCTTCTTCTTCGGCTTCACCCTCTGGCTCGGCGCATATTTACTGGCGCGTTCCACACATAAACAAACCGTGCAATTCACGGGCTGGGGACTCATCGCCTACGCCCTCGCGCTCGCCATCTACATTCTCTTTCAGCAATTCATTCTTATCATTCTCCTCATCCCCGCCCTGCTGTGGATCGGCGCAGCCCTATACCTTTTGCCCGAAGAAGATCCCAAACGCAGCATCCTGATCCGCACCTGGGCAGTGACCGCAATTCCGCTCGCGATCCTTACACAAGTCAACGCATGGTTTGCTGTGTTTATCATTCTTGCACTTATTCTGTGTGCGGGTATGGTTGTCCGCCTTGCTCTTCGTTCGCAATTCAAAAACACATACGCCTTGCTTGCCGTTATCACTTTATTCGTTACGCTCAGTTCAGGGTTGCTCATCCTTCCGTTGAACTGGCTGCCGCTCAACTGGGGTTTCGTTTTACTCGGCTTCGACCTGCTCTTTCTTGGCATTACCATCACCGCCCTTGATGCCTTCGACGAAGGCGAAACGATCCGCGCCCATCTCGTCCGCTCGCTTGTTTCTAACATATATTATTCGGGTGCGCTTCTTTTGATCGCCAGCTTCTTCAACCCGACCCCATCCCTACTGGTTGCTCTGCTTACATTTGGGATCCTCACCCAAACTTTTTCCAACGCCATTCAAAAAGGATTGGACGCGCTCACTCTGCCCGCCCATATCAATGACGAACGCGAGACCCTGCGCCAAACAGCGGATGCCCTTCCGCTTCTCTCCGCGCTCGAACCGGACTCTGCCAACGAGGAGCAGTTCACCCGTCTGACGCGACGCGCGCTCTCCCATCTCGGTGACCTGCCCAAACTGGCGACGAGTCCGCTTGTGAATCTTCCCGCCGTGCAAGGGACAAATCCGCTCGACCGCGCGCATTCGCTTAAGTCCCTGCTTGTTCAAAGCATTCAAAAACTCAAACCACAGACCGATTCAAGTTTCGACACCAGTGACGCATGGCGCTATTACAACGCCATCTACTTCCCTTATGTACTCGGACTAAAACCCTACACCCGCCGTGCAGACATGTCCACCCTCGACGAAACCTCCCGCGCCGCCCTCGACTGGTTCCAAACCACCGTCCCCGAGCGGACGCTGCACAACTGGCAGAACACCGCCGCCAAACTGATCGCGGAGGATTTAAGAAAATCGTAACGCGAGATAGTATCTTGCGTTACCAACTGGCAGCAAATGGCAGTCCTTTTCGTGGACATGGCAGTCCGCGAACTCCTAGAATGGGCGGCAAGGAGAAAAAAATGAACACAACCAAAAATCAAAACAATCTGCGCCACATCCTGAATTCAAATGCCATGTTTTCTTTCACCAGTGGCATCTTCTTTCTGTTAGCCAGAAAACCGCTCGCCGAATTCCTGAACGCCGCCCCGGCAGTGATGATCGACCTCGCCATCGTCATGTTCGCGTATGCCGCGTTGATTGGCTTCAACACCACGCGCAGCGAGATCACCCGCGGTTTCACCCTCTTCACCGTGATCGGCGATTCTGGCTGGGTACTCGCCAGCATCCTCCTGCTCATCCTCCCCACGTTCAGCTTCACTCCAGACGCCAAATGGGCAATCGGCATCACCGCCGTCTGCGTGGATACCTTCGCCACTCTGCAATTTCTGGAATGGCGAAAAATGAAGTAAGAATGCAAATTAAGTACCGCGACATTTATGTCGCGTACTTACTCAAATAACAAAGCGGCGGACTTTTGAAAGTCCGCCGCTTTGACACACTGAACTAAAGCATCGCTCTCAAGCCTGCTTTTAGCCAACACCGTCATGGCAGGTTAGATTCAGGTGGTCGGCTCCATTTCCTCTTCCACCACGCGATACACAATATCGTGAACGTGAACCGGCTGAACCACCTTGATCGCCATGTTATCCCCCGGCTTTACCCACAGCACCGTGTGATGTTCCACTTCCATCGATGTGACCCGTTGGGTGAAATCAGTTGCGTGCCCGAAGATATGGATCTTATCCCCCAACTTCAGTCCCTCCACCAGTTCCAGTACCGCCACGCTGAGGTGGTTGTAATAGTGAGTGACCTTTCCAATTTCGACTTCCATGAACTTGCTCCTATCCGAATCCAATAGAAAGCGGATCGGACATTTATACAATAGCACAAATCAAGGGAGGTTGGATGAGAGACTTCCCGCCTCCTTCCGCGCTCATGCCTGCCAGCCCAGCCAAACGTTTTCCGCTACTGCTGCTTTATGACCTCACCTGATATACTGATTGAATGACGAACAAACGCCTGCCCGGCATCCTCGTCCGCGGACATCAGGTCGCCTCGCGCCCGTCCAGGGCGTATCCGTACAGTTCGCTGGAAAAACAAAAACCGTTTTTCAAAGCGCTGGGGCTGGACCTGTACGAATACTTCAACGGCACATTGAATATCTCCATCGCGCCGCTGACTTTTGAAATGACCGCGCCCGAATTTACCTTTCCGCTTGTCGAATGGACAGACCTTCACCCGCCGGAGACCTTCTCTTTCTCGCGTTGCAAAGTCATCTTTAATGGTGTCGAGTACGCAGGTTGGGTGTACTATCCCCACCCAGAGACGAAGAAAGATCATTTTCAAAACCCATCGCTGGTCGAAGCCATTACCCATCACATTCCAGGAATCCGATACGGCGATGCACTCGAGGTGGAATTAAACACGAACGAGATCACGGTTCGGGCTGGCTAAAGGCTTGGTTGGGCAAACAGGTAAAGGTCCGTTTTGAGCCGTTTGGTTATCACCCAAAAGTTCTATTTTGGGAATAAATCTCCAGTGCGTCGTGTACAATTGGGAAAATTATGCGTATCGGATTTATTTCAGATATTCACGGAAATTTTACAGCGCTTGAAGCGGTCCTTACAGACATCAAAAAACAGAACATCGATCAATTGATTTGTTTGGGCGATACCGTCAGCCTGGGTCCCCAGCCTCGGGAAGTGCTGGATGCGTTAAGGGAGTGGAATGCCATCACCATCATGGGCAATCACGATCAAGCGACCCTCGAGCCGCAGCGATGCGTTGAATTTGAAATTACCGAACACTTAATTCCCGACCTGTTCTGGGGGCGGGAGCAGCTCTCCAAAGAAGACTTACAATTTATCGGTTCGTTCGAGGCGAAAAAATCCATCCGTTTTTCGAATGAACTTGAATTGCTTGCCTATCACGGTTCTCCAAAGGCAACCACGCATCTGGTTTTGGCAACCACCCCAACCGAAACACTGGACAATTATTTCAACGGGCAAACCGCCTCGGTCTTTATCGGCGGACATTCACACATTCAAATGCAGCGCCGCTACGGGAACAAACTATTCCTGAATTCGGGCAGTGTTGGGAATGCTTTCAAGTTCGCCTTCACTCAAGGCAACCCGCCGAGCCTTTTGCCCTGGGCGGAATATGCCATTGTCGAGCAGAATGGCGTATCCCTGCATGCCGATATGCGGCGCGTATACTTCGATACCAACGCCTTGATAGATCGCGTGAAAGCCAGTGATCTGCCCGGAGCGGAATGGTGGCTGCAACAATATCAAGACAAATAAAATTCTTTTTCGTTCCTGCAATGCGGCATCCTGCCGCATTGTTGATTCATACATAGGACTCACGCAAGACCCAAGAGCCAGTCACGAATTGCGTAAGTCCTAATACAACCAATGGACAAGGAACCATTGAATCTTTTAACTTTATTGGAGGTCAAATTATGAAGCGTTTTTACCGTTATTTATCTATTGGGTTGTTATGGATTCTCGCCTGTTCCAGCCTAACGCCGTCCACTTCCACCGGAACCGGCTATCGTTACGACAACCACCCAGACGCAAATACTGCATCCTCTGAGTATCGCGCCCTTTCCAAATGGGGCAAGACGGATATCAGCTACTATTTCATCAACGGCACTGAAAAGGTTTTTGGTGACAGGGAACGGGAACTCGTCGCAGAAGCCTTTGCGCTTTGGGCAAAACAGTCTTCGCTCACCTTCACAGAGACCACCTCGCGTCAAAATGCAGACATCGTCATCGGCTGGGCGGAGGGTGAACACGGTGACGGCGATCCATTCGACGGAGCCGGTGATGTGCTGGCACACGCTTCGTATCCCAACCCATATGAAGACCGCCAGGTCTTTTTGCATTTCGACGACGCCGAACGCTGGGTAGATAGTGAAACAGAAAATGTAGACCTGCTGACCGTTGCTGCGCACGAGATCGGGCACGCGCTGGGGCTGGGTCACAGCAATGACCCGAGTGCATTGATGTTCCCATCCTACAGCGAGCCGCATCGCTCCCTCGGCAGGGACGATATTGCGGGCATTCAATCCTTGTATGGGTTGGCAAGCGAACCATCCTCCGCGCCGGAAACGCCGAAACCGAACGAGGCTCCACCGCAAAGCCCAGGGCAAGACACAGATGGCGATGGACTGGCGGACACCGACGAAACGCTCATCACCGGCACCGACCCGAAAAACAAAGACTCAGACGGCGATGGCTTGGGCGATGGCGTGGAAGTGGTCAACCGCATGAATCCGCTCGACGCGGATATGGACAACGACGGAGCAAACGATGGCGCGGAAATTGCAGTAGGGACGAATCCGTTCCTGCCGGATCAAGCAAATGGCGTTTCGCCGGAACTCGCCGGCGAAGTCAGCGATTTTCTAACGAAGGCGATCAAATTGCAAATAGAAGCATATCGCAGAAGTGATGCTTCCGTGGCATCCGTCATCATGGCGGGAGAAGTGCTGCAGGGACTGCAAGCGGAGATCGATTCGCTCAACCAACAGGGGTTGGTCGAGATCGCGAATATCGATTATTACAAAAGTTATATCGACGACATCCGCATTATCAACAATGCGCAACTGGAAGTGGACACCTGCGAGGTCTGGTCGATTCAGTTCTACCGCCGTTCCGACGGCATGCTCGTGCAAAGCAACGACCCACGACTGCTGCCGCAGACGATCACCATCCAAAAGATCGATAACGGTTGGTTCATCACCGCAGTCGAGTTCTTTGATGCCCCCGCGTTTTGCAAGCAATAATTGCAGAGTGCGTCGCACTCACGGGAAAGTTCAGCACAGGGCGGGCAAACAGGCGTCGGCGAGGAAGGAGGCGGGCGGATCTCCACCTAAAAATATTGCGAAAATATGGAAAATTAAAATGGAGTAAAATTGTCCTTAATAACTCAAATTTCATGGCACGAGAGCGTAAGTTAACTTCCCGCAACTAAAAAGACAGGAGGCATTTCAGTATGTTCGTCACGAAAAACCTGTACCAAAACGATGAAGCCTGGAAGAACGTCCCGCTTGGATTCTCGTCACAAACCATTGGCTCGTGGGGTTGTCTGCTTACCTCCGTTACCATGATGTTGAATGGAATCGGGTACAGCGAGACCCCCGACTCGGTCAACACGAAGATGAAGAACGCCGGGGGCTTTCAGGGACCACTCTTCATTCCCAGTGTGCTTCCTTATGTTTGGGGAAATTGCGCCTATCGAGATATGCAACCCTGCGAATCCGTTCCTGCTCCCATTCCGCAGATCGATGATGCGGTGGCGTCCGGCAAACCGGTCATTTTGCAAGTGGACTGGAACAAACAGGCGGGCATTCAAACTCACTTCGTCCTCGTCAAGGAAAAGAAGGGCGATGATTATGTCATCTATGATCCGTATAAATACGGCGGCGACGGTCCAGATAAAGAAGTGCCCCTGACCACACGCTACAAATACAACGGCGCGAAACTTGCATCCGAGATCAGCGCTGTATTGTGGTTCGAAAATTACGGCATCAATCCTCCCACACCTCCGGCAAAAGTCCCGCTCCCGGCTGAAAAATTCGTGCTCTACGCCAGCGAAGACGATCTCGCCCTGCGCTCGCAACCGGCAACCACGGGCTATCTTTGGAAGCGTATGAAGATGAACACAGAACTTATCTGCCTCGAACCCAAAGCCCAAGCCGTCGCCAAGATCGGCGTGCAAGGTCAGTGGATTCAAGCGCAGGATCCGAACGGCGATCAAGGATACGTGGCAGCATGGTTCATCTCCGATAAAAAAGCTATGCCCGCCGCCGCCTCTTCTTCGACGCCGAAACCGGGTACAGCTCCCAAACCGAGCACCACACCGAAACCTGGTTCGGCTCCCGTCCCAAGCAAACCTGTGCCTGCTGGCGCGCTGGCGTTCTACCCCACCGAAGAACTTTCTTTCCGCACCCAGCCTGTTGTGTCTGCTGAAACGCTCATTCGCCGCATCCCTGTCACGGAACAACTCATCAGTATAGAACCTGCGGATAAAGTGATTCCGAAAGTCGGCGTGCTAAATCAATGGCTCAAAGTACGCACCAGTGATAACAAGGAAGGCTATGTTGCGGCGTGGTATGTCAAATATGCGGGCGGCTCTACGGCGCAGGCAAATGCTACCTCAACCAGTGGCGGAGCGGTCAAGGTCCGCACAACAGCCGAAGCTGTTTCATTGCGCAAACAGCCCATCGTCAGCGATGCAACTCTCATCAAGCGCGTTCCGCTTGGGACTGAGTTCACCATCACCGAACCTGGCGGTGACGCCAAGATCGGCAAAAACGACCAGTGGATCAAGGTCAAAGATGCAACTCACGAAGGCTACATCGCCGCGTGGTTCGTCACTCGTTAAGAGACGGGAGAACTAATATGGAAACCGAAACCAAACCCCCAATTCTCGAAGTCGCATGGCGAAAGTTCGCCCAATATGATGATGTGTCGGTAATACGTACCGCCGCTTACACGAATCTGCGGAAGTGGATCATCATCTTTGGTATGTTAACGACCCTGTTATCCATCCTGACCGTGATCTACCCTGAAAACTACAGTTTCCTGCCCCAATGGGGCAAAGTCGTTCTGAAATATTTATTGGTCGCCTCCCCTCTCATCGCCTCACTGCTGGCAGCATACACCAATGAATTTTACTCCGCCGGCGACTGGCTTGTGGCAAGAGCCGGCGCAGAAGAGATACTCAAAGATATTTACACCTATCGTACCATTTTGAAAAACAATGACAAACGCCGTGAATGGTTGGAAAAAAGATTGGTGAAAACTCAACGATCGATCTATCGTGGGATGAACGGCGAATTGGTGATAGAACCCTTCAAAGGTTCTGTGCCGCCTGCTCCACGTTTTACGGGCACACCCACTAGCGATAACGGCTTTACCGATCTCAGCGGTGAAGAATATTTCAAATACCGGCTTGAAAATGAGTTGAACTGGCACACTAAGAAGGTCAAAGTTAAACAAAAAGAACGGACTCGAATACAACTTTTCATCTACATTTCCGGCGCCATCGGCGCATTGCTAGCCGCCATTGGGGATGGACTCGCGATCTGGGTGGCATTGACAGCCTCCATTACCAGTGCTTTTTTCGGCTGGCAGCAATTAAAGAATCTAGAGTTGGTCGTAAGGAATTACAGCAAGGTGATCTTGGAATTAAGCATCATATCGGATCACTGGAAAAATCTTGAAGCCGAAGAACGCACCCAATCAGAAGTCAACCGCATGGTGCGGTCCACCGAAGAGGTTCTATGGAGTCGCAATGTGGAATATATCAAAGCCATGCAAGAAGCCTTGCGCGACTCCAGCCTGGATGAAGAAGCCAAGCTGATCAACAATGTAATTCAGGAGCAACGCGAAGCCGACGCCCGCTTCCGCCAAACACTCAATGATTCGATAACCGCCCAAACCCGTGAAACCTTAGATGAGGTGACCGAAAGCCTGAGTGAGAAATTCGAAGATATGCTCGGCGAACTCGCAAAGGAAGCGTCTTCTGACATTGTTCAGGCGGAACTCGCAGCCATGCGTGAGGCGATCCAGGAATTTGGCGAACGTCTGGCAAAACGCTTCGGGTTATCCAATTCTCTTGAGGAAATCAAAGAGGAATATAAGGATGTAGAGGTCAGTGGCAACACGCCTCGCGCAGTTCTGAATGACCTTCTTTCGCGGTATCCGAAGACAGGCGAGGTTAAGGGATAGAGCACTGTGTCAACAAGTAAAACCCGTCGAGCTTACTCGACGGGTTTCATCATAGTATTTACTTTTTCCTTGGGGAATGACCAAATCTCGCCCTTCACGCCGCGAGCGAGATAATAATCCCCGGCGCGCACGGTCTGCTGCCCCTCCAGGGTTTCGACCGTTACCAACCCATCCTCGTCGCCGTTCGTTACATCCGTCATCGGCACAAGCATGGTCACGGCGCTTTTGATGCAATACCCGGGCTCGGTGACAATATAGGTCTCGTCGAAAATCTTCGCATCCACGGGCCAGAGGTCGTTGGGTGAATCTATTTCGCTGAGGAGCATATCGCCGTATTTGACGGTCAGAACAGAACCCCAGGAGGTTTTTATATCTACAGTTTGTGGTTCACTCGGCGGCGGTAAAAAGGGTTTCATCCGCCGCACCACAGAAGTACGATGAGGCTTGAAGTTCAACGTATCGAGAATTGGGCTCTCGGAAGTCAGGAAAATGGGTTCGGTCATGTATTCTCCAATTATTTGAAATCGGCGGGAAACCAGCATTTAGTATCAAGTCAACTTCGCAAGTAACAGGCGATCATACCAATGGTAAATATCATACCGCCAAAGGACGTAAAACTAAATCCAACTTCTATCCTAGGTGTACTAAAAGTTTGTAGCTGAGTTTACTCCCTTCGCCGTCCTCAGCGAAGGATTTGCTCACCAAGCGCCGCCGTCCACAGGATGCTTCGCAAAGGACGGCGGCTTTGAGCCATTTTCTAACAACCTTTGCGTGCTCCCTCTTCCTTAAAGCTCAAGATCGCCTGCTCAAAATCCCATTATCCTTGATACAATCGGGGAAGGTGAAAGCGAAATAGAACGAGCAAAAGGTCTTGAATCCCTATCTGTCACGTGTAAAGCAAAAGATTATGACCGAATCGAGTGAGAACAAAACC
>JACPVC010000074.1 GCA_016191955.1 Chloroflexota bacterium
CTGAGCACCTCCTACAAACGTTCAGGGTTCATCGCCTATATATTCAATTTTGGAACCGTGTTCATTACGGTCGGCGGGACTCAAATGGCATTCGAAGATGTGATGGACCCTGCCGCCGTTCAAGCAGATATCAACCGCCGGCGCGCATCGCGCATCGCTCAAAAGAATGAAAACGCAGGCAAGGATGATCGTGAACGCTTCGCCACCTGGATCGCCGCCTATCATCAGAACATGAACGAGTTCAACAAACCGATTACGGCTCCTGCCGACCCGAATACCACCAATCCATTCAACGCGGCAGGACAGGATCTGGACGATCTTCCGCTTGGCGGGGATGATGGGCTTGGCGGAGAAGAAGATCTTGGGGGCGGCAATGATGGCGGCGGGATGGCTGGTGACTTCTAAAGAAGGGTGGCGGGGAAATAACAATGCAAGTATCATTGCCGCTCCTAACCGGAAAGAAAAAGTGGTTCTGCTGTACTTAACAGGAAAGAGCCTAACCACAAAGGACACAAATGCCACGACACTTGCGCCACACGTGATTTGCTAAGCAAATCATGCGGTGAGGAAAATGCTCGCAAAATTAGCCACCTTTCCCTCCTTTGTGTACTTCGTGCCCTTCGTGGTAAGAAGGGTTTTCACGTAAAAACGGTAGAATCGAAAAAGTAAAAAAGGAAATCAAGAATGGCACTACGACAAATCATTCACCTGCCGGAACCCATCCTGCGGAAGAAGGCAAAACCCGTTACCAAATTCGACAAAGACTTACAAGTTCTTATTGACGACATGTTCGAAACCATGCGCGAAGCGCCCGGCGTGGGGCTTGCCGCTCCGCAGATCAACCTGCCCATGCAATTGGCTGTGATTGAATATGCCGAGGGCGAGGATGAAGAACAGGAAGAAGGCGCTCCCCCGCCCAAGAAAAAAAAATTCGTGCTCATCAACCCCGAGATCGTGAAGACTTCAGAGGAAAAAGTAATGGGCATTGAAGGTTGTCTTTCCATCCCCGGCTTGGTGGGCGAAGTGGAACGGCACGAAGCCGTACAAGTGAAGGCGCTCAACCGCCACGGCAATCCCGTCAAAATCAAAGTAGACGGTTGGCTGGCGCGCATCTTCCAGCATGAGATCGACCACTTGAACGGCGTGCTATTCACCGATAAAGCCGTCCGCGTTTGGAAGCCAAGCGAAGAGGAAGACGAAGAAACACCACTCGATTAATCGGTTACAAGTTGAAAGTTACAGGTTGAAAGTTTAAACCTTCAACCTGTAACCTGTAACCTTCAACCATGCACCTAAAACATCTCTCCCTCACCAACTTTCGCAGTCTCACCCGCCTGGATGCTGAACTTCCACGGCGGGCTGTTGTGTTGACGGGGCAGAATGCGCAAGGCAAGACCTCCGTTCTCGAAGCAATTTATTTTCTGGCGGCATTCACCTCCTTCCAAACCAACATGGACCGGCAAATGGTGAACTTTCACGAGGCGAAGAATCCGCTGGCAGTGACGCGGCTCGTGGCAGATTATCAGCGCGGCAAGACCAAGCATCGTCTCGAAGCGCGGCTGATCCTCGAACCGACCGGTACGAACGGTCAACGCCTGCGCAAGGAAATTCTGCTCGACGGCGCCAAGCGCAATGTCAATGATGTCATCGGTCATTTCAACGCGGTCATCTTCGTCCCGCAAATGTCGCAAATCATCGAAGGCGGACCCGACGAGCGCCGCCGTTATCTCAACCTTGCGTTGTCGCAGGCTGTCCCTTTGTACGCGCGGACTTGGAACGAATATTCGCAGGCGCTCACGCAGCGCAATGCCCTGCTCAAGGCGTTGAACGAGGACGGAGGCGCCGCCCTGAGCTTGTCGAAGGGGAACAGCAACCAACTCGAAGTTTGGGATGAGGCGTTGGTCAGGTTCGGAGCGCAGATTATTTTGTGGCGCATCCAGGCGATTCAGGAGATCGAACGTCTCGCTTCGCGCGTCCATCACGAGTTGACTCGTGGAACCGAAATTTTGCGCCTCGCCTATGAACCTGCCTACGACCCGCTGCCCAAGCCGAATGGTCAACTCGGCTTGAAACTCGACACGGCAATCGACCGCTCATCACTTGGATTGAACGAAATTCAAGAAGGCTTTCTCGCGCGGCTTAAACAAATTCGCAACGAAGAGATCGCGCGCGGCGTGACGACGATTGGTCCGCATCGCGATGATCTGCGTTTTGTCATCAACAAAGCGGACGTGAGCGATTACGGCTCACGCGGGCAAATGCGTACCACCCTGCTGGCGTTGAAACTCGCCGAGGTCGAATGGATGAAGGAACGTACGGGCGAGTACCCCGTCATTCTGCTCGACGAAGTGATGGCAGAGCTTGACTCGTCTCGACGGGCGGATTTGCTGCGATACGTCACGCAAGAGTCGCAAGTCTTGTTCACCACCACCGACCTGACCTTGTTCGCGCCAGAGTTCACCGCAGGCGCAGAAATATGGGATGTGAAAGCCGGGGTGGTGGCGCCGAGGGGCAAACAACGATAATAGGGAAAAAATAAAATGAACTTAAAAGAAATCGCGGTCCTGACTTTGCTGCCAATCCTTGTTGTTGGCTTATACATTCATTTCTTCGGGCTGAACATTCCCTTTTGGGATCAGTGGTATTTTGTCAAGCACTTAATGATGCAAAGCAACGGTCAATTGACGTTCGATGTATTGCTTTCGCAACATAACGAGCATCGTCCGTTTTTCCCGCGTTTGATCTGGCTGGTTCTGGCGGGGTTTACCCACTACAACATCAAAGCTGAACTTTGGACCAACCTCCTGATCGCTTTCGGTACATTCGCTTTTTTTGCCCGCCGCGCCCTACGAACCTGGCAGGAACATACAGTGGAAGCACCCGTCTTCCTGCTGCCGTTAATATCCCTTCTGCTCTTCAACCTGGGTTCTCGTGAAAGCTGGATACAAGGTTTCCAGACGGTCATGTTCCTTGGCATGGCATGTATTATCATCGGGGTCTTCTTCCTTACAGACAAGACTTGGGGAGCATTCATAACAGCAATCTTGCTTGGCGTGGTGGCGAACTTTTCAATGGTCAACGGGCTTTTTTACTGGGCTCTCGGCGCGGTGCTCCTGATCTTCAACGAAAGCGGACGTCCCCGTATTGTGAAAACAATCATCTGGCTGGCGGTCAGCGCCATCACCATGGGCTTTTTTCTGAACGGCTGGAGTTCTTCAGCAAAAATCAATTACCCCTATCTGATCTCACATCCCTTCGAATGGCTGGTCTGGCTGCTCAACTTTTTAGGCGCCCCCATCCTGGCATTCTGGTATGTTGCCTGGGTCTTCGGTGTGCTGGGCGTCATCCTGTTCTCCTTTGTTGTTGTGCAAACCGTCCGGTCCGGCAAGTGGCGGTCACTGCTACCATATCTGACAATCGCTGTATTTGTTATCGGCACCACCTTCGTTATCTCGCTAGGGCGGATGGAGTATGGTCTTCGCCAATCCACTGTTTCCAGATACCTCACCATGTCCGCATGGTTTTGGGTGTCTTTGATCACCCTGCTGCCGTTTGTAAAAATTCCGCGCCTGCGCACGAGCGCCATCTACCTGCTCCTTACAGCCTCGTTGACATTCCTAACCATTGCCGGGGGATGGGTGGGATACGTCCGTTTGCATTTGCGAATTTTGCCCGCCTATCAGGCTGTCATTTCAGGGGAAACCATTTCCAATGAGGCGCTTGCTCAAATACATCCGAACCCTCAGAATGCCGGGGAAGATATCGATTTCCTTAACGAAAATAACCTCTCTGCCTGGTATTACAAGACGAAATAACCACAACATCACGGAAAGCGTGACAATAAAGACATCCATACAGTGCAATTACATCAAGGAGACAAAAGTGCTCCATCACTACTGGCTGATCGGCGAGATACTCTTCATCATCCTCTTCTTTTCGTTCATCCTTTTCAGGGTTTGGCGAAAGATAAAAACTCAAGCGGGGAAAATTGATATACCAGAAACCCTCAACGGCAGGATCATCCATTTCATAAAACGATTCCTACGCCTGCTGTGGTTTGGGTTTGGCATTTTGCTTATCCTCGTCTTCATCATCTCTATCGAGCGGACAATCTTGGCGATCATCACTGAAACCACGCCTGCGCCAAGCGAAGTGATAATTCCCGATAACCTTGGCTTTGAAGTGGAAGACGTGACCTTTGAAAGCGAGGATGGCATCACCCTGGCAGGTTGGCACACGCCTTCACAAAACGGCGCGACGGTGATTCTGTTGCATGGCTATGGCGGCAACCGCACAGGCATGATCTGGCCCGCGCAACAATTGGTGGATGCTGGCTATGGTGTCTTGATGTACGACGAACGTGCCAACGGCGAAAGCACGGGTGAGTATCGTTCTTACGGTTGGGAAGATCATCTCGACGTCAAAGCAGCGATTCAATTCATTCACTCGCAAAATCCAAATGAACACATCGGAGCGATGGGATGCTCCACCGGCGCATCTATCGTTGTCTACAGCGCGGCGCTTTACCCTGAGGTCGAAGCAGCGTGGGGCGACGGCAATTCATCCGTCCGCGCACAAGACTTGCCTGCGCCGAAGAATCCACTCGTGGCGGTCATCATCGCAAATAATTACCTGCTGGATTGGATGTACACCATCAAGTTAGGTATTGAAGCGCCAACGCCGTTGACCGAAATCCTGCCCAATATCGCGCCGCACCCAGTCATGTTTGTCGGCGGCGGCATGGAACGTCCGCTGTTGGGGAGTGAAAGTGAGTTGTACACGCTTCGTTTTGCAGAGATCGCCGGTCCCAACGCGCAAACGTGGGTCATCGACGAAGCCACGCATTGCGACGGTCCGTTTCAGAGACCGGAGGAGTATTCGCAAAAAATGGTTGCGTTCTTCGATGAGGCATTTGGGATCGAGAGATAACAGAGCAACAAAGCCAGGTAACAGTCACTTTTTTGATTTACAAAACGCTCAAGCCGCCGTCCCCGGCGGCGTATTGCGCAAGAAATCCCGCGCCGGGGACGGCGCAGAGAGCAGACACAGCAAGTGACTGTCACCTTTTTGATTCCCTGTGGTAAAAATACCCCTCCCAAACAGAAAGGACACACCTTGAAAACTTACAAATACTTCGACATCATCATGGCATTCTTCGTTGCGGTACTTATCACCAGCAACATCGCCTCCTCCGCCAAAATTGTAGATTGGGGCGTCAGCCTCTTCAACATCCCGCTCGCCTTCGATGCCGGGACTCTGCTCTTCCCCATCAGCTATGTCTTCGGCGACATCCTCACCGAAGTGTACGGGTATCAACGCTCGCGCCGCGTCATCTGGACGGGCTTCTTTGCGCTGGCACTCACCGCCTTGGTCCTATGGCTCGTTGGCATCATGCCCGGCGAAACGACATGGCAATCGTATGCAGGCGATAGCGCCTATCAAGCCATCCTCGGCGGCATGAGCACGGGTGGCATCATGTTGGCGAGTCTCTCCGGTTATTGGCTGGGTGAATTCTTCAATTCGTTCGTCCTCGCCAAAATGAAAATCCTCACCAACGGGCGCTGGCTTTGGTCCCGTACCATTGGCAGCACCCTCGTCGGTGAAGCCATCGACTCCATCGTCTTTGTCGCGGTCGCATCCGCATTTGGCGTCTTCCCATGGAGTCTGTTCCTCACGCTGACCGTTACCAATTATCTTTTCAAAGTCGCCATCGAAGCGTTGATGACTCCGCTGACTTACTATGTTGTTCGCGCTCTCAAACGGGCTGAGAACGAAGATTATTACGACCGCAACACGAACTTCAATCCGTTCGCTGGATGAAGTGCGTCGCACCAGACGGGTGGACTAATCTTCTTAATGAGGAGAGTCCAAGCTGTAGACTCGTCTCATTAAGTTTGGTGCGACGCACCCTTCACAACCTAAAGTAAAATACCAACCATGAACAACGTACTCGTCATCGGCTCTCTCAATGCAGACCTCGTCGTTAAATCGCCGCGCTTTCCGCAGCCGGGTGAAACCATCAGCGGCGACGATTTGCAGATCATTCCCGGCGGCAAGGGTGCGAATCAAGCCGTGGCGGCGGCAAGGCAAGGGGTGAAAACAACAATGATCGGACGGGTGGGAAGCGACAGCTTCGGTCCATTCCTTGTCGAAAACTTAAAGTCCAACGATGTGGATACTTCGCATATCATGAAAACGGATTCAGCCACGGGCACCGCCATCATCGTTGTGGATGAGAACGGGCAGAACAGCATTGTGCTCTCGCCGGGCGCAAACGGCTTGGTCACGCCAGCGGATGTAGACTCCGCTTCTTTCTTAAACTCGAAGCTGCTCCTGCTCCAGTTAGAGATCCCCACGCTGACAGTTCTGCACGCTGCCCAACGCGCCTGCGAACATGGACTGACCGTCATCCTCAACCCCGCGCCTGCAAAACCATTGCCTGCTGAATTACTCGCAAATGTGGATATTTTGATCCCCAACGAAAGCGAACTGTCTTTGTTGACTGGGTTACCAGTAAATGATGCTTCATCCGCTGAAGTTGCTGCAAAAGAAATCTTGAAGCAAGGCGTGAAAACGGTGATCGTGACATTGGGCAGTAAAGGCGCACTGCTGATAACGAGTACACAAGTGAAACATGTAGACACGTTCAAAGTAAACGTCGTAGACACAACCGCCGCAGGCGACGCCTTCATCGGTGGGTTTGCCTCTGCCATCTTGAATGAAAAGTCGCTCGAAGAATCCGTCCGCTATGGATGCGCATGCGGCGCATTGGCAACGACCAAGTTTGGCGCGCAGCCGTCCTTGCCGACAAAAGAAGAAGTAGAAAAATTTATGGCGTAGGGGCGAGGTCCCCTCGCCCTGTTTTTTAATTCAACATCGTTGGGCGGGAAACCCCGCCCCTACAGGAACCCATGCCCCCAACTCGAATCATCCTCGATACCGACCCCGGCGCAGACGATGCGCTGACGATCTTGCTGATGCTGGCTTCGCCTGAAATCAAACTCGAAGCCATCACCACCACACATGGCAACGTCACCATTGATAAGACGACTCGCAATGCATTAGCCGTCTTGGAATTTTTGAATGCCAGCCGTATCCCGGTTGCGAAGGGATGTTCCCTGCCATTGGTCAAACCGCCGCATCAGGCAAAAGGCGAAGCCGTGCATGGCTCCAGCGGCATGGGCAGAACAAATTTGCCTGAGCCAACATCAAAAGTAGTAGATACCCATGCGGTCGATTATCTGATCGAACGTTTTCTCGCCGAACCGAATGAATTGACCTTGTTCGCGGTCGGTCCGTTGACCAATGTGGCTTTAGCCATTCGCAAAGAGCCGCGCTTCGCCCAAGTTGTGAAGGAATTGGTCATCATGGGCGGAGCGGTCCGCTCGGGCGGGAATATGTCGCCGTTGGCGGAGTTCAATATCTATGAAGACCCACACGCGGCGCATATCGTTTTCAATTCAGGCATTCCCATCACCCTCATTCCATTGGATGTAACCTATAAATGCCTGCTCACCTCCGCAGACGTGGACCGCTTGAACAAGATCGACTCACCCGTCGCCAAATTCGTCCGCGATGTGACGGCGGATTACATGGCGTTCTATTTGAAGTATGAAGGTTTCGCTGGCTGCGCTTTGCACGATCCGCTGACGGTGGCGGCAATCATCGCGCCGGAGCTGCTGTCACTTGAAGAACATTATGTGGATGTGGATATTTCGGGCGGCGTATCAACAGGCAAGACGTATGCAGATTTTATGAAGGTCGCGAAGAAGCCTGCGAACATGAAGGTCGCACTCGATGTGCGCGGGCGGGAGTTCGTGGAATTATTTATTGAGAGGATGGAAACTTTATGTAGGTCACGTTTGTAACGTGACTGTCACGCTGAAAGCGTGACCTACGGAATCATTATGCCAAAACATATCATCATCGACACTGACCCTGGCATTGACGACGCGCTTGCCATTTTGCTGGCAGCGGTTTCGCCGGAAATTGCCCTCGACGGGGTTACCACCATTCATGGGAACGCATCCACGGAGCAAACCACGTGGAATGCGTTGGCAGTTTTAGAGTTGGCAAAGGCAAGCCATGTGCCCGTTTTCAAAGGCTGCGATCTGCCGCTTGTGAAAGAGTCGCTGCTCGGACCGGAGACGCACGGGAACAGCGGTCTTGGGTATGCTCAACTGCCAGAACCAGCAACCCAGCCCAAGGCGCAGCACGGAAGCGATTATCTGATCGAGCAGATCATGTCAAGACCTGGAGAAGTCACCTTGGTGGCAATCGGTCCGCTGACGAATGTCGCATTGGCGATACGGCAAGAGCCGCACATTGTGGAAAATGTAAAAGAGGTGTTCATCATGGGCGGGGCGATCCAGCACCCGGGCAACACCACGGCGCAGGCGGAGTACAACACCTACGTGGACCCGCACGCGGCGCACATCGTTTTTCATTCGGGCATGCCGATGATCCTCACGCCGCTGGATGTGACATATCAATGTATTTTTACGCAGGCAGATTTGGACCGACTGCTGAAGATCGATTCACCCGTCACGAAATTTATCGCAGACGCGACGCGTTTTTACATGGAGTTCCACGACGAATACCAAAGCATCGACGGCTGTGTCATCAACGACCCGATGACACTGGCGTTGACCTTCATGCCGGAAATCTGCGACTATCAGAACCTGGTGGTGGATGTGGATATTTCAACGGGCGTGGGGCTGGGGAACACGTTTGGCGATTTTTATAATTATGAGAAGAAAAAGCCGAATATGAAAGTGGCGATGGGTGTGCGTCCGCGCATGTTTATGGAATTGTTTCTAGAGCGAATGGAGAAACTGGCACGGGAAATTTCGTGACAATCTGAAAGCAATAGTGTTATTATCAATATGCAATTGATTTCATCAACTTCTTCGGAGGATACCATGTTGGAAAAGATCAAGAACAATTTTAATACGCAGACGTGGGTGCTCATTCCCATCGCGATCGGCATTAACCTTGCCGTCGGGCAAATTGTGTTGGTGTTGAAACTGCCGGTCTTTTTGGATAGCATTGGCACGGTGCTCGTGGCTGTGCTGTGCGGTCCATGGGCGGGCGCTCTCACTGGCGCATTGTCGAACACTATTGCAGGCATCGCCATCGATCCAGGTTGGTTTCCGTGGTGGCCCGTCGCTGCCATGATCGGCTATATGGCGGGGCGCATGGCACAGTGGGGCTTCTTCAAGAGCTGGTGGAAAGTTGTGGTGACCGGTTTCGTGGTTGCCCTCACGGCTGCCATCGTCTCGACCCCCATCGCCGTTTACCTTTTCGGCGGCATCACTGCCAGCGGTTCCTCCTTTATCACCGCCTACTTGCTCGCAACCGGGCAGGGTATCTGGCAGGCAGTTGCCAGCACCAGCTTCCTGACCGAGCCGGTGGATAAAATCACTACTGCCATGATCGCCTTCGCCATCATCCTTGGTCTGCCCAAGCGCACCATCGGCGGCTACCCCAAAGCGGACCAGGTCGCGACCGAAGGCGGCACGAGCAATACCCAGTTGTATATCGCCATCGGCGTGGTTGTGCTGTTGGTGCTGTTCGCGGCGTTCATGCTCAGAAACATTTTGGGCGGGTAACCCTGTCTTCTTATCCTCCTCCCTAATAAGCAGGGAGAAGAGCGCATACATGAAGAGACCAGAGATTCTTCTGGTCTCTTTTTAATCCAAAATGCAGCCTGCATAATTCGAAGAGATTCCAATGCACACCTGTCCTTGCGTGCCGGTGCAATGGAAGTCGCAGGGACGCGAAGAAGAAAATATTGCTATCCATCGAGCAACGCACGCCGCTTGGGTACACAAACCCAAACGCTCCAGCAAAAAATGTCCCCAACAGGCAATTTGCGCTGGAAGCATGTTCAGAATGTCTGACAAGCGACGTTCCCATGTTCGCCAATACGCTTTCCATCGGGCAGGGTCAATTGCTGGCGTAAAGCCTGCATTTCTGTGCTTGGCTCTTCTAGGAGCGCCAATAGCCCAAAAGGCGTTTGTACTTGTCGAACAATCATAATGACCAGCGCTTTCAAAAAGAGTTTGTTTGGATATGTCTTTGTCCGTCCACGTTTCCGTTGGGTTGGTTCGACTGACATCGGAATTTGATCGACCAAGCTTGCCGACAGTATGAGCAAACTGCCTTGTGATACCATGTGGCTGCCCCCGTAGATTTTGGTGTGGTAACCTCTATCGTGCCAATGCAGCCCCGCTGATTCAAGCCTGAATTGTCGTGGCTTTATTTATGTCCAGACCTCGATTAATTATTCTAGGACTTACGCAAAGCCCCAAGAGCAAGCCGCGAATTACACGAATTATCACGAATTTTTTAACAATTCGCGTGATTTCGCGAAATTCGCAGTAAAAGATTTTGCACTGCGTAAGTTCTATATTCTAAAAGGAACTTGGGCGTCGGTGTAGGTAATTTCAGTAAATCACAGATTGAGGGGAGATATGGGTAGGAACAGAAGAAACTGAGCCATAGATTTTCTCAACTGTGCGGATCAAAAATTTAGTAAACCGATTCAAACGAAAACGAGATAGATCTACTCGACGAGGTCCA